>RXJR01000032.1:124531-322844 GCA_003963305.1 Candidatus Melainabacteria bacterium | reverse complement strand
GCTTCTGCTTCTGCCTTAGCTTCTGCTTCTGCCTTAGCTTCTGCTTCTGCCTTAGCTTCTGCTTCTGCCTTAGCTTCTGCTTCTGCCTTAGCTTCTCCTTCTGCCTTGGCTTCTGCCTCTGCCTTAGCTTCCGCTTCTGCCCTGGTTTCTGCTTCGGCCTTCTCTACTTCAGAACTTGCTGGCTCAGTGGTCTCGGCTGCTTCTTCTGCCTCTACAGCACTCACTGCTTCTTCCACAACTGCTTCTTCAGACTTGGTTGAGTCTGCTACATCTGCTTCTATCTGCGTTGCTTCATGATCTTCGCTCGGTTGCTCCGATTTCTCAGCCTCTTTGCTCGAAGTATCAAACAAGTCGCTAACAATATCGCCTGTGGCAGACTCTGCAGCAGCTTCGGCTGATTCCTGCGCCGCTTGTGACTCGTGACTGGATTCCAGGCTGTCCAGCAGATCCATTACTTTGTCTGCTACACCGCTGCCATTGTCTTCTTTGGCTTTCGGAGGTGCAAACGATTCAGTCTTAACTGTCTCCGAGGCGGCCAGATTGCTGAGCAATCCTTCTACAGTGGCCTGCAAACTCGGCATGGCATGCAGTGTTTCGGTGAACTTACTCGATTTGCCTTCGATTTCGCTCTCTTTTTCTACTTCGGCTTCAACGACCTCTGTTTTCGCCTCAACCGTACTGTCCAGGCTGGTTGTATCCGGCTCGACGGCAGCTTCTTTGAGATTCTTCGACTCAGCTTCTTCTGATGGCGGGGCGAATGACATTTCTTCTTGCGCTTTGCTGCGCATCACGTTGTCTGGAGTGATCGCCGGATGGTCGCCTGTGGCATCGGCTGCTCTGACTTTCGCCAGAGTCTCGTGAGTCACACTCCGCTGCGCTTCTGAAGGCGCGAGGTTGGAGAAAATGTCGTCCAGTTCGCGATCCAAGCCAGACTCTTCAAACATGCCTTCACTCTTAATTGGTTCAGGCTTCGGCTCGGGTTTTGGTTCCGGTTTCTTTTCCTCAACAACGGGCTTCTTCTCTTCCGGCTTTTTCTCTACGACAGGTTTCTTTTCTTCGACTGGCTTTGTCTCGGCCGGCTTCGCTGCTTGAGATGTCGCAGGTTTCGATACGACTTCTTTCTGCGCTTCGGCGGGCACTAAATTGGAGAAGATGTCGTCGAGTTCCTGATCGATTTTCGTCGATTCGAAGACTCCGCCTTCTTTGGGTTTATCGGCAATCTGTTCCTCAGTTTCAACTTCTTTCTCTGGTTCCGGCGCCAACTCTGCCTTAGTTTCGGTTGCTTTGGCGACTTCTTTCTGCGCCTCTGCTGGTACGAGGTTTGAGAAAATATCGTCGATTTCTTTGTCCAGTCCGGTTTCGAAAAGACCTGACTCTTCTCTCATCGGTTCCGACTTGATCGGTTCTTTCGCTACCGGCGTGGGAGCTTCAGCGGGTTTCGGTGCTGGTTTCACTTCAGGCTTCGGAGCCGGAGCTTCGATTTTCGCTGCTGGCTTCGGCGCTTCGACCGGAGCAGGCTTTGGTGTCGATACAGGTGTGACTGGTTTCGAAGTCTGCGGCGCTGGTTTAGGTGTAGAGATCGGTGTAGGAGCCTTCGGACCAGTTGCGGCTGGTTTTGCAGGCGCTGCCGGAGGCACAACATTTGGTTTCGGAGTTGATGTCGGAGTCAACTGCTTCGCACCAGCACCACCTGCGGTGCTAGAGGTGCTGCTTGAGGATTTTGCGGCCGGGCTTGAAGTCGATGGTGCAGCTGGTACGTCTAGCGCATCCAGCATCGAAGACAGGCTCGGCGATGCTTCCGGCTTTTTCGCCAGTGGAGAATCGTACTGTTTTGGTGCAGGTTTGGGTGATGCGCTGGCTGCGGAAGGCGCTGGCTTGGCTGGTTCTGCCGGCTTGGGCGCGACGGCCGGTTTCGGTGGTTCCGGCGTCTTTACTGGTTCAGGTTTTACAGGTTCCGGCTTCGGTTCAGGTTTTGGTTCGGGGATTGAAAGCGGTTCGTCTGGTACCTCAGGCGGTGACAAAAGACTTTCTTGACCGAAGAGTGAGTCCATCTCTACTTCGTCTGGCGCTGAGTAGGCATCCTCTTGTTTGGTATCAAGCCGGTCCAGAATCGATTTCAGGCTGTCAGCATCATTGTCTCCACCTGCTGTTTCCAGTGGTTTCGGCCGAATTCCGCCTGTGCCGCTAGCGGACAAGGCCTGCAGTTTCGTAAAGGTGCTGGTACTCTTTCGTTTTTGGGCTTGCAAGCGAGTCGCCGTAGATGACGCTACTGTGCCGGTCGTTGCTTTTTTCAGGTTGCTTTGCGAATCTGATGGATTTGTCGAAGGAGCTGGAGCTGTCGGAGTTTCAGCAGTAGGCGAAGCAGTTGAAGCTGCTTGTGCAGTGCTTGGTTGTGCTTGGGCAGCTGGTTCTGTTTGTTTGCCCGAGGCGGCTCCTTTAGCACCCATGCTGCCCGCTAAGCCAGATTTCGTCGGAGCCGGCTCGTTTCCAGCCGCATCGTCCGGAGCAAGGTCGTCGAGAATTCCCCTGAGATTTGTACTTGAGATGCTGGCAGGAGATTTCGTCAGAGGTTCGTTTGGCTGGGCCGGCAGTTTTGTTGAAGACGTCTTCGGAGTTGTTTCTTCCTTATCAGGAATGACGACTTCGGTAGGACCTCCCCTTTTGACGGCGGAGTCTAATGCGTCGGCAGGTTTAAGAGAACAGAACGCGAGTGAAGTCAAAGCCCCACCAAGTGCCATGATTCCCAGCAAGTATTCGTTGATCAAAAGCTGGAAGTTCGGGAGCAGTTTGGTTGTTCCGAAGTTGATATTGGCAGCCAGTCCATAGGCAAGACCAAAAGCGATGCCGATCGCAGAGATGATGATTTTTTGGCGAGCTGAACCCTTGGCAAAGGCGAGGAAAGCAACGAGGATCGGTGCTGCGAGCACAGCAAGAATGATGACGACGCCAGGCAGACCGATCAGCGCCGACGGGAATTGCTTCATCGCGAAGTACGCTGCGGCCCCGAAAACGATTACCGCTACCAGTGCCAGCCAGATTCGAAACGTCAGCTTATACATCAAGTTACCAAGCGCCCACAGTACCTAAGCCCAAAACCGTATGTTCAATATACCCCGCCTAGAGAATCAATACGTTATCAACGAAGATATTTTCAAAATACCGTCTATCGCTTGTTATCCGGGAACTGCTTGACTTATTCGCGATAGTCTCGCTGTCAGGTGCCCGGATCAGGCGGTTACAGTCTGAAGGAACCGCCTAGACGGTTCACCAGACTGTCTCTGACGCGTGTCAGGCTGGCTTCTACTTCTTCATTGGTTAACGTTCTTTGAATGTCTTGGAAACTCAGCCTGTAACTGAGGCTGCGCTTACCTTCGGATGGCTGATAAATACTTACCAGCTCAACGTGTTTGAGAATCGCTCCGGCCGATGAGCTGATGCAAGATGCTACAGCCGCATGGTCGACACCTTCATCGAGATCAACAGTCAAATCTCTTGATGTTTCTGGCGCAGTGGGAATTTCTTTGAACGAATTTGGTTTTCTCAGACTGCGCAAGCCATCGAGAGAAAGCTCGAAGACAAAAGCATTCTGCTTCAGACCCATTGCGTCCGAAAATCCAGGATGCACCTGACCTAAATAGCCGATGTGTTCCGTGTTTGCTTTCGGTGGGGTTTGATTATTGCCGTTGTTGCTCTTTTCCTTCCTGGAAGCGCCGCGATCAAATTCGATTTGGGCACTTCTAGATGGGTGCAAGATATTCGTTTCCTTCGGGTTGAAGAAACGAACTCTCTTCAAGTCGATGCCGAGACTGGAAAGCAAATTTTCGACGACGCCCTTGGCTGTGTAGAAATCTGCGTCTGCGCCTTCCTGACCCTTCCATGCTGTCATTTTTCGGTCGCCCATGAGCACACCGGCGACTTTCAGTTCTTCTTTTACACCAGTTTTGAAAGTGTCTTCTTCACCATCTTTCAAGCGTCTGTAAGTACGCCCGATTTCGAAGATCCACACATCTTTGCGTCCGTGATCCTGGTTGTAGGTGGCGCATTTTATCAGACCCGGCATCAGGCTCTGTCTCAAAACCTGGTGGTCTTCAGAGAGTGGATTGAGCACTTCTACGAGAGTGTCGCGTTTTTGTGTGCTGTACGAAGCGGTCGCTGGGTTAGTATCAGCAGCCGTGAGGCTGCTCAACCAGGCTTCGCTGAGTCCGGCGGCGACCAATATTGACCGTGTCTTAGCCACCGTATCTTCTGCTGGATCAGCCGTTACTGCGGCTTTCGGCATGCGTACCGGTAAATTGTCATAACCCCAGATTCGGCAGACTTCTTCAATCAGATCGATTTCTCTAGTCACATCTGATTGACGGAAACTGGGCACAGCAACTGAGACGGTTTTGTCGTCTTTTTTGCTGACTTTGAAACCCAGTGGAGTCAAATACTCGGTTACCTGTTCAACGCTGAATTCGGCATCGAGAAAGCGCTTCAACTGGGCTAATCGCAAGTCGACAGAGAGTGTTTTGGTTTCGTCGCTGCCGGCTTTTTCCAGTTTGCCGACGCGTGGAGCACCGTTGCCAGAGCAATATTTGAGAAACAGGAATGTGGCTCGGTCTGATGCTTCGGCTGTAGTGCCCACATCAACGCCGCGCTCGAAACGCAAACTGCTCTCGCTGGCAAGCCCGAGCAATCGTCCGCCGCGTCTCACTCTGGCTTGATTGAAGGTCGCTGATTCGAGGGCGACCTCTGTTGTAGAGTCGCTGATTTCGCTGTTTTCACCACCCATGACACCGGCCACGCCGACAGGTTTTCCTGCGTTTGTGATCACCAAAACTTCATCGCTCATGGTGCGCTCTTTGCTGTCGAGAGTGACCATTTTTTCGTCTTGCTTGGCTCGTCTGACCGTGATTTCCGGTTTTTCCAGTTTGTTCATATCGTAGGCGTGAAGCGGTTGTCCGTATTCATGCATGACGTAGTTTGTTATGTCCACGACGTTGTTGATCGAACGCACGCCCACCGCCTCTAACCTTCTGGCTATCAGGTCCGGTGATGGTCCGACTTTTAACCCGCTCAGACGTCTGATCGTGAAGAATGGGCAATCATCTAAGTTTTCTACTTTTACGTCGAAATTCAGAGCTGCGTCTTCAGCTACTTCCAACTTCCAATCAGGGCGCTTGAGAGGGCGATTGAGGAGTGCCGCCACTTCTCTGGCCAAACCTATCACGCTCAAAGCATCGCCTCTATTCGAGCGCGGTTCAACGATAAGAACATAGTCGGGGTAGAGATGGAAAAGCTTTTTGATGTCTGTGCCCAGTTCGCCCTGGGATGGTTTTAGTATCAAAATGCCTGAGCTTTCCGGCGTTTCGACACCTGCCGGAACAATTCCTAGTTCAGGCGGCGAGCAAAGCATGCCGTTCGACTGCACGCCACGAATTGCTGAAGCTTTGATGGCAAGCGCAGTCCCGTCTTTTCGGTTGATTACTCTGGCACCCGGCAAAGCGACTGGCACTCGCTGTCCGACTTCAATATTCTGTGCTCCGCACACGATTTCCAGTGGGTCTTCACCTGGCGCAATACGGGTTTTGGTGAGACGAATCTTGTCGGCATTAGGATGCGGAAGAATTTCCATAATTTCGCCGAGCACCACTGGTCCTTCGATATCCGGACCGACTTTGCGAATTTCTTCCACTTCAAATGCGCCCATAGTGAGCTTTTCTGCCACTACCTCAGGCGTTATACCTGTCAGGTCAACATATTCTGATAGCCAATCGAAGGACAGTCTCATTAGGAATCCTCAGTTAAATAGAAGTGTGCATGAATAAAACGAAGAAGGCATGCGGTTTTCAGAATTGTTCGAGAAACCTGAGATCGTTTGTGAAGAAGTGCCTGATATCGTTGACGTCGTATTTCAGCATGGCAACGCGTTCAATACCCATGCCGAAAGCAAAGCCGTTCCACTCTTCGGGGTCTATTCCGCATCCGCGCAGAACATTGGGGTCGACCATGCCGCATCCGAGTAACTCGAGCCAGCCTCGGTGACCGCAAACTTTGCAGCCACTTCCCATGCAAAATGGGCACTGGCTGTCAAGTTCAGCGCTCGGTTCAGTGAATGGAAAAAAGTCGGGTCGAAAACGTGTTTTTAGAGGCTTGCCAAGGAACAAGCGAATGAATTCGGTCAATAAGCCTTTGAGCTCACCGAATGTCACGTCTTTGTCGATGAGCAAACCTTCCAGCTGGTGAAACAGTGGATATTTGCGGGCATTCACTTCCTCATTGCGGTAGACGCGGCCGGGGGAGATGATGCGCAACGGTGGTTTGGCTTTCTCCATGACGCGCACCTGCACGGTTGATGTCTGGCTGCGAAGGAGCACCGAGCCGTTCACGTTCGTGTAGAACGTGTCTTGTGAATCTCGTGCCGGGTGATGATCGGGTGTGTTGAGTGCATCGAAGTTGTAATAGTCGGTTTCGACTTCCGGACCATCGGCGACAGAAAAGCCCATGCCATGGAAAATTTCGATAATGTCGTTGGTAATTTGAGTGAGCGGATGAATGTGCCCGGGTTTCATTCCGGTGCCTGGCAACGTAACGTCGATGCGTTCGGTTGCCAGTCTGGCATTCAATTCACGGTCGTAAAATGTTCGCTTTCGCGTCTCGAAAGCCGCCTCGATATTTGTCTTTACCGAGTTGGCAAGTGAGCCGACACGCCCGCGGTCTGCCTTATCAAGCTGACCAACGCCGCTCAAAATACCAGTGACCTCGCCCTTTTTGCCCATAAACTTGAGGCGAAATTCTTCCAACTGCGCCGAGTCGTTCACCGCATCTAGTGCTGTAATCGCATTGCGCTCGGCATCGCGTAATTTTCCTTCAAGCTCTTCGGGAGTCATATCTTTGATTCCAAGGTGTTTGGCTGATAACGAGTAATAAAATTAGCAGAAATTCGCCGCATTTCCGGCTTTAGAGGTCCTCGTCGTTGCGATTTGCAATCAAAAGGAAAAACTGCTGCGAGTCCAGTGCACTACAATTCATGCAGGATGTTTTGCGGGTCAGGAAATTGCCCAAGCCGAGATTCAAGAAGAAACCTGGACATACGATTCCGACGACGCGCGTGTCAGTCATCGTCATTCAGGATGACAAAATTCTTCTCGTCAAACACCGCAAAGGCAACCGCCAGTATTGGGTTTTGCCGGGCGGTCGTTTGGAGTACGGTGAGACCTTCTTCGAATGCGCGGTGCGGGAGATAAAGGAAGAAACCGGGCTTGACGTCGCAGTAGAGCGGTTTGTTTTCCTTTCGGAAGCGATCGCGCCGGACCGCATGCATCACATTGTCAATATCTACATAAAAGCCCGAGTTGTTGGCGGAATTATGAAATTGGGTAACGAACCTGTTCTGGCGGCAGTAGATTTCATTCCAGTTGCAGACCTGGAGCGGATTACGCTCTTTCCGCCAATCGGTAAAGTAATCGTTGAATCATTGCCAAGTGGGTTTCAGAGTGGCATCGAGTATCTTGGCAATCTCTGGGTGTAGTATGATCTCCCTCTGTATATTAAGTCGGCAGCACGCTGCATAGACTGCACTGGTTTAGATGGGGAACGGACACATGCCACAGCAAAAAGGCGTTAAGCGTGCTCAAAAGGTCGCTGAAAGAGCTCGCAAGAAAAAAATCAAGGCAAGAGAAGCCGATATCAGACGATGGGAACGTGCTGAAGAAGTAGCCACTGCGGCTGCTGATAAGAAGTAAGCACTTTTCGCAAGAGTCATTTGAATCGTCCGCGCTAAGCACGGGCGATTTTTTGTCTTAGCCGAATTCTTCGCCAAATGAGAAGGTGGTTTGTCCAACTACCACTTCGCTGCCAGTTTTGGCACCTTCTGCAATCAGTGCGTCGATGATGCCCATAGCTCGAAGCACTTGAATCATGTGATGAATCGAATCCGGGTCCCGCATATTAGTGACAGACACTATTCGGGCGGCGCGGTCGCCTTCAACGAAGAAGACACCCTTCTTTCGGTGAATCTGGAAGCTACTGTCTGGGCGCTCCTGAGATTTGGGGTCGAAGAATATGATTTCAGCCGGCTCAGGTTGTGCTTCTTTTAACTTGGCAAGCGCTTCTTCCAGGATGTCGATTAAATGATCCACTCCCTGCCTGGTTGCCCCGGAGATAAGCATTATCTCTTCGCCTTTGAACAACTCTTTCTGTTTTTCGTTCTTTGCCGTCTTGTAGTGTTTCTTCAAGCGCTCAATGATGGATTTGGCGTCGTCTTCATCGACCAGATCAGCCTTGTTACAGACGAGAAGTTGAGGAAGTGCAGCCAGATCTTCGCTGTGCAAGCGCAATTCGTCGCGGATCGTATCGATATCTTGTTCGATATGTTCCGACGATATATCGACCAGATGAATGAGCAATCTGGTTCGCTCTACGTGTCGTAAGAACTGGTGTCCGAGACCGACGCCTTCTGAGGCGCCTTCCACCAGACCCGGGATATCCGCCATCACCAGGGCGTTGCCGCTTTTTGTCTTGATCACGCCAAGCTGCGGTTCCAATGTAGAAAATGGGTAGTCCGCTATCTTGGGTTTCGCTGCTGATACCACAGACAGTAGCGTTGATTTTCCAGCGTTTGGCAACCCGATTACGCCAATGTCGGCAAGTATCTTCAGCTCAAGCTCGAGTTTCCGCTCGATGCCTGCTTCTCCAGGTTCGCAATAGTGCGGCGCTCGCATTTGCGGGGTGGCCAGCATGACGTTACCACGACCGCCACGACCGCCTTGAGCCACCATGGCGCGCTGGTGGTCGAGCACCAGGTCTGCGATTATGTCGCCTGTTTCAGCGTCTTTAATCACAGTTCCGATGGGCACTCGCACCACCGTGTCTTCGGCGTTCTTGCCGTGCATTCCCTTATTGCGACCGCGTTCTCCGGGTCGCGCTTCGATTCGCTTCTTGAACTTGAAGTCTATGAGCGTGTTTATATCTCGAGTCGCCTCGAAGTATATGTGTCCGCCGCGACCACCGTTTCCACCGGCTGGACCGCCCATGGGCTCGTACTTTTCGCGCCGCCAGGCGATTATGCCGTTGCCGCCGTCGCCGGACCGTACTTCTATAAAGACGTGATCTATGAATTGACTCATGTTTAAGTTAAAGCATCTGAAGGGTAGATCTTATACTGATCTAGAATTAGATCTTGATCTGTGTAGTATTTATATATACTTGTGTGAGGATGTCCGTTCTTCTTGGCATGATTTGAAATGGACCGTACTCGTCCCGAGTGCCTCGTCGTCAAAGCCAATCGGAGCATTACTACCGGCAACTGTGTTTGGCACAGGAGGAAAGTCCCTTGGAAGAGAGAATTACAGTTCACGAAAAGGCACGCGGCGAAACCATAAACGTCTATATCGGCGAATACCGCGGCACAAAATATTTGCACATTCGCGAATGGTACATGGACAAAGACCAGGAAGAAAAGCCGACAAAGAAGGGCATTGCACTGCCGCTTGAAAAAATCGATGCTTTGCGTGAAGCAATCGACCGTCTGGTACCGGCTGGTGAAGGCTCTGCTGACGAACCGTAATAGCGAATAGGAATTCAAATTTGATCATTGCTCGAAGTGTGTTGGAGCGTTGGCTTGCTCCGATGATCTTTTTATCCGTCTTTTCTCTCTTTCTCAACTTCCAATCTGTACAAGCCGCAGAATTGACCGTCACCAACGCTGCACCGTCGCAAGGCGAAACAGTCGAATTGACAGCGACTGCCGGTGATTCCGAGCCGCCACCGTCTTCGGTGGCATTCAACAATCACACTTACAAACTTTTCCCTAAGTCCGGTTCAGGTGATGGCAAGCAATTTGTTGCTCTGATTGGCATTCCGGCTGACTTGAAGCCAGGCAAATATGCAGCTTTTGTCGGTGATAACAAAATCGATCTTTCTGTTAAAGCTGGTAAATTTCCAATTCAATATTTGACTTTGCCAAAGTCGAAAGACAATTTTTTGACCTCGCCCGGTGAAGAAGAAGGAATCGCTGCTGCTAAATCTACAATTTCTGAAAAGCGCATGTGGACAGGTATTTTCACCGTACCTTCCAAATATCCGATGTCATCAAAATTTGGACAGAAGCGCGTCGTCAATGGAAAATTGTTGGATGACTATTACCATTCCGGTTTGGATTTTAGAGCGCCTGCGGGCAGCCCTATTGTTTCATGCGCGCCGGGAAAAGTAGTAATGGTCGGGCTCAAGTGGCGCTTGCACGGCAATTGCGTCGCAGTCGATCACGGGCAAGGTGTAGTTTCGATCTACATTCACATGACCTCCGTCGGCGTCAAAGTGGGACAGGAAGTTGAAGCCGGTCAGAAGCTGGGCACAGTCGGAGCGACAGGACGCGCGTCAGGACCGCATCTGCACTGGAGTCTGTACGTAAACAACGTCGCCACCAATCCGCAGCCGTGGATCGCCGTTCCGAACTCAAAAGTCTGGCTCGTCGCAAAAGCTCAGTAACAGCTGAGCTTCCTATACTTCATGGAGCGCATCCGTCCCGGATGCCCCAAACTAAGCCACGTCACGTCTATATTTCCAGTCACTCACTCCGCGCGAGTATAATGCCAGTATACGAAGCGCAGGTGCCTTCATGGACCCAGTAGTAGCGACTTTGATATGGACAGTCATAGTGGTGCTGGTGGCACCGGTAATTGTGGCTTGCGTTTTTCTCTCAGAACGAAAATCGCATCCTCTGATGATCCCGTGGAGTTTGCCGAGTTTCCGACGCCCATATTTCCTACTGAGTGTTGATGAGCGATTGGCGCGCAGAATCGATCGAAAATATTTTCGACTTTGCGTCGAAATTGAAACATGCGGCGAGGAGCTTGCAGCCTCTGTTTCTAGCGAAAAATCTTTACAGAAGGAAATTCGACATTCACGTCGGCATCGACGCAGCCAGCATTACCAAGAAAAATTGAACTCGGAGCAGAGGCGTTTACGCGACGGTCGTCTGAAGGAGCTGGAAGAGCAGATGGCTCAGCAACAACAACGAACCAAACTTCTGAGAGAGAAAAAGTCCGATCTGGACCACTCGCTCAGCAAGCTCTACACAGTCAAACAGATTCATCTGTCAAAGGTAAGTACAGAGAAGACGTTAAATCAAACAGAGAAGATTTTAAAGAAAGTATCTTCAGCGCACCTTGAAGACCGACTGACCCGTGCTATTGATATTGTTCAGGCGCGAGAGGCGTCGGCAATGAAAGAATTTCAAGATCAAGCTGCTAAGCAATTGGGATCTAAACTTTGGGATAAGTATGAGAAATCGGTAGCAGAATTCGAATCTAAAGTGCAGTTGCTCGAATCGGGTTTAGCTCAACCCGCCCAACCAAGCAGAGAAGATGCGATTTTGGAAAAGGCAATACTACTTGGGCAACATGCTTATAGCCGTTTCAATAACTTGAAGTCATCTCTTCTAGATGCAGTGGCCGCTGCGGATAGCAGCGTTACTAACGCGCTTTCTAGATTGCAGAGCCGCCTATCGCAAGCGCGCGAAATCGCAGCTTCTTCAAAAGACCTGGAGCATCGCCTCGAAGTTTCTATCGCATCAGAACAGGATCGACTTGAACAGTTGAAAAACAATGTCGGGGTTGACGTGGAAGGAGGAGTGAACGCCATATCTCTCGCAGCAAGCATGGAAATTTCGATTCAAAGTCTTAGCTTGTCTCTTGACTCAATTAAGAGAAGAAATCTTTCTATTCAGCGGATACTCTCTTATGTTGATGCGATTACAAGACGTCTTGCAATTTTGAAAATGTTGATAGACGCTCTGCCGTCTTCTTCCAGAACCATGAATAGTCAGATCGTGCAAATAAGTAATTCTGTTTGTTCATTCTTGAAGAGCTTCAGCGATTGCGAGAAATCTGAGGATTCGGCGGTTCCAGCGGACCTCATTTTTAGACTTCACGAGCTTGAGCAAAACAGTTTGATGTCGTACATAAAGATCGCCAAGGGCGAAGCTGAGGCTCTATCTCCAAAGTCTTTAGATCGACTCAAGCGAGATATTTCAAACATCACAGCAGCACTTGATTTGGAAAGAACTGATGCCGCCTCGGAATTTGAGAAATGGTCAGGTATAAGCGCAGCTGCCGAGCCGGAAAATGACAAGCTACTACTGGCGGTGGCTGAAAACCGAAAGGCGAGATGCTCCGAAATTATCAAAATCACTGAACAGACACAAGAAGTGCTCAATCTTACAGTGAAGATGACGCAAGCTCGCTTGTCTAATAGCAAGGCGAGCTAACTGCTCGTCATTACCGTACAATTTTGATGCTGTTAAAGAAGTTGTTTCGAGCTTTGACTGTCGATGCGGAGTCGTCTGCGCCTATGCAGGCAAAGGTATAGCCCCACGACGGAGAAACGACAATCAAAAACTTGCCGTTGCCGTGGCAAAATTCGCGTGCTCTATAGCCTTGCACTCTGGTGACTTTGTCGCTGCTTCGTTTTGTCCCTATCCTGTCAGCAAAGTCTTGCATGTATCTCAGTTGTTCGCTCTCTGACATTTTACTTATCGGTGCGATTTCGACGGCATAGTTATTGTCATTGTCTTGCCCTGTCCAATAGCCATCTTCTGATTTGAATTCCGCAGGAAAAAGAAATGACAATCCGCTTTTTGCATCAATGATTTTTTTCATAGGCACAACGCGATTGTCTTCGATTTCAATTGACTTGAAAAATCGGTCATTGACGCTGGGAAGTTGCGGTGCTGACTCAGAAATCATGACGGCATGATTTTTTGAATAGTGAAAGAGAGTGCGCGTAGGTAAACTGTCTTTTGTTCTTGGCGCGGTTCTCTCTTGAAATGTGAAGCCGTTAATAACCCGATTTTGAAAATTGGCCGGGTCTGCAATCAGAAATTTGAAATCTGATTTTGCCGAATACATGGCCACCACTGTGTAAATATTGCCGCCGGAAGCTATTGTCCACGAGCGCATTTTCACGCCGTTGTTGGATGGTAGGTCCGATTGATTTACTAATTTGGGAACCCGAACTGAAAAGTATCCACCGATCGGACGCAAAACCTGCCAGTTAGATGAAGTTTCAGCATACGCTGGGTCGATTAGCAAACATGTCGACCCGAGTGCAGCGATCATTAGCCTGCCTATGGTAGTCGAGTGGAGCGGCTGGCTGGACATGAGATTGATTTGCCTCATCTGGGTATTGAAGCAATTATATCTGTGGTCTATGGAGCACAAGCGATGTCCACCACAACTAACTTGAGCCAAGCCGATTTACTCTATGACAGATTCGCTGGTGTATTGCTTGGGACGGCAGTAGGCGACGCACTCGGTTTGTATCTGGAGGGACTCGAAGCAGATTCGATTCAATCTCAATTTGGTTCTGCAGTTGATCGTTACTATTTGCTTGGGAATATCGGATTCGTCAGTGATGACACAGAGCAGTCCGCCCTGATCGCGCAGTCCCTTATAAAGTTTCCGCCCGACCTTGACTATTCGGTGAACAGATTTCGTACTGCGATGTTGGGATGGTTTTGTCGTATGCCTTTTGGGGTTGGTCAGGCGACGAGCTACTCTTGTATGAAAATTCTGATGGGCTCGAAGAACACCGGAATTCCTTCTGCGGGAAACGGCGCCGCGATGCGTGCTGCAATACTGGGAGCGTTTTTCTACGACGATAGCGAGCTGCGAAATCAATTCGGTATCGGACTGGCTAATATCACGCACACAGACGCTCGGGGCGTTGAAGGGGCGTTGTTTGTAGCTGAGATGACCGCTGCTTGTGTCAGAGCGGGTTTAGACAGGCAGGCGCAAGTGATTTCTGATACGGGGGTGGGGCAGAGTGCGGCCGCCGGTGCGAAACTTGACACCGAGAATAATGGCAAGACTAATGGTGTCGTATATGGTGATGAGTGGCTGTTGAGATTGTACGATCAATCTGTTGAAGTCGTTCAAGACAAATCTTTGAAAGAAGCCTTGAGTAATGCTAGAGAATTGGCGCTAGAGAAGGCATCTGTTGATGATGCTCGAAAGCGGCTTGGCTGCAGTGGTTTTGTTAATCATAGCGTGTCTCTTGCTGTGTTTGGTTTTTTGCGTTTTGGTGATGACCCATTAACAGCTATTCAGTCTGTCATCATGGCTGGTGGCGACACCGACAGCAACGCTGCAATTGTCGGTGCGTTGTGCGGCGCTCTTCATGGCGAAAGTGGCTTGCCCATGAAGTTGATTTCGCAAATCAATGATGGACCGTTCGGACCTGAACATTTGCGCAGTTTGGCGAAAGCTTTAGTTGAAACCAAAAAAGGTAAGAGCGCGGCAACTCCGGGGTACTTCTGGCCGGTTGCCTTCGCAAGGAACGTTGCGGTTATTCCGATTCTTCTGTCGCATACCCTGCTCCGCCTGGCACGCCGAGGAAAAATCACCTGATTTTAGGAGAGCGTAATTTCATCGCGTGGCGTTTGGCTATTGATTTCTCACTCCGAAAGGTTACTAAGTCTGCTGTTGTGTGTTGTAATTATTTCCAAAGTTTAGTCTGAAACCGGAGTCATTATGCCTACTGATTTACTTACCGATGCAAGCCTGTATCACTGTTGGACGCCGGTGTCATTGCGTTACGGCGATACTGATGCCCTGGGGCACGTCAATAATGCCGTGTTTTCAACTTTGCTCGAGCAGGGGCGCGTTTCAGCGCTTTTTAACGGCATGGATGCGTTGAGTGAGCCAGGGACGACTTTTGTCATTGCTAGCGTCAAGCTGGATTTTTTGGCGGAAATGAATTTCCCGGGCACAGTTCAGGTCGGAACCAAAATCAATTCGTTCGGGAAGTCCTCCGTTAAGGTAGGTCAGGCAATTTTTCTGAATGGAAAATGTTGCGCTGTATCGGAAGAGGTCATGGTGCTTATAGATTTGACGACGAGAAAACCGGTGCCAATTTCGGTTGAGACTCGCAATAAAATAGAGGCGCGCACATTACCTGCTGCGGTTAGTTAGATGACTCCTCTGCGAAAATTATCCACGCTCTGCTTTTCGCTTTCAGTGCTGTTGCATCCGGTGGCCGCCGTTGGTGCAGATAAGAAGACAAAGTCAGTTGAGCGGGGCACGATTTTGCACGCTCGCAATAACTTCGGTCTGGAGAATACTTATATAAACGAAAATGGTTGCCGCATCGAATATCCAGTTGCTGGACTGAATTTGATTTGCAAGAAGCCAACTTATGAAATTGTCTGGTTCAATCCGCAAGCTAAGACGGTAATGAAAGAGTCTATCGCTGGGTTTCGTGAACGAACCGGACAGCCGGCAATCGAGGCTGACATGTCGCATATGCCTCAAAAGGTTGTCGAATTTGCTGGTGTGCCCGCCGTTTGTATTACGCTGAAGCTGTCCAATAATGTTGACAAGTCTGCACTTCCGGAATTTTCGACGAGAAGTACCTCCAGCGTTCTGCACACCAATTTCTACGTCCTCAGGGATGTTGTCAGGAATCCTGTGCTGACTAAGTTCCTGAACACCTTTCTGCACGTTCCAGCGTCAGGTGGCGTTCCACTGGCAATCACTCATGATAGGTCGGATCGAACAACTTCCACTGATTTCAAAGTTGAACGCGTTGAGCGTAATGTGGCTTTTCCAGCAGGCGTTTTTGATGCGCCGATTGCAGGTTTTAAGACTGTCCATTCGCAGCCCGATGTTGCTCAGGGACCAGGATATAAAAAGCAATTTGATGATCTGGCTCGTGATATGGGTATCGGTGTGCCCCTGGGCAAGTGACAGAGCCGCAAGTGACAGAGCCGCCTCGCCGATGAAACAAAAATGCGCTGGATTGCTCCAGCGCATCTGTATATCCACACAACTATTGATTCGGAATCTTCTTAGAGAACCTGAGTCTTATTCCAGAAAGCGTCTTTGATTGCTTTGGAAGAATTGGTTTCCGAGCTGATTACCACTGTCGACGGAGCGAACAAGAAGACGCCGTCGCCGATGCGCTGCTGGTGACCGTCAATCGCATGGCAAGCACCCGACAAGAAGTCGACTACGCGCTGTGATTGTTCGTTGTCCAGCATGTGCAAGTTGAGCAGAACCGATTTGCGAGCGCGGAGGTGCTCGACAATTTCGATTGACTCTTCAAACTGTCTTGGTTCGATAACCAGAACTTCGCTTGAGGCTTGGGCGCTTGGATGGTCTACGACTTTGCTGCTGTAGTTCGGTGTAATGGTTGACCGTGTAGCTCTTACCGGATCTACAGGTTGTGGTTCGAGCGCCAACTGACCGTTTGTCGCATAAACTTCGTCTGACGTCTCGAACAAATCTTCGAAATCTTCTCTTTCATAGTTGTCCGCAGGACCAAACCAGAAACTTTTGAACTTTGTAACGATGCTCACTTACATTTCCTCCTCTAACTCGAATAAATCAAGTTACGCCTTACCAGATTCCCCACCGTTCCTTACCAGGAAAAAAATCACATCACTCTTTGAATATTGCCGAACCTATCCGCACCATTGTGGCACCACATTTGATTGCATCTTGCCAGTCAGTGCTCATCCCCATCGATAATTCACGCAGATTTACATCGAACGTTTTCTCCAACTCGTCTCTCAGGTCACGAAGACCATCAAAACATTTTTGCCAGACTTGTTTGTCTTCAGTGAGTGGCGTGATGGTCATTAGACCTTCAATTGTCAAGCCCGGCAGATTTTTGATCTGAGCGAACTGGGCGCGCAACTCGTCTGGAGTAAAGCCTGTTTTATCAGCATCTTCCATCACTTTTACTTGCAAGAGCACCGGTTGAATCAGCTCGCGACTGGTGGCAACTTTGGAAATCTCTTGAGCAAGGCGGAGTGAGTCGACCGAATGAATCAAAGCGAATTTCCCGATCGCTTGCTTCACTTTGTTGGTCTGAAGGTGACCGATAAAATGCCATTTTGAATTGTTGACCACTGGTGGTGGCAGCACTTTCATTTTGGCAAGGACATCTTGAACTCGGCTTTCACCAAATTCGGTGACACCAGAGGAGTAAGCCTCCTCTATTTGAGCGGGCTTTGCGGATTTAGTCACAGCAATGAGCTTGACCGGACGATTGCCGATTGTCTCTTTGATGCGAGCTAAGTTGTCAGCCACACTCATGCCTTCCGTTCGGGCAAACTGGCATCACATATGATGCCTCCAGCAACACCTACTATAAGACCTGGAAACGGGGAATTTGTCAAGTCGATACCGCGTTTACAGGCTCAAAAAAAGGTCAATTTATTGACCTCGACCTTGCCATTGTACCGCCAAATATTATCAGCTGAAAGATGTGATGAATACACGCTTTCATAGCGTTCCGTCTGATAGTGTGTTGCCTAAGTGATATCTCTAGTGGTGCTAAGAGATCTCTTTCACTTGTCGAGTCGGGAAACCAGCACTGATGCGGCATAGACGGCGGCCGTCTCAGCCCTGAGTATGCGTTTGC
Source organism: Candidatus Melainabacteria bacterium (assembly GCA_003963305.1). Classification (NCBI taxonomy): domain Bacteria; kingdom Bacillati; phylum Candidatus Melainabacteria; species Candidatus Melainabacteria bacterium. The sequence continues at coordinate 305,435 of RXJR01000032.1, read as the reverse complement.
CTAGAGAAATCGGCGTGAAACCATGAGTGAAAGATAATGCAAATTCTTCGTCGGTGAATCCGCCTTCGGCACCAATGGCGATGCATATATTTTTGGTGCCACTTGTGCTGCTTATTGCATCGTTTATCGGCTGTGCATCAGCCCTCTCAGCGCCAATAAATTTGGTCGCTGCAACAAGCTCTTGCCTCTTGACAAAATCTGAGAATTTTTCCGGAGAAACCACATCTGGTATCAGGGCCCGTTCACTTTGCTCGCTCGCTTCGCGAACGATGGAATGCCACCGTTGAAATTTGGTGGCAGATAACTTTTCCTCGGCATCATATGTGATGACACTGCGGTCCAGGATGATGGGTATGATTTCTGCCGCACCCAGTTCGGTCAGCTTTTCCAGAGCCCATTCGAAGCGCGCGCTGCGCAGCACTGGAAGCGCGACTGAAAATCGCACGCTCGCCTCCCCGCCGGCCGGTGAAGCGGATTCGAACTGACAGATGATCTGGTCTCCGGCGCGAATCTTTCCTTTCGATGCGGAACTCGACTGAAGCGTGCAGGGATAGATATTTCCTTTGCCATCGAGAACATCCAGAGCATCGCCGGGTCTCAATCGCAAAACTGTGACGATTTGCCTGATCTGATTGGCATCTTCGATGCGAATTGTCTTGTTTTCCTGGTCAATACAAGATGGTTCGACAAAGAAACGGGAGCGACGCATAGTAAATCTTCCGCAGTCCGGGCGCTGGGCACGTGCCCCCCGGTGATATAATCTTGCACTACTTATCCATGCAAATCCATACATACTTGAGCTAGAGATTGCGAAGTTCGCGGTCACCCTTTAAAACATGGATATAGGTCGTTTGCTTACCCCTGGCGGGATTTGGGACATTGCCAATGGATCTTAAAGACTGGTTTGACAAACGGCGGAAACGGCGTGATGACGAGAAAGGCAAAGCCCCTGAGCCAACGGCAACGTCTGATGACATCTGCGCACTCTGGACAAATTGTTTCCAGTGTCGAGAACTTCTCTATACGAGGGATTTGCGTCAGAACCTCTATGTCTGCCCTAAGTGCCAGTACCACTTCCGCATTGGCGCTGTCGAGCGTATCGAGCAACTGGCTGACCCTGGCACCTTCATCGAAACTGATGCCAATCTAACCTCCTCTGATCCGCTCAAGTTTGTCGATACTGACAATTATCCGAGCCGGCAGCAGGAAGCCAGTCGCAAGTCTGGTCTGACGGAAGCCGTCGTCACAGGCACTTGCAAAATCAAAACTTACGACGCGGCTCTTGGCATCATGGACTTTGGCCATTTTGGCGGTTCTATGGGCTCTGTGGTCGGCGAAAAGGTGACCCGCATTACCGAGCGCGCGCACCGCGACAAGCTGCCCTTGATCATTGTTTCCAGCTCTGGCGGCGCCAGAATGCAGGAAGGCATCTTCAGCTTGATGCAATTAGCGAAAACGAGTTCTGCCCTCAAGTCGTTTCAAGATGACGGGGGATTGTACATCTCCATCCTTGCTGAGCCGACATTTGGTGGGGTAACTGCCAGTTTCGCCATGCTGGGCGACATCATCATCGCCGAACCTGGTGCACGTATCGGCTTCGCCGGGCGTCGCGTCATTGAGCAGACGATCAGGCAGAAACTGCCCACAGACTTCCAGACCGCTGAGTATTTGCTCAAGCATGGGCAGGTAGACATGGTTGTGGAACGAGCCAAACTAGCGGATCAACTTGCGAAGATGATTGCCTTCCATGCCCCGCGGCAAAAAAAAACGCCAGCGGGAAAGCCAAATGAGCTGCCGCCTCGTCCACGTCACAAAGAACCCACCAAGGTGAGCTAAGCGATGACTAAACAGATTCCACTCGAGTTCGAGCAACCGCTGGCAGTGCTGGCTCAACAGATAGAAGCGATTAAAAAGCAGCTGGCGACCAACCCTGAGTTAGACAAAGACGTTTTGCGGCTGCAGGAGCAGTACAACAATCTGGAGAAGTCTCTCTACGCCAATTTGAGACCTATCGATCATCGCGAGATCGCCAGACATCAGCAGCGTCCTTACGCGCGTGACTACTTCGACCGCTGGGACTCTGAATGGATTGAGTTGCATGGAGACAGGCAGGGCGCGGACGACCCGGCTATGGTCTGTGGCATGGTCAAGCTGGGCGACTATCATGTAATAGGTATCGGCACGCAGAAGGGGCGCTCGCTTCGCGAAAAGCAGCAGTGCAACTTCGGCATGCCGCAGCCGGAAGGCTACAGAAAAGCGTTGCGGCTCTTTCATCACGCTGAGAAGTTCAATCTGCCTGTCGTGACCCTTATAGATACTCCTGGAGCGTATCCCGGCATGCATGCTGAAGAGCATAATCAGGCGGAAGCTATTGCGGTCAATTTGTTCGAGCTGGCCGGTCTGACGGTGCCTGTGGTGGCAGTTGTCACTGGTGAAGGTGGCTCAGGTGGTGCTCTGGCGATCGGTTTAGCCAATCGCATCCTTATGCTCGAGCATTCAGTTTATTCAGTTATTTCGCCTGAAGGTTGTGCCTCGATTCTCTGGCGGTCCGCTGACAAGGTGTCAGAGGCTTGCGAGGCCATGAAAATGACGGCGCGGGAAATTTTGGAGCTGGGCGTCATTGATGACGTAATCGAGGAGCCACTGCGTGGTGCTCATCATGATTTCGATTTCGCTGCTATGAAGACCAAAGATGCGATTTGCAAGCATCTCGATGAACTGACGAAGTTGAGTCGCGAAGAGATTCGCGAAGACCGCCAGCGGAAGTTCCGCAACATAGGCGCCTTTGTAGAAGCCTGAGTAATCGTTACTTGTACTCGTTACTTGTTGGCTGAATCTTTCATCAACTGCTGGTAGCGTTTGAGCAGAACCCTGGAGGGGTCGTACTGGCTCGACTTAGGCGGCACCTGGTCTAGATAAGCGCAGGCTTGCTTGTATTCTTGATCTCGGGCCAGCAGCTTTGCTTCCTGCACAAGCGCTTTTCCATATACTTCAAACTTTTCTTTCGGCATCTTATTCTGATTTTGAGCGCGGTAGTCTTTCACTACTTTGATCACTTCCAGGTATTTGCCTTTCTTGTATAGAGCGTCTGCCTCTTCAATCGACGCCGCTTTTAGCCCGGGAATCATTGACTGGATGCGCTGATCAGTTGCGGCCACAACAATGCCGCCGGCGATACCAACTGCAACCAGCCCGAGCACTACTTTGCCGGCGTGGTCTTTGATGGCGTCAACCCAGGTGCGTTTGACGCGACCGCGCTGGAAGCTTGTGTGACTTAAGCTTGTGCTCGATGCCGTCGAGGCGCTCTGATAATCATTCACTGCTGCGGCTGCTGCAGCACGTGCCGCTTGCACGCGAGCCATGGCGCCGCCGCCGTCTATTTCGTCGTAGGCCCCGGATGTGCGCAGTTCGTCAAGAGCGCGTGAAGCCAGGTCAATTGGTTTTGTTCGCGGCACAGCCATCTCTTTGCTGGCCGAAGAGCGTGTTTGCAAGCTGTCGTCACTTGCCAGTGGTCCGGGACTGATATCTGGTCGCTTCGGTGCCGGTGCCACCAATTCTGGTGCCATCGCCGGCGCTTTGCCGGCTGCCTCGAGCGCCTCGGAGAATTCCTCCATTGTCTGATATCGCTGGTCTGGATTCTTTTGCAGGGACTTATAGACGACTTCTTCCAGTGCTTGAGAGAAGTGCAGGTCGTCCCGTACCGAATTAAGCGGTTTTGGCGGATCGGACAGGTGCATGGCCATGACTTTGACTAATTCGTCAGAAAGAAATGGCACTTCCCCAGTGAGCGTCTCATAAATGACGACGCCCAGCGAGTAAATGTCGCTTCGATGGTCGACTTTACTGGAGGTACATTGCTCAGGGCTCATATATGTCGGGCTGCCGCAAACCGTTCCTGTCCGTGTGATTCTGGCTACATCCGATTCTTCTTGAACCAGTCGAGCGATGCCGAAATCCACTACGATCGGGAAGAGCTTCTGCCCGCTGCGTTCTACCAGGCAGATATTCTCGGGTTTGACGTCTCTGTGAACGACACCCTGGCGATGAGCTTCAGCCAGAGCTCCGCAGACTTGTTTGAAAAGCGGAATCGTTTCTTCGACGGTGAGGTGATTGCGCTCGTTGAGCAAATCAGACAGCGGCGTGCCCTTGAGCAAGTCCATAGCGATGTAAGGGCGGTTTCCTTGCGGAATTGTACCGAAGTCGTAAATCGTGATGATATTAGGATGGCTGAGTCGGCTGGAGGCTTTTGCTTCCTGCGTGAATCTCTTGATGAACTCCTGGTCTGAAACCAGGTAGTCGTGAAGCACTTTGATGGCGACTTCTCGCCCAATCAGCTCTTGCACCGCTTTGTAGACGGTACCTGCTGACCCCTGTCCGATAACAGATTCGATCTTGTAACGGCCTTCAACAACAACGCCGAGTAACGGATCGTCCCCGACGGTAACCATTGAGGAACCGTCTCTGGGGCATATATCTTGCTCTCCAGTGGTCTGAAAATTGCAGATCAGACATAGCTTCATACGAAAAAGAGTTGATTGAACTGGTAAATGAGAGGGGGTAACGCCAGAAGTGCAGGTCGAGATCACCTGCCCTTATATTACTTTTAATTACCACAGTCGGGCACTAACAAACCGAAAAGAAGTTTACGCCTTAATATCAATCCCTCGGCAAATTCCGCCATTTCGGCTGCTTGTTCAGGACTTCCACTAAAGCTCTTGGCGAGCGCGTATTGCCGACCCCGCGGGCGCTAACAGGTTTTTGCTCAAACTCTGGGTGGCTTGATTTGACATCGCCCGAAGCTGAATCCAAGCAAGAAAAATTGGGTGAAGATCACTCAAAAAAATTTGGAATGAAGCCGCTTCTTCTTGTCTTCCTGACCGTTTTTATCGATCTCCTCGGATTTGGATTAATCATTCCGGTTTTGCCGACTTATGCACGCGAGTTGCAAGCCAGCGACACCACTGTTGGGTTTTTGATGGCGTCATATTCGATGATGCAGTTCCTTTTGACGCCATTCTGGGGACGTTTATCAGACCGTGTGGGCAGGCGTCCGATATTGTTGGTCAGCCTCTTCGCCTCATGTATTGGATATATGGTCTGGGGATTTTCCAGCTCACTGATCATGCTCTTTGTCGCCAGAATGGTTGCCGGCGCCGGTAACGCCAACATAGCCGTAGCGCAAGCCTATGTGAGCGACGTGACAGCTGTCGAAGACCGCGCTCGCGGCATGGGAATGGTTGGCGCCGCTTTCGGTTTGGGCTTCGTTTTAGGTCCAGCTATCGGGGGAATTTGTGCCGGGTTCGGTCTCGCCATGGTTGGCTTTGTGGCGGCAGCATTCAGTTTCGTCGATTTCGTTCTCACTTTCTTGTTCCTGCCTGAGCCGCCAAATCGGAGTAAGGCTGCCTCTGAGCGATTTGGCAACGGGCCCGGATTTTACTGGGAAACCATCAAAGAGCCGAAATTGAAGGTTTCACTGGCGATATTTTTCATAGCCACGTTCGCCTTTGCCAACATGGAGACAACGCTTGTGCTGCTCACGCACGACCAGTTCAAGTTCACCACCAATATGAACAGTTGGATGTTCACTTATATTGGTGTCTTGATCGTATTGGTTCAGGGTGGGCTAATTCATCGGCTCACCCGGAAATTTGGTGAAAAGAGGCTGATTGCCGTCGGTCTGGCGCTTTCTGCCGTGGGACTTGTGCTTACGCCTGCCACGACAAACATAATGGTGCTCGGTCTGGCTCTGGCTTTCCTCGCCATTGGTTCGGGCATCAATAACCCTTCCAACCAGAGCATGTTGTCCAAGTTGTCGCCTGCAGACCGGGTCGGCGGTGTACTCGGGGTCGGGCAATCACTTTCTACTTTGGGTCGCATCGTCGGACCGATAGTGGGCGCAGCCGCCTACCAGCACCTGGGTTACAGCGCTCCTTACTGGATTGGAACGGTAGCAATGGCGGTGGCACTGGCGATGAGTTGCCGGTTGCCAGATTTGCAGCTGAGGCGGGACTGAGTGTTGTACGAATCCACGTCGTTAGTGCTTGTTCGCCATAAATTCGATATATTAATTCGCATTAAAAGGTGGTATATTGGTTTTGGCAGTTGTTGAGAGCAACGCAACAACAGCCGACGACATCCGAGAATTTCCCGCTACTTTCAACGTCACCTCCAGGTTGAAGTCAAGCCTTCTGAATTGCGATCACAGAATGAGGGAATTCTTGCTACATGAGCCAGACTCTGAGCCATGCGTGCGCGGAACTGTGGAGGTTGGTAGCTCAAACCTCAGTTGATTTTATTCAGGAAGTAGAAAGAAGATGACAGAACATCAAAAAGAAACCGCCCAAAAGCAGGTACAGAAGCGTTATCAATTAGAATTGACCAGATATCAAAAGCAGATCGAAAAACGGAACAAAGTTCTCAGACGCGGTAAGGCAGAGTAAAGACGAGGCTGATGAGCACGAAAGGCAAACAATTTCCTTCAGAGGCATCATCAGTCGATCCACCCGGAATACTGAAACCAAGTTTCGACCAGTTTCGCCGTTTCTGGCAGAGTCCGGAAGTCGAGCGGATGCTCTTGTGTGCAGACATTGAATCAAATGTCGCTCACGTCAAAATGCTGGGCGAGACAGGCATAATCGCGAAGCAAGTCTCAGCCGATGTTGTGGCTGGGCTCGAACAGATTCGCAAGGAAATGGCGCAGGGGGTGCCCGTTTTGCAAGACGGCGACGTCGACATTCATTCGGCTATTCACCGTCGACTCGGCGACATTGTAGGCGGAATGGCTGATGTTGTGCGTATGGCTAAGTCACACAATGACCAGATCGCGACCGACATAAGGCTGTGGCTGCGCGATGTCACAATCGATGTCTACAACTTGCTTTTGGAAGTCCGCTTTAAGCTCTTGCAGCTTGCCGAGCGCGACATCGATGTGGTCATGCCCGGTTATACGCACATGCAACCTGCTGTGCCTATATTGCTGGCCCACTGGTGGCTGGCTAACGAAACCAGAATGGCTCGCGATTTCTCTCGCCTTTCAGACTTCTACAAACGTATGAATGTGCTGCCGCTCGGAGCTTGCCAGCTCGCTGGCACTACCCAGCCAATCGATCGCCAGCTGGTCGCCACTTACCTGCACTTCGATGCGGTGATGGAGAACAGTCTCGATGCTGTTTCAGACCGCGACTATCTGATCGAATTCGCCTCTGCCGCGTCGATCATCGGTGTTCACCTTTCCCAGATGAGCTCCGAGCTTCTTTTGTGGTCGACACAGGAGTTCTCTTTCGTACGACTGCCGCGTTCGTTTGTATTTCGCAGTCAGAGCATGCCGCAAAAGCGCAATCCGGAGCTTCTGGAAATTCTTCGTTCTCGCCCGAGCGTTCTGAATGGCAGACTCTCGCAATTTCTCAATGAGCTGAAAGGGCTTTCCGTTTCATATTCGCAAGATTTGCAGGAGTGTTTACCTGGACTGTTAGACGTTGTCGAGAACGTCAAATTTATCCTGGAGCTGACTGATGTTCTGCTTCCAGCGTTCAAGTTCGACACTGTTCGCATGCAGAAGCTGGCTAACGCAGATATGACCAACTCAGGCCACGCTATCGATTATCTGATTGAGCGTGATGTGCCACCTGACAAAGCCATGAAGTTAGTGGACCAGATTTTGGACTACTGCCGCGAGCGCAGCAAAGCCCTGCCTGATTTGACATTGAATGAGTGGATCCAGTTTTCGCCAGCCTTCAATGAAGATATTTACAACTATGTGTCGCTTGAAAATGCTGTTGACTCGCGCATTTCGTATGGTGGAACAGGCGGGCTGCAGGTGCAGGAATCGCTCACACGGGCCGTCGAGCGGCTGCATGCTGATAAAGCCTATATTGACGCTCTGAGCGTGAAACGACTCTGTTGCCAGGGCGAAAAAACTTGCAGCTGATCTGTTCTTCAGGGCGTCCTACAAAGTCGCGCTAATGGTCTCAGTTCCTCAACAGAAGCGCCTTTTTATAAACAGAATGGCGTTTGAAAGGTTACACTGTCTACACTTCGTTTATATATAACAGTTCGGTGCGTCACTTCGAACTGAAATTCTTTGCAACGACTCGACTCAACCAATCTACTTACGAAACAAAAGGAATTATCGATGAAGGCAATGGTGCTCGCGGCTGGTGTTGGTTCTAGACTTGAACCGTTGACGACACAAGTGCCAAAGCCGATTGTGCCTGTTGCGAATATTCCGGTGATGGAGCATTTGCTTAAACTTCTCGCTAAGCATGATTTCACCGATATCTGTGCAAACCTGCACTACATGCCGGAAAAATTGATTGAGTATTTTAACGAAGGAAAAAAATTCGGCGTAAATCTGACCTTCAAAACGGAAGAGCGATTGAGCGGAGATGCAGGCGGAGTGCGTGCTTGCCGCGAATTTCTGCAAGGCGATACGTTCATTGTCATTATGGGCGATTTGATCGCCGACACAGATTTGACCAGCGTGATCCAAGAGCACAAGAAGAAAAAGGCGCTGGCAAGCATAGCTATTAAAGAGATGGATGACGTCAGTCGATTTGGCGTTGTTGTTACAGACGAGAACGGCTTTATCACAGGGTTTCAGGAAAAGCCTTCTAACGAAGAAGCATTGTCGAAATTCATTTCGACCGGTATTTATGTTCTAGAGCCGGAAATTTTTGACCACATTCCTGCCACTGGTGAGTACGGATTCGGAAGACAATTATTTCCGACATTGGTGGCTAAGAAGCTGCCGGTTTTGGGTGTGAAGATCGGGGGCTACTGGTCTGATGTTGGCTGTGTTGCTCAATATCGCGAAGCTAACTTTGATGCTTTGAGTGGAAAAGTAAAAGTCGATTTGCCTGGGAAAAAGGTAGAGCGAGGTAACGCCACCGTTTGGGTTGGCGACGGCAGCCAAATTGACGACACCGCAAAGTTTGAGGGTCTGGTTCTGTTGGGGCGTAATTGCAAGGTTCAACCTGGCGCCACATTCGGTGGCACCGTAGTGCTCGGTGATAACGTTACTGTCGAAGCCGGTGCCCATGTTGTCGATTCGATTGTCTGGTCGGACAGCGTCGTCGGTGCTAATTCCGAGATAAGAAACAGCGTTATCGGTTATGGTTGCACTGTCAGTGGTGGCGCAAAGTATAGCGAAGTGGCGACAGTAAATGGCGCCTCGGAAGAGACTGCGGCCGCTGCCACACGATAACAGCAGACCTTGCCTGCAGGTGCATCGCAGTGGTTCTCCTCGGTGACACGGTAACGCAGCTACTCTTGAATTGTGCAGAAGCTGTGTTGATGACTGCTTCCGAATGCTATCAAACGTTAACGAGCCCGCAAAGATTGCGGGCTCGTCTTAAGCTAATGTAGTGTCTTAGTCTACAGTGCTTTCAAACTCTACTTAACGCCGACTGGTTCTTCAGCTTGCGCCGCCTTCCAGATTTCCATCCACAGCCAATAGTGAAACGGGTTGATGTCAGCCGCGTTTTCAGGTTCGACGGGCTCAAGAAGAGACAGCCAGGTGTGGGGATTCGGGAAGCGCTTTGCCAAACTGTAGCAATCCGCCATCCAGAGAACTTGTTCAGTTGTTTGTTGAGTACCCATAGCAGTGTCCCCATAGAACCGTTTGACGGTGCCAGAATTCGCAGTTGAGCGGATTCATTATCTGGAGAGACGCAGGAAATAGTTTATCGTTCCGGCAATCTTCCCGTACTACTGTAATACCCAATTCAAAGAGGATCGAAACGGAATTGATTTGGTTGAAACAATACAAAAGTATTGTTAAATGCCTGTTCAAAACTCGCTTTCGCCTGAATGGTATATGCGTTGGATTTAACCTGGAGGCCAATCTAACTGTCTGCCACCGATAACGTGAATGTGCAGATGGTCGACAGTTTGTCCGCCATGCTCACCTGTATTCACAACAGTACGGAAGCCATGGTCCAACTTTTCAGCTTTCGCCACTTCGCCCACTTTCATAAATAAGCTTCCAAGAACTTGGGCATCTTTTACTTCAGTTATATTGGCAACATGAATTTTGGGCAGAATCAGTATATGTGTAGGGCCTTGTGGATTAACATCTCTGATCGCGATGCTCGTCTCATCTTCGAGGACAACGTTTGATGGGATGTGACGCTCGATGATTTTGCAAAAAATACAATCGTGCGACGCAGTTTTTGATGGCTCCATATTTCACCTTTGTGAGCAAAAAACTTCTATCCTTAGAAGTTTATGGTATGAAGAGTACCTCTGTCGGATGTCCGAACCAAAATTGATGATGATCTTAAAGGAGACAATCGATGACAAATGATGGCAACCTTTTGCCACGCTACATCATGATGCAGAAGGCGCTCCTTTCGTCTTTGCGTCTGAAGGATGTTCTGGATGCTGCCGTTCTTCAATTCGCGGATCTGGCCGGCGGAGCCAAGGTTGCGATTTTCCTTTCTGACAACGAGAGCCTGGCGCTCAAGCTGATGGCCGCGAAGGGCTATTCAGACGCCACTCTGGAGCAAATAAAAGTATTGCCATTTTCAGCAGAGAGTCTGCTCAAGTATGTCGTGCAGAAGCGCACCGCGGTCAGCGCCAATAATCCGCAGACCGCGCCTGATCTCAGCGCTTCAATTATGAAACGCGAAAACAGCAGTGGTCAGATGGCACTGCCTTTGATCTCATCGAATCTTCTTGTCGGTGCGGTTTTGTTGGAGGTCAACAACGTCGCCTATTTGAATTACGCCGACTTCCTTAAGGAAGTCGCTGACGTCACCGCCCTTACAATCGCTAACTCGATTTTGTTTGGACGCAGTGAGTACGAACGTGAGCGTTTGAGCACTTTGTACAAGACCTCATGCGCACTTAGTTCGAGTGTCCTGCAGGCTACCGAAGTGCTGCAGATTGCTGCGGACACGGCTTTGATCTTGGGTAATACTCCACACTGCGCTATTTTGCTCTTCGACCAGGGCAGCGGCATCTTCATTTTGGCTGCTTTCAAGGGGCTGGAAGGCTCTAGTTTGAGAGATTTCGACATGAGCGTACGCGACACTATCGCGGGCAGCTGTATGCGCTCTGGACGCACTGAGTACATTGGTGATGGTAACCGTGAACCGTACGGTTTACCTCGTGCTACGGGCGGAGCGCCTTTTGCCTCAGTCGTTTCGTTGCCTATGATTCACAACGGAGCGCCACTGGGAGTGATTGAAGTCTTTTCGACTGAAAGTCGTGCCTTCCATCGTGAACAGATTGAACTGCTCGAATCACTCACTGGTCAGGTGACAACAGCCTTGAACGTTGCCTTTACCCATGAGACAGCGGCAGCGCAATCTATTCAAGACGCGCACACTGGGCTCTACAATCGACTCCATTTTGAAGATTCTCTGGTCAAGGAAATTGAAAGATCTGGTCGCCACAAGCATGAAATGGCACTTTTGCTGATCGACCTTGACCATCTCGGTCAAATCAATGAGCACCTGGGGCAGGATAAAGGCGACGATGCCATTAAATATTCTGCTCGCCTGTTAAAGAGTGCCCTGCGTGATATCGATATTCCATGCCGTTTCGGCGGTGAGGAGTTCGCCATCATTTTGCCTGAAACCTCTCCTCGGAGCGCTGCTGATGTGGCCGAACGTCTACGTCAAAAAATTCGTTCCGAAGCTTCGCCTGGTGTAGGTACGGTGACTGTGTCCATCGGCGTAGCGAACTACCCGAGCAATGCTGAAGATGCGGAAGCTCTGCTTCGTGCTGCTGAGCAAGCGCTCGATATCGCCAAGTACGAAGGTCGAGACAGGGTAGTCACTGCTCAATCCGGCACTCAGGCTATGAGCGGACCAATTTCCTGGCAGGACCTGGCTAAACAAGCCAAACTCGCCGTCATCAACGAGCGTCAGGCAAGTTTGAATAGTCGACTAACAGTGGCCCCCGAATACGCTTCATGGATGACCAAGACACCTGGTCTGGTGAAGAAGAAAGAAGACCGCAGTTCATCAACGTAATCCAGTCGTTCGGCGCTCTGTGCCAGTGGTTGCCCGATTTGAGCTCGGTTAGACTACGCTGCCATGCCTCTGACCGTAACCCTAGATAATTAAGAAAATGCGCAAAACGGGTTGACGGCGACATTCCCTATATAAACTTTCATTTGTAAGAGATGTCCCGAACGTCCCGAACTGCTGTGTAAAACAGCATTAGGCGTCCGAGAGATACCTCTTTGTATCAAATCTCTTGTTTATTCTTTAGGAGGATGAACCATTGGCTACTGCATCTGCGATGAAACTCCAGTTGAAACCATTGGCTGACCGTGTCGTGGTCAAGAAGCTTGAGGCAGAAGAAAAAACTGCTGGCGGAATTGTTCTTCCTGACACCGCCAAAGAAAAACCACAGCAAGGCGAAGTACTTGCCGCTGGTCCTGGCAAGCTGAACGACAAAGGAACACGTGAGCCTATGGAAGTCAAAGTAGGCGACAAAGTTCTGTTCGCTAAATACTCTGGCACCGAAGTAAAAATTGAAGGCGTTGATTATTTGATTCTCGCTGAGCGCGACATTCTCGCCATCGTTGGCTAAATCTACACTCACAGCAGCGCCGAAGCGTTGCTGTTTTCGTCTAAAAGAGGAATTTACACAAAATGGCAAAGCAAATTGTCTACACAGAACAAGCACGTCGCGCTCTAGAGCGTGGTGTTGATCAAGTTGCAAACACAGTAAAAATTACTTTGGGACCTTCAGGTCGCAACGTAGTTCTCGAAAAGAAATTCGGCTCACCACAGATCATCAATGACGGTGTCAGCATCGCCAAAGAAATCGAACTCGAAGATCACCTCGAGAACGCCGGCGCCCAGTTGATTCGCGAAGTCTGCGTCAAGACCAACGATTATGCTGGTGACGGTACAACAACAGCCGCAGTCCTCGCTCAAGCAATGATCAAAGAAGGCTTGCGCAACGTAGCTGCTGGCGCCAACCCAATGGTTCTCCGTCGCGGTATCCAGAAAGCCGTTGACGCTGCAACCAAAGAAATCAAGTCTCTTTCGAAGCCAGTTGAAGCCAAAACCGAAATCACTCAAGTTGCCACCATCTCGGCCGGCAATGACGAAGAAATCGGCAAAATCATTGCTGATGCAATGGAAAAAGTCGGCAAAGACGGCGTGATCACTGTTGAAGAATCAAAATCACTCAGCACTGAACTCGAAGTTGTTGAAGGAATGCAGTTCGACAAAGGTTTCGTATCTGCTTACTTCGTCACCGACCCAGAGCGCATGGAAGCAGTTCTCGACGAGCCCTTCATCCTCTGCGTCGACAAGAAAGTAAACCTGTTGGCTGATCTCGTTCCAGTACTGGAAAAAGTAGCCCGCTCAGGCCGTCCTTTCATCATCATCGCTGAAGACGTAGAAGGCGAAGCTCTCGCAACTCTCGTCGTCAACAACCTCCGCAAAGTACTTCCTTGCTGCGCAGTCAAAGCTCCTGGCTTCGGCGATCGTCGCAAAGAAATGCTCAAGGACATCGCAATCTTGACCGGCGGTCAAGTCGTTTCTGAAGAAGCTGGCAACAAGCTCGAAAACGTAACTATCGACGTTCTCGGTAAAGCTCGTCAGGTCCGCATCAACAAGGACAAGACCACTATCGTCGCTGGCAAAGAAAACCACGAAGAAGTGAACAAGAGAATTGCTGTCATCAAGCGTCAGATCGAAGAATCTGATTCTGAATTCGACAAAGAGAAGCTCCAGGAGCGTCTCGCTAAATTGTCCGGTGGCGTTGCCGTAATCAAAGTCGGCGCTGCAACCGAAACAGAATTGAAAGATCGCAAGCTTCGTTTCGAAGATGCTTTGAATGCAACTCGCGCAGCAGTCGAAGAAGGATACGTTCCTGGCGGCGGCACAACCTTGCTCTACATCAGCAAGAAGCTCGAAAAGCAGAAAGAGCAACTCCACGGCGACGAAAAGACTGGTTTCGAAATCGTAATCAAGTCCTTCGAAGCTCCTGTACGCCAGATCGCCGACAACTGCGGACTCTCCGGTGAAGTTGTTGTCGAACGCGTCAAAGAACAGAAAGAAGGCTTCGGCTTCAATGCTATGACCTTCGAATACGTTGAAATGGCGAAAGCCGGTATCATCGACCCAGCTAAAGTTGAGCGTTGCGCTCTTCAGAACGCAGCTTCAATCGCTGGAATGTTCTTGACCACAGAAGCGCTCGTTGTTGACGTCCCAGAAGAAAAGAAAGCAATGGGAATGCCACAAGGCGCCGGCATGGGTGACTTCTAAAATCGCCTCGCGATAAAGAACTCAATTGGAAACGGGGGATCGAAAGATCCCCCGTTTTTCGCATCGTGTGGGTGTTGTGTGGAATTGAGTTCATATTTGCTTTGATGGATGCATGATGCAGTAGTACATTTTGGGTTTTGGGTTTTGATAGATGCATGATGCTGCAGTACATTTTGGGTTTTGATAGATGGGCTCGATGGGGTGGTTCCATAGCGCTCCTTACTTCGATGTAATTAATTCATTTCATTGACAACATGACCCAGTGAGGCTTTTGGGACTTTGCGCCGCATCTATTTAATTACATTCAAGTAAGGGATTTAGTCCTTAGTGTTCCCGGAAAGCCCCACGCTCTGAGACTTCTGGGGCGTCTGGATTCTTTTAAGGCGGCTAGCGATCTCGTTGAGGCAGGCAGAATCGGCTTCGGCGAAAAGTGTCTATTTCTTGCTTGAATTGAATGGGCTAAGAGTGCCTAGCCACCTTTATCCGTTGCGTGAACAAAGTCTGGTCACGGTGTGCGAAACCCAACCTTGGTATGATCTGAGTGTTTGCTCTACGTTGTACCTAAATAGTTTCCTGAAATTCCCATTTGAAGATGCGGTTTCCTAAACCAAATACAGTTGCTATCGCTGCCGTTCTCTCATTTGTTCTATTGCTAATGCAATCGATCAAGTGTGACGCGCAGATGACGGCAAGGCAAATGGCGAGAGCGCAACAAGATAATCGTCTCTTCAATCAGATGACGAAAGTTTCTGATTGGTTCGCGCAATATTGCACCTGGAACCATCGATTTCCTGAGGGCGGAGAGCAAATAGCGTTTGCTAAGCAACAGCTGAATCAACTCGTGCCGAATATTCCTTACGACTCTGGCGAACTTCAGCTGGCGCAGGGATTAGATGCACAATCTGATTATGCTAACCCAGTCGAGGCTCCAGTTGAGTCACCACAACCGGTGCCAGTTGCCGCAAACATGGATCGCATTCAAATTCAATCTGCAGATTTGAGTTTGACCAATAACGATATTCAGCAATACCTTACTCAGCCTCCACAGGAGTGGAACGCTCCTCCTGGAACAATTACGGCGATAAGTAATCAAACAACAACTTACGTCGTCTGGGGCGCCGGTCGAGATGGTCTTCCTATAAGAGATCCCGATACAGGCAGGGTAAGGCTGATTGTCGGGCACTATGGCTTATTATTTGACAATGAAGAGTAAACTACAGAAGCTAAATTTTGTTCTTGGAAGTCTGATCGTTAGCAACTCACTGAATATGGTGTCGGCGGTGGCGGACCCTTATAAACCGTTCACAGTAAAGTCTGCGGTGCCCGATCAATCATTGACCAAGATGTTCCGGTCGAGCTCGAGATGGTGTGGCGCGGACGGGGCCTGCACTGTGCCGATAGACGAGGACACAACTGTTTGGTTTTTTGGCGACACTTTTATCAAAAAGGATAACAGAGGGGCGACATCAAAATCGAAATCGATTTCGAAATCTAAATCGAAATCTGGGTCTGAATCGAAGTCTGGGTCTGAGCCTAAGTCTAAATCGAATAACTCGGACGCAGATACAGCGTCTTCCTTCGATTTCATAAATAATACCGTCGCCGTTCAGAAGCTGAAGAGTCAGAAGGTGGATTTCTTCTGGCGCAATATCAACGGCCAACGCTGGCCGGTCCTCATTCCTAAGACTGTTGGAAACAAATCCTACTACTGGCCTGGCGATGGATTCGTTCTCGATGAAAAGCTGTTTGTTGCAAGTAAAGTGATAGTGCCGCGCCCGGTTAAATTCCCTGGTGATTTTGGTTTTGAATGGAAGTCTGACGACATACTTCAAATTACAAATGCCGGAGAGACGCCTACGAAATGGCAATGGAAGGGCATCGCGCTGCCAGAGCATAAGCGAACCGCTTTAATGGGAACCGCCCTTTTGTTGAAAGACGACTTTGCTTATTTTTATTCGAGTTTGCAAAAATTTGCGCGAGGTCCGGCGGTTCATCCGACTGGTGTAGCTCGAATTCCGCAGCGAGCACTTCTGGCTATGGACATGAGTAAGTTCGAGTTTTGGAACGGGCAAAAATGGGTGCCAGACATTGATCAAGCAAGCATTATTTTTGAAGATGGCGCTTCCGAAATGACTGTTACCGAAGTTGCTGGTGAACCGTATTTGGTGACAACGTACATGGCACCAATGTCGTCCGACATTTGCATGCGTTTTGCCAGAAAGCCAGAGGGGCCATGGAGCGACCCCATCAAGGTTTATCAATGCCCCGAGCACCTGGAAGTTGTTTTAGGTCGACGGACCGCGGTCTACAGCGCCAAGGCGCATCCTGAATTTTCGCATCATAAAGACGAAATCGTAGTCAGCTATTGTCCGAATCCTGGCGAGATGAAGCATTATCTTGCTCGTCCCGATTTGTACTATCCCCGAATAATTCGCGTCACGCTTAAGAAGTGACCTGCGCGAAATCATTACGTGTAATCAAGTCTATCGCTCAATATCGGTCTAAATTGGCTGCGCCCAGCTCACGTCCCAGCAGTGGAATGAGGCATCATCGACCGACCCCATTGCTTCAATTGCGCTCTCGTACCTGAAGCCTGGCAAGATGTTGAAGTAACTCATGAGCTTCATATCTTCTGCTTGAAAGCTTGTGAGGCAGATGTTTTTGTTGGCGAACTGAATGATGAAAAATACGTCGTCAAAGAATGGTCCGTCTGATGTTGTGATAATCCCGACGTGCCGAACATCGCTCCAGGGGAACTTTTGGCCGGCATCGTCTCCGTTGATTTGAGTGAAGCCTTCGGCGTCGACGGTGTATTCGGGTTGCTTGCTTTTGGGCTGAGTCCTTGCGGCGTCCAGTGCTTTCTTCAGATAAAGATCGTAAAGTACTTTCATTGTTATCCACATATATTTGACCTCTCAGTTATGAATCTGGTTCGGCTTCTTCGGCTGACAGCAGACCCTTTGCCATCGTTTGCACGGTCGGAGCGGCGAAACCTGGCGGTATCATATCTGGTGCTGAAATTAAAAGCCTGTAGCATCCTTCGATGGCTGCTAAAATTCCCAGCGCGATTTTTCTTTTGTTTTTGGTACTGCACCCTTTGGCACGCAGCGCCTCGTCAACGATGCCTTCGAGCACGGAAAGCTGATATTCGGTTGCCTGCTGATAAGCCAGTTGCACTTCCTTTTGATGTGTGGCTTCAGCGCCAATGTTGATCCAACATGAAACTGCCTCTCTGTTCGCTTTAGGACCAAGAGCGAGATGGGCATCGATATAATGCGAGAGTTTTGACTCGGCGTCGAGATTCTCAGGCGGTTCAATATTAGCCCGGTCGAGCAAATGGTGAACGAGTTCGAGTAAGATCGCTTGTTTGCTGTCGAAGTGGTAATGCACCAGTCCGGTTGTTAGGGCGGCTTGTTTGGCTATGAGTGGAATCGTCGCTCCAGCGTAGCCCTCGCTGGACATTACTTTCATCAACGCCTCTACGATTTGAATCTTGCGCTCTTTTGTGTTGGATGGTCGTGGCATGGTCTTTTCCGAATATTAGTTGGTTGACCAACCTAATAATAGCATGCCAAGCGTTCTGGGTATAGATCAGGTATTGGTTTCATCTGAAGTTTTATCTTTGAAGCCGCGATTGCATTCCTTTATAGAGCGAACAATCGGCAATTTGACCCTAACAATCAATCCCTAAGCTGTGATGGTCTCATCAATTGCCATGAACAAAGGTATCCCTCATGATATTTAGGCTGGCGCTATCTCTAGCAATATTGATTGGTGTCTCAGCTGTTCCACTACTGGCGTTCTCTGTAGAGCATGCCGACACCAGATACGCCACCAATAGCAAAGTGCCGAAAGTGTTGGTCATGTACTTCCACGCACTTGATTCGAACTGCAGTGAGCCTTTCGTTGTGCCTACAGTGAAAGACAGCGTTTCGGGAAGAATTCTCGGGGCGGAAGCCGACGTCGCGATTCGCAGTTCAAACAGCAATGCCACTGACGTTTTTACAGGCAGGGACAATTATGACAATGTCACTGGGATAATTCGCCAAACTATTCAAGCGCATCCGACCATCAAAGAGGTTGTCCTCTGCGGAAGTTCGATGGGCGGCTACGAAGCTCTTGCTTATCTTCACTACGCCCCAAAAGATGTTCTCGATAAAATAACTGGCGTCATCAGTGTTGAACCTGCCGACGATCTGTACGAACTGTATGGTCTGACTCGTTCTGACCGCGTCCGGGAAGTGCTCCGCTCTGCTTTCGAAGGAGATCCCAGGTCCAAATTTTCTGAATATCAGAGTCACAGTTTGCAGTCATTGCTGTCGAGTGTCCAGACCAGAAGACCTATGAAAGTTTGCGTCGTTTCAGCGACCCAGGATCAGGTGGTTCCACCGTTTCAACAACGCCGATTGGTGCGCACTCTGCAAAGCTTGAACTTCGAAGCCCAGCTGTTGGAAATCAATTGGCAGCATGGGGTGAAAGATCCTGCTATTTATGCGCAGGCAATTCAAGCTGTGCAGCGACCAGCGCAGATTTGAACTTAAAACTCGCAAGCAGCAGCGATGGCTCAAATTAAACTTTCAAGCAGCAGCGAAAACCTCTGACGGCATAATAAGAGGATGCGCCGTTGTGATAAACAAAAACGTGGTTGTAGCGCCGATCGCCAAAAATAGCACCGCCCTTCTTACGGATTGCAGGAGGCGTCAAAAGCCAGCTTGATGTTTTGGTGTCAAACTCGCCTAGTTCTTGCAAGCTTCGGTATTGTTCCTCAGTCAACAGGTCGCAGCCCATTGCTGCTGCCATATCCATAGCTGTGTCAGCGGGTTTGAATTCTTTCCGTGAATCCAATCCCTCACGGTCGTAGCATAGACTTCTGCGTCCTTTGGGGCTTTCGATTGAGCAATCTACGAATATGAACTCATCCGAACTTTTGTCATGACCTACGACATCAGGTTCACCACCTGTCTTTTCCATTTCATTTAGAGCTCGGAGTTTTTCTGAGTTGGCTTCGAGTCGTTCTTGTACTCTCGACCACTCAATGTCCTTATGACGTTTCAGGTGCTTTTCAAACCGTGATTTTATAGTCTTAAGCAGCGAATCACGCTCGGACGCGGCGAGCTCTCTTTGACTGGTTTTGTTCATCGTTAATTTCCCGATACCATATGCGCAAATATTATGCTTCCAGGATCTCAAAGTCACCAGATACGACGATCGTATCTGCCACCTGATAATTCTTCCACATCTCTGCCAGGCGGCCGCCGCTTGCTGCTAGCTCGGCAAATGTACCGCTTTCGACGATTTGTCCATTATCGAAGACATAGATCATGTCGAACATTTCCAACAAGTGCAACTTGTGAATCGATGACACGATGCACTTGTCTGCGAACGTTTCCATTACAGCCCCGTAGATCTGGCGTTCATTATATGTATCGACGCTGCTTGTGGGCTCGTCAAGTAAGACTATGTCGCTCGATCTTGCAAAGTACACGCCACGAGCAAGGGCCAACCTTTGCTTTTCTCCACCGCTGAGGTTGACACCTTTTTCAGCAATGCTTGTCTCGAGTCCGTTCGGAAGCCGCGACAATACATCTTCGAATCTGGCAATCCGAACCGCATTCATGATGTCATCCTCGGCGGCTTCAAAGCCGAAAGTTATATTGAATTTGATTGTATCGGCAAAAATTTCGGGATCCTGCGGCATCAGTGTCGTACTGTGGCTGAGATGTGCTAGCTTGCCAGGCAACACCGCTCCATCGCAAATGACTTCCACGTCATTGGCCGTTTGCACTCCTCTCAGTAAGCTAAGAAACGTGCTTTTGCCACTTCCACTCTGACCGACGAATGCCACTTTTTCACCGCGAGTTAGTTCGACAGATACATTCTCAAGGTGATGCGTTCTGTGTTTTTCATCTTCATAAGTGAAGTGCAAATTGTTGATAGACAACTGTTTCCAGTTGGGCGGCATGTTGTACTTCTCAGTGTCCAGATTGATTTTGTCGTGCGCTTCTATCAACGAATCAGCGCTTTGCACATCCGCCGCCTGTTTCATAACTGAGCCATAGATGTAGGCAAAGTTGTAGAACGAATCACCAATTCGTCTCAGGTATTCGAATAAAGTGAAGAAGGTTCCAGCCATGATCATTTTTCCCGCACTAAGAGCGGTGTGGGTGTACCAGACCATGACCGATACCACCATGGTGGCAATCAGCATTGACGTCAAAAACCACTTCAGTTCGATGATGTTGGAATTGGTTCTGAATAGCGCCAGCGGGCGTGTCATTCGCTTAGATACTTCCTGAATGACAGGTGTCTCCAGCCTCAGCGTGATGACGCTGATGATGTTGGTTACGTAGTCGTGAACCGCGGAGGCGACACGATTTTCCATCGTGTTCAATTCCATATATTGCTTCGATAAAACTTTATCGAATAAGTAGATCATCGTGAACGCGACAATGCTTGTTAGAGTCGCCACCCAGCCGGCCACAGGCATGAACGCAAACAGGATTACCTGCGTTCCAACCAGCCTGAAAAGCATGTACAGAACTTCGAACGTCATGTCGAAATATGTCGCCAGAGAGTTTGTTGCTCGATTTATCTTGTCGATGCTATCGCCTGAGTGATGCTCCCGGTGCCATTGCAGCGGCAGGTCTGTGAGCATTTTGAACAGAGTCGATTTGTAATTGACTTTGATATGGAATGCGACAAACCGCTCGATCAATCTGCCTGGCCCATGGAAGACCCAAGCGAAAAACTGTATGGCGAAAAAAAGCGACAGGTACAGGTAAATGTCGTGAACAAGTTTTTCTCTGGCGGCTGTGCCGGCAGCAATGTTGGTCTGAACTGAATTAAGAAGTTGACCGATTATGTACGGTTCAGAGAGCGAAACTGCCTGCGAGAGCGCGAACAGGATCGTGTAGAACAGCATCAGCGGCCGCAGCGTGCGTGCATAATGCCAGCCCGTCATGGTGAGATAGATAATTGGATTGCGTTTGAACATGATTAAAACTCGCCTTAAAACTCAACGAAGCTGTGAAAGACTGGTTCAGTCTTGGTTTTACGTTGAAAAAGGCAATCATCCTATTACTCTCGGGCGGTGTTGGGGGAGTTGTTGATAGTAGTGGTAACGGTATTTCCTTGTCAAGCTCGAAGACGGTTTCGTAAATCGTTTTTCAATGAACTCGGGGAACTACACGACATGGCTCTCCGTCCAATGGCAAGCGTGTAACGCGGCTACAGATACCAATCGTTATTTAGAAACGGCACAATCAATCGATCTCCGAGCTTCAATGATGATTCGTGCCAACTAAGGAGTCGACAAATGAACGAGATTAAGATGCCTGTGCAGGTCTTTAGAGGGGATTACGAGGTTGGCTCCGGTGAGTTGCTTCCGAACGGTTCCAATCTAGCGTTCTGTCCGAATGATAAAGACTTCGAATTGCTTGATTTTAAAACTGACACCCGGCAGGTTGAAGATCGCATTCCGATGACTTTCTTTTGCGACGATAAAGAGATCTCTGCCGGAGAGCTATACAACAGCGGGGAGTACCTTTGTTTGTGTCCGCAAAATCAAGATTTAAGCCTGATCAAGCCTGAACGCTCGGCTCGACTTTTTGTGGACGAAAAGGGATATTCTGCGAGGTTAGAGATCAATACGGTTGCGCGCTGACTTGCTCCGATTGAGTGTAGGGTGGGAACTCATCTGCCTGTGCGTTTTGCTGCCACTTCTAAAAAGTCGTAAAAAGTCGACTGCATAGTGTGAAAGTTATGCCGTCAGGATTCTTGACGGAAGTGATGGGAGAGCAGGGGAGCGCCTTTTATTCAAGGCGTTTCCAGTGTAGCCAAATGCTTTATTGACGATGCAGCGAGATTTTATCTGGCTGCTAGATTGGACGAACTTTCAATTTCATAATCGCGCCAAAGCCCTTCCTATGTGGTTTTGGTGCGTTAATTTATGCACCATATGTGATGCGTGTAGTCAATAAGTTTCGCTTTTGGTTGTCTAGCAACATAGCGAAAACTGATTAGAAATAGGAAACTAGAAGATCAACAGCTGTGTATTTACTAAGGGAAACCTATGCCGCGAATAATAGGCTCACTTGTGGTGAGCCAAAAAGATACATCAGCTAAGTTTGTCTTACACGAGCCGACTACATATGAGCTGCCCTGGCATATGATTCGAAATCGCGAGACTATCCGTGCTTTTTTGGAAAAGTTTTCGCCCGCCTGCAGTGTTCAAACTGAAGGCATGACGATTTATTCGGTTGACTGTGATGCGGCCGAGCTTGAAGATTGGTTCAGGCAGCAACAAAAAAATTAGGCTGATTGCTCGTGTCCCATTGGCACATGGGTTGTTGCCGGCGCGAGTTGTGGGCGGTATACGATGTCACCGCCGTGAATCGTCACTGGATGGTTCTGGAGCAGCGTGTTTAATGTTTGATCGTCAAACAGGTGTGTGTTGTACTGGCAAATGCTTACTAGTTTGTCTTCGAATAGGCAACTGACTTTGGCTTCGTAATCGATTAACGCTTTGGGGGGGATCTTGTAAGTCTTTGCCCAACTCATGTCACATGCGCATCGGAGAGCTTTGAAGCCCTTCCTCAAAGTATCTGCGATAATTAGCCGACCTTGAGTAATTACGTCCTCTGCATCAAACTTGCCGTTGCGAAGGTAGAACTCTTCCGGCGTCAGGACTTCAAGCGCACCGTTCTCCAGAAGGGTCTCAACATCGAGACCGGTCTCTTTCAGGACTTTCAAAACGAATTCGGCATTTAATTTGTCGCAGACATAAATGCACTTCTCGCCGAGTTCGATTCCGGCCTTAACGAACTGGGCGATCGCTGTTACTTGCTGCTCACGATCCTCGTATGCCATGCACACGTGATCGTGCACCCGCAAACCGTTCATATGTGTCTTCAAGCTGCGATAGTGATCTTCGTCGTGCATCGAAAGGGGACCTCTCAGTACATTATGGCATCGTTTTTTAGCCCTGCTGAGGCTGGAATGCTCTAGAGTTCGGCTCAACAAGCATTTCCAGATTGATAAAATCTCGCAATACACTCAAAATTGTAGTTTTACATGAATGAGGGCATGTGTCGAGCGGTCGCTTGTTTAATCAACTTCACCGGTGTTTCACAGTTACGTAAATCAAAATCGGTTTGTGTAACCGGCTACTGTGTGAGGTCAGGATCAATGTTGAAACTTACTAGTGCTCTTCGAAACGGCTTGATGGCATTCTCATCGGCAGCGCTGCTTTCTCTAGCCATTGTCCCGTTCCCGGCATTGGCAGAGGGGAAGTCTAAGACAGCTCAATGGCACCCAGGGCACTACATTTTGATTGGTCCTGCAAGTGACAGCAAGGTTAGCGACTGGCTTTCCTATTCGCCACGCTTCCGTGGTGTGCAGATCGTCTATCGTTGGAATGAACTCGAGCCATCTCTCGGAAACTATAATTTCAGTGCAATCAAGCGACACATGGCGCTTGCGAAGGCTGCAAACAAGCACATCTGGGCCCAGATTCAGTTCAAAGGCTTCAGCGCCGATCCCTTTGAAGTTTGTCCCAGGGACCTCAAAGGGTCGCCTAAGCCGGGTGGTGGCAACTATAGTGCATTCTATGCATATGTGCGTAACGGAAGAATCATCAGACAGCCTGCGAGTTGGGATCCGGCTGTGAATCACAGATTGAAAAATCTACTAACAGCCATGGGTTACGCATTGAGATCAGATTCCAATGCATCTGCCCTCGAAGGTGTTAACATGCCTGAATCTGCTAGTGGCGCTCGTCCCGATGACATCGCTGCTCAACCCAATGTGCTGCCGTTGGACAAGGATCAGGCGAACAATTTTGTAATTCAGCGTTTCCAGACTCTGAATGCTGCGTTGCCGCACACACAGGTTATGCAATATACCAATGCTATCCACCCGACGGCGGCGCTTCCAAATAATGCGGCAATGGTGGCTAAGGAGATAGCCGAAGGGGTTGGATTTGGTGGACCTGATTTGGATCCTCGTCGGTCAAATCTTGTTGAAAACGTGTACTCGCAATGTGCCCTTGCCGCAGGAAAGATTCCTATTGGTTTTGCCGTTCAATATGCTGACACCATGAGTCCAGGTGGCGCCGCCGATGATGTAAATGATGTTCGGAATACCCTTGATTTGGCTAAAGGTCGCAAATTGAACTATGTGTTCTGGACCAACCTGGATCGGTACATTCCCCTTGTTAAACAAGTGTTGGACCAGCCTGCACTCAGAACGGATCCCGCTGGTGGTCTGGTAAAGACCTACCCGAGTGCGATTAGACCGTTGCTCGACAGATGATCGTGGCAGTGGAGGACGGAGGAGGGGAGCCAAACTTCCCTCCTCCGTTAAGTTTCCTGTTGTATAACTCGGAGTCTGTAACCAACCCCGTGCACCGTTTCAATCACCACCGACGGTTCTGATTCGAGATGCTGTCTGACAGTGCGAAGACAGCTCCTTACGGCTTCGTTAGAACTGTCTGAGTCTATACTCCATACTCGTTGCAGTAACGTGTCGTTGGAAAAAACCTCCCCGGGATGTCTGGCAAAAAATTCGAGCAGAGCATATTCGCGAGGACGAAGTTTGACTTCTTTTCCAGATAAAAATACTTGTCTGGTTTGTGCATCGATCTTTAAATTACCAAGAGCAATTTGATTGGAAACTATACCGCTAGCTCTTCTAATTAGGGCTCTGGCTCTGGCAAGCAGTTCGTTAAGACTAAATGGTTTCGCCAGATAATCATCGGCTCCAGTGTCTAACCCGGCGACCTTTTGTGCGGAAGCAGCGCGTCCTGTCAGCATCAAAATCGGTGTCGATCCTCCGCTGTCGCGATATTCTTTGCATACAGTTAGTCCGTCTTTGACAGGTAAGTCCAAATCAAGAATCACAAGGTCGTAAGAGTCCTGCAACAACCTTTCAATGGCGGAGCCACCGTCGGCTACGTGTTCGATCAAATAATTTTGACGTTTAAACCAGATGGCAATATTGTCCGCCATGTCTAGATCGTCTTCGACCAGCAATACTTTTGGCAACAGGTCTTCCTCGCAGCATTGAAGACTAATTATACGCTAATCAGTTCGCACTTCTGTAGCTGAAAAAAGGTAATCTGCATTTGCTTGTCAGTAGAATGTTTTTTTCTCTTGCCTTGAATTTCGTTGTGCCACCGTATGTGGTAGCGAAATGAAATTCAAAGGAATGGGACAGAGCCATCTTTATAGCGAAAGTTGTGATTGGTGAAACGCAAAACTGAACTGCTATTTAATCAGCTTCACCAATATTTCCCACACCGGCTGCCTATCATAAAGACGTATTCTGACAGGAAATACTATTATGAGCAAAAGAAATTCTTGTTTTCCGCTATTGGTTCTTCTCTCAATTCTCTCTTTCGCGAGCGCAGGGCTGTTTCAGTCAGCAGAGGCGAAATCTAAAGCGGCTCAGTGGCACCCAGGTAACTACATCTATTGTACCGGATTGGATCCGACTGACGAAAAGGTCCAGCAAATGCTTGATGCCTCGCCGCGCTTCCGTGGTGTTCAGGTGTTGTACACGTGGCGATCCTGCGAGCCGACCAAAAACGGTTACGACTTCTCTAAAATCAAAAGACATCTGCGAATGGCAAAGCTTGCAAATAAACATCTTTTCGTGCAAGTGCAGTTTAAAGGTTTTGGATCAAACCCGTATGAAGTGTGTCCAAATTATTTAGTCAACGGATCGCCGAAACCTGGCGGGGGCTATTATAGCGCTTTCTATGCGTTCGAATTCAACGGGAAACTGATCAGGCAACCAGCCTCGTGGGATCCAGTGGTGCAAGCTCGACTCTTGAGTTTTCTCAACGCCATGGCCAACGCACTTAAGTCGGATCCTAATGTCTCAGCCCTGGAGGCCGTTAATCTTCCTGAAACTGCCAGTGGTACTGTTACTGAGTCAGTAAGCAAGGCGATGCCAAAGAGCGTGGAGGTCTATAACAATAATCTTGTAGAGAGATTCAAGGCACTCAATGCAGCATTGCCTCATACTCAAGTTATGCAGTTCATAAATTGGGTTACTGCGAGTCCGTCTTTCGCAAACAGGGAAGCATCAATGGTTCAAAAGGCAATTGCTGATGGTGTCGGCATTGGTGGCCCAGACTTGAGACCATGGGATGCCTCGCTTGCAGCACATTCATACGCTAACATTCCGATGGCTGTTGGGAAAGTTCCGGTGGGATATGCTGTGCAGTATCCAGATACGCACCACCCCATTGGAGGCGGTTCATTTGCTGACGACACCATTGAGAACGTAAAGAGCACTTATAAGCTCGCCAAGGACCTGCGACTTAATTACGTCTTCTGGTTTGGGACTAACAACTACCTCAATATGGTTAAGGAAGTCCTTGACGCTCCTGCGGTTAGAACAGACCCAGCTGGAGGTTTGGTAAAGGCATATCCAACTTCGATTACTCCTTATCTCAATTGAGCTGAGGTCTTGGTTGGAAAGATTCATCCATTCAAACCACAAGATTAATATCAGGGGTGAAATCAAAGAAGAGGCGGTGTGTCTGAGGAGCACCGCTTCTTCAGTTTTTTTTGATAAAAACTCGAGACAGGAACTCATTTGAGCTTGAGTGTCGATCTGAGCAGCATTTGCTTTTCGGTTGAAGCCATTGCTGGTGGTGCGGCGCTCAGATTAATCGGAGTCACCGTACTAGTTCACAATTTGAATCTACTCTGGATTGTGTGGTGATTGACTGTTATTACTCAGGAAGGATTGAGATGAAAACAATTTTTGCGTCGCGAAAGTTTCGTAATCCGTTGCTCGTGCTTTTTTCGCTTGTTTCCCTTGCCGGAGGAGCGTTGTTCGATTCGGCAGAGGCGGCTGGAAAATCCAAATCGGCACGCTGGCATCCAGGTAACTACATCTTCTGCCCCGGTATGGATCCGAGCGATGCCGAGGTGGATGGACTGCTCCATGCATCGCCGAAATTACGTGGCGTTCAAGTGATGTACACGTGGCGATCCTGCGAGCCAACTAAGAACAATTACAACTTCTCCAAAATCAAAAGGCACCTGCGCCTGGCTAAGCTTGCCAACAAACATCTTTTCGTTCAGGTGCAATTCAAAGGTTTTGGACCCGATCCCTATGAGACATGCCCAAGCTACTTAGTGAATGGGTCGCCGAAGCCGGGTGGAGGTTTCTACAGTGCTTTCTCTGCAGTACAAAGAAAGGGTCGCATCATCAGACAGCCAGTCACCTGGGATCCAGTTGTACAAGCTCGGTTGGTTAGCTTGTACACGGCACTGGGCACAGCACTTAATTCGGATCCGAATGTATCGGCACTTGAAGGCGTAAATCTTCCAGAGACAGCATCTCCGTCACTTGAGGATCTTGCCGGTACTCCGAACAATATAATGCCGAAAAACAATGATGTGTATAACAGTAATATCGTCGACAGATTCAAGGCGCTCAATGCAAGTTTGCCTCACACCCAAGTGCTTCAGTTTATTAATTTCATCAATCAGAGTCCTTCATTTCCAGATAGGGAACGATCAATGATTCAGAAGGCGATTGCTGAAGGGGTCGGAATGGGAGGACCTGACTTGAGACCTTGGGATGAGGCTCTCGAGCGTCATTCATATTCTAATACTCCGATGGCAGCTGGAAAGATCCCAATCGGTTACGCTGTGCAGTATATGGACACGAAGCATCCAGTTGGTGGTGGTGGTTTCGCCAATGACACGATCGCAAATGTAAGAGCCACTTATGACTTAGCCAAAGACCTGAAGCTAAATTATGTCTGGTGGTATGGTACTGATGGCTACCTGGCGATGGTCAAGGAAGTTGTGAGCGGAACAGACCCAGCCGGAGGTCTGGTGAAGACATATCCAAATTCCATTACTCCCTATCTCGAGTAAAGTCTTGGTTCGAGTTGGAAAATTCATCTACATCAAACCACAAGACTGTGGCATCAGGAGGTGATTCAAAAAAGAGGCGGTGCGTAAGCGACGCTGCATCGCTTCTTCATCCATAACAAACAAACATAATGGTGATTATTTTCGGCAAGGCAGTACCGGTTGTATTGCCTTGCCGATTGCGCTTTTTCTCGAAAGCATTCCAAATTGAGAAGATAAATCAACGGACCTGAATTATTTGAGGAACTTGATTTAGCTACCACCAATAACTACTTGTTTCACGCTCATTACTAATCATAATCACCGGTATTTCTTATAAATCAAAGTCAAGATAAACATGTTAGCCAAGCGGCTGCACCCGCGGCAACAATACTCTGGTTTGATGGGATAAAGTGATATGAAAAATAGACAGGATAATCAAGGCGCAGGAATTCGACGAAGAAATGCAAGGGGGGTGTTGTTTGCCACTGCGGATTTGATGATGCTCATTCCGGTATCGATACTTATAGTTGTATGTCTGGTCGATGCTGGACTGGGCTGTGTCTACAAGCAGAAGATGTCCTTTGTGATGAATCAGACTGCCAACTATATAGTAAACTTGCCGGAGAATAATGCCGATCAAAAGCAAGCAGAATCAATGCTCAAGCAGCTCTGTGCTTTGTCGGGTTTAAAGGGGCGGAATCTGAGGGTTTGCACCAAAATGGTGCAAGTCGATGACAACGATGCAGTCAGTCTCACTGCGCAAATCGAGCTCCCGTTGCTTGAGGGTACGGCTTTACCGGTGTCTCTTACAATGCAAGATACGGTGACAGCTGTTTTACCAGCGAATCGCGTCTGCGCTGCGATTGCCATCAGTCCTTATCCTTATTCAACTGAAGAGTCGAACACGGGACCAGCCCTCTACATTCCCATTATCAAGCCTAAGTACACGATGCCAATCTGGCAGTTTCCGTACGATGCTGCAATTAACAACTTGCATGTTAAGCAAGGAGCTGCTCCTGCTCTCACACCACCACCACCGCAAAATCCCTGGTTCAATGATTTCCCATCGCTTTATTAGTGCGGCAAAGCAGCGCAGAGAGTTTTTCCAACCACCCATCAAACCACAACCAACTAAATTCAGGAGGTGAAGTCATTAGAGGAAGCGGTTCGTGCAAGGATACCGCTTCCTCATTCAATACATCAGGACACAATGTTAGCTGGTTCCTTTGGTAGTATGATATTAAATACGGTGCCTTTGCCGACTTCGCTGTGACAAGAAATCTGACCATTATGAAGTTCGACGATTGCCTTGCAGATTGCCAGTCCCAGTCCCGCTCCGCGCCCCTCGGCGGAGTCTGCCGCCGTCACCTGGCGAAACCTGTCAAATACGTACGGAACTTGTTCAGGCGGAATGCCTCGCCCTTCGTCAGAAACTTTGATTTCGTAACGATCTCCTAGATCGTCGGTAGCAATGCTCACTGTGGAATCTGATGGTGAAAACTTGATCGCGTTTGTGAGCAGATTTACCAGCACTTGTTCCAGTCTGTTCTCGTCGGCAACTAATTGTCCGCACGTGCCTTGTCTCTCGATTTTCACCTTTCTTGCTCCCGCAATTTGTTCAACTAGACCAATGCAAGATTGAATGATCTCCATAAGATTGGTTTGTTCTGGCTGAATTTGGAGCATTCCAGCATCCGCCTTGTCGAGCAAAAGCAGGTCATTAGTAAGTGTCATCATTCTCTTGATGGAGTTTTGCCCGCGGCGGTACATCTGAGTCTGAAATTCTGATGCAGGATTTTCATCATCATCCAGCAAAATTTCAAGGACCGCCGACAGGTTAGTCAGAGGGGTCCTGAGGTCATGAGCTACCATATCCATGAGATGCTGCTTCAACTGCATTATCTCTTGCTCTCTTTTCGCCGCCTCTTTGAGTTCAGAATCCATTCGGTGCATAGCACGGTCAACTGCTGCCAATTCATCGCTACCTGATGTGCATTCAGGTAGTTCCTCACCTTGGGCTATGCGGATCGTATTTTCTTTCAGGATATTCAGACGTCTTTGCACATAGAGACTGTATGCCAGTATAAAGATTCCTGAGGTGCCGATGCCCGTGGCCATAAGGGCGATTACAATATACTTGAGAACCGTGCGATTTTCTGGAGTTGCATCGATGTGGTTCAGTTTGAACGAGTTGCGTTGACTCGATAGAAGTTTTTGTCGAGCAATATGAAATTGACGGGCTGCAGTTTGTAAGGACGGACTGAGCAAGCGTTCTTTCATGAGCGCTATTTTTTCTTCGTCTGATAGATTTGCAGCCTCGTCGTTTTCAACTTTGGTTGGGGGGAGTATGACGGCGGTGTAGTTGCGAATAGACTGTGTCAAATTAGTAACGTCGCCAATATTGTGTCGGCTGTATAGTTCAACAACCTCTTGCAGGGCGACGAGCTGTTCGGATGCGGATTTTCGAAGGTTCTGCATCGACTCGGCATACTTTGTGTCATTTGAAACCAAATATTCGACCCAGGACAAAGATGTTGATAAAAGAAGGGTTTGCACCCAGTTGGTCCTTCCTATTAGTTCTTTTGTAAGTGTCTCGTGTTCGGCCAGCTTTTCGAATCTGTTGAACTCGAAGAACAGATAGACTGATAAAAGCAGCTGCAATCCCGCCGGAATGATCGAGTAGACGATTAAACGATTACGCAGACTGCTGTTCATCCATTTCACGAAAAAGGAGGATCTCTTTTTTCGGTCCTCAGTTTTAATCGAGATCACCGGTCTTCTCCACATCTTAGGGTCAAGATAGGAATGTTAGCCCACGGCTGCACCCGAGGCAACAAATTCTCCGGTTTGATGGGAAAGTGCCATGTCAAAAAAATTGAAGAACGAACTCGCTAGGATTCGAGGCCGACGCTGCAGCGGAATGACATTCGCCACTGCAGACCTCTTGATGATCATTCCGGTAACTATACTTATCGTTGTATGTCTTGTTGACACCGGATTAGGTTGCATCTACAAGCAAAAGTTGTCGTTTGTAATGAATCAAACCGCCGAATACATCGTTAATCGGCCGGAGCACGATGATGATCAAAAACAGGCGGAATTGATGTTAAAAAAACTGTGCGCCCGCTCTGGTCTGAAGGGACAGAATCTGAAGGTCACTACAAAAACTGTTCAGGTTGATGACAATGACGCTGTAATTCTCAACGCCACAATCGATCTTCCACTTATCGAAGGCATGTCCTTGCCCGTATCTATTGGCATGGAAGACAAAGCCGTGGCGGTTCTGCCAGCGAACCGGGTGACAGCTGCAGTTGCTATCAGTCCTTATCCCTATTCTTACGAAGATTCCCAGACCGGACCTTCGCTGTACATTCCGATCGTACAGCCCAAACATACGATGCCGATTTGGCAGTTTCCTTACGATGTCGCGATAAACAATTTGCATATAAAACAAGGAATTCCACCCAGTCTCACACCGCCAGCACCGCATAACGTCTGGTTCAATGACTTGCCGTCTGTGTATTAGGTGGAGCAGTCACAGCTCGGACACGGCGCTGTTCGATACTCGAATCTCGGGGTATGCTGGAGATGTCAATTGCTGAGTTTACTGCGTTTCTATGTTTAGCGTCTGTTCTAGAAATGTAATCGGGTACAAGAACTATGACCACTCGTATTTCCAATAGACAGCGCGGGTCCGCTGCAGAGATTCCACTTAGTCTGTTTGTCCTCTTTATGATGGCGGTGTTTCCGCTCGTTAACATGGTTTCACTTGGAATAGCCTGCTCAACTATTTTTCTAACTGCCAAAGTGGCTGCAGAAAGAGCCGCTGCGCAACAGTCTTACAAAAAAGCGCTGTCTTCAATGTCGAGTGAGTTGAAGCGGCTTAATGCTGACGGATTACACCGTTTTCTTCACCTGCGCCCGGTCAGTGGACATGCGGACACAGGAACGAATCTATTTGTTCAAGCAACCAGTTGCAGCGTTAGCGGTCGGTCTGTTCAATACGGACCAAACTCACCGGTAAACGTTCCAATTGATACCACGAACTGGCTCTATGAGTACAAGGCCGAGTCTACTTACGATGTCGAACCACTCCTGCCGATCACGTTTATTCCTATTATTGGGAAGATACCAGGTCTTGGAGTGCCGTGTCGGATCTCGATGTGTGCTCAAGATCTCGCTGAGTATCCACTTGGTCTTGCCGAATTCGATAAGATTCTCTCTCTCTCGGGTGGAACTTCACCAGTTAACCTCAGGGTCAGTGGTCTGGACATTCCCGGGGAGTTAACCGACCTGATAGATAGCGGCTGGGATTACCCGACTATCTATCATGACATTGAGAAAGCCGGGCAAACGGTTGTTGACGAAGAGGTGTTCCTGATCAACGCGAAAAATTGGAAGTGGTTCGATACCAAGATGAATGTCGGCAGCAAAAATCGTGTCTGGATTGATTACAGAGCTGTCGGTGAGTGGAGCGTCTGGCAAGATCCTGATACCGGATTTCGTCCAACCTGGGATGCTGATGGCAACAAAAAGTTTGAGGACTTTTATGGACATCCGTTCAACAATACAGGTTTTCCGCCTGGTTCATTACTGGGCAAAGCAGGCGACGGTAATCCTCCGTTTTTCCTGGGGCGTGGAAGCATCAATTTTATACCGCCCACATCGGGTCGGCTGTATCTGGGAACAAATGACGGCCCTGACGGACCTGGATCGTCGCCCGACTGGTTTGATAACAATCTCGGTAGTATCACTGTCAGAGTAGTCGTGACAGCACTGAAATAGATTCAGCCCAGGTCGATTTCTTCTAAGGCGTATCACCGGAATTTCCAACTTTATGCAGCGACAATAATACCAATGGTGGTGGTAAACATAGGAGTTCATCATGATTGGTCTCGAGTGTACAATCGGTGGAAACATCGGCTCAGGCTCGTATAGTTTGGAGTCTGATTTACTAGCGGCATGCATGCACATGCAGTCAATTGGAAAGCTCACACTTCTAGCCTTGCAGTGTTGGGATGCATCGATCCGAGCATCCGCATATCGCCGCTACAAGGAGATTCGAAAACCTCAACTCGAAGCTTTATTCGAATTGCACAGACGCGAGATTCAGGAGAAATTGTGCATGGGTAGGGTCTTCGTCAGTAGAAGAGCAGGTTGCTGGTTCATTCACAGCCACTCCGCAAGCCTCTATGGCGAATATAGGTTCAAAAACGCCGGCACAATCGCTGAGATGGAGTTTCTCAATTGTCTGGGAGTGTCAGACGAACTCTTTTGGTCGTCAAGCGATTTTGAATTCCTGCTTTTGCCGCATACAGCATTTCCCACTAGCTTCATCGAGCGAAACTGCATAAATGTTATCCAGCCGAAGAATGCCTTGCCCTGGAGACTTCAATGATGCAGACCGATGGAATGCTTGAAGAGGATTGACGCCGATGACCGAGGTTTTGAGTTTCCATAGTAAGCGTTCGCGTTCGCAGTCTGGCAGCATGCTTGCACTAGTGGTGGCAGTTTTCTTGGGTATAGTCCTTGTTTTTGCGATGTTTGGTCTCAGTTACGTGAGGTTATTGGGCAGTCATCATGAACAGGTGACTTCGATACAGGCAGCAGCACTGGCGGCGGCTAATGACTTGAGTCGAATCGTAATCGAAGATGATGCAATTGGTTTTGTTTGTTTGTCGGATTACCCTCCCACTGGCAAAGGTACTTTGGCGCAAGATGGATACTTCTTACCTGTAAGAGGCATTAACACGCTGCTTGCGACAGCGCGGCTTGACTTGATTATTGCCGATCTTCTTCAAGATCCGATCATGCAAAAGTGTGCTGAACGAGATTATGCTCAAGTCAACGTAGTGAAAGACAAACTTGTAGACGAGTTACGAATGTCTATCAGACCCGGTGGCAGAGGTAAAGATATCGATGGTGCCCTGGTCGAACCTCTCAAGGATGCTATAGAGGCATACAATTCCAATCAGATTCGGATGAATGGTGGCAAGTCGATCTTGGTGCCTGGGTCGATGGTGTTGACGCTGGGTTGCATAGAAGATTTGACTACCTCGACTCCTATTCCGAAACCTACGCGCTATGCGAATCTTGATTCGCCAGATAAGCAAGAAGGTGGATGCTACAAAGCGTATGTCAATTGCCGATATAAAGATAAGGATTTTGTCTTTGCAGCCATGTCGAACGCGACTTGTCTCGTAGAGTCAAAAGACTTCAAAGAGAATTTGTCAGATCTTCCCTATTTCATTCCATCAATAGTCCGTTGTGATGCTGTGCAAGAGGTCGAGTATTCGGGACTTAGAGGCGCCGTGGATCAAACCCGGCTGAGGGCCACAGCTAGCGCAGAGCCTGGAGTTGTGTCTGATCGCCCATTGTTCCCTGGTGCCTTGATGCTGACCTTTCCAAATGGATCAATTCACGGACTGACAACGCTCGCTTCTCTGCTCACTAACCCACGACTGGCAAAAGGTCCCGCAGATCGCACTCAGCAGTCCATTCTTGATGATAGTCCTCCGGATCAACTTATCAAAGTCTCGCTTCCGTTGATAAATTTCGCGCGGCCACCGATGGGGCAGCTGCAACGCATAGCAGTGTATGACTGGATCAGGCGCGGCGGATGCTCGATAAATCTGGAATCACTCTTTGCTGCATTCGATTTGCCGTTAAGTGTTGATGGAGAAGCTCACGCAGACATGCTTCGCTTTAACTCAGACGGAAATGTGATTTTGGAGTCGATGAGGATCTCGAAATCTCTTACTCTTCCGGTGAGCCACAAACAATGGTATGCAGTATCTGGTCTCCTTGCTATCGATGAGTCCCTTGGAACTGCATATGATTGCTCCATCCGTGACTTTGTCTACCAACCTGGGCGGATCAACGGTGGTAAACATGCTGGCGAGCCCTTGCGGATTACTGCCGATATGGCTTCTCCTGCTGATACCGATCGCAACTCAATCTCCGAAGACCTGGCAAATGCAGTTCAATTCGATGCGGGACCCATCGGCGGTGCTGTGCGACCCAGCTATTCCAATCCATCAGTCGGCGTTGAGATTAAATTTCGCAAGCGTTCTATTCCGCCGATTTGAACTTTCGATTCAGCAGATTAGGAAGCCAATGCCATCTTCATAAGCTGGGCTTTGACCTGTGGGTTCTTAACGTCGGCAATGATAGCGGCGAAGTTATCTTTGGTGATGAATTGATAGTTTACTTTCAAGCCTTTCATGTCGTGGTTGCCATTGCGCTCGGGTGAGAAATTGCGTTGCAGTGCGCGGGTCAGAGCCATCACTTCATCGATGCTGTGACGCTTTCCATCGGCGCTGAGGATGCGCTCTGCCGATTGGAAAGGTCCTTCGCCTCTGCGAACCGTGGCGAGTGCCATCAGCTTATCGGTTGGTACCGTTGGTGGTGTGATTTCTTGCTTGACTGGCTCAGGTTTTGTCGCGATTTCAGTTACAGCTGCTGCGGTGAGAGCCGCTCCAGCTACCACTGCTGGCTCGATTGCGCGGGCGACTTTGTCGGCGGCTCCCAGTGCGGCGACGGTTCTGTCAGCAGCGACGACTGGTTCGACTGCGGCGACGGTTCTGTCAGCGGCGACGACTGGTTCCACTGCGGCGACGGTTCTGTCGGCAGCGACGACTGGTTCGACTGCGGCGATGGTTCTGTCAGCAGCGACGACTGGTTCCACTGCGGCGACGGTTCTGTCAGCAGCGACGACTGGTTCGACTGCGGCAACGGTTCTGTCAGCAGCGACGACTGGTTCGACCGCCTGAACAACAGGCTTGGCTGCCTGAACAACGGGCTCGACTGCGGCGACAGTTCTATCAGCAGCGACGACTGGTTCGACTGCCTGAACAACCGGCTTGACTGCTTGAACAACCGGTTCAACTGCTTGAACAACGGGCTCGACTGCGGCTACAGATCTATCAGCAGCGACGACTGGTTCGACCGCCTGAACAACCGGCTTGACTGCTTGAACGACCGGTTCGACAGCGGCGACGGTTCTGTCAGCAGCGACGATTGGTTCTGCAACCGCTGCGACTCTGTCTGCAGCAACCAGGCTCTCAACAACTGGCGCAGCGGCTTGTCTTTCCAAAATTGCTGCGGCTGTACGCTCCGCGACTGCTCTGCTCACAACTGTGGCAGCAGCTTCACCAGCGCGAATGCTGGCTGCGAGTGCTGCGCTTCCGCCCAGGGTGTAGATGGTAGCGACGACCGCTGCCACATCAACTGCAGCCTTGCCCAGTGCCTTGATTTCTTCAATAGGGGCAGCGCGGTTTTGATCGACGGCTTCTGTGATCAGGGTGTTGATCTTCTCTTGCATTTCCTGCGGCAGTTGTTTGTTGAGTGCCTGGAACTGTGAGAGCATTCCTTTTTCGATCTGCAGTGCACGCTCTACGGTCTGGGCACTGGCATCGAATGCGAAACGTGTCAGTCCGTCAGTGGTTTTCGCATGTTCGAAAGCTGTTTGGTTTCCGTCACCGACCGGTCTCAAGTAGTTCTGAAATTGAACTTTGTCGGCAGCATCGACCAACGGCATGTAATCGTTCGAGAGATTGCTGTGGTACTTGTTTTCGTAAGCGTTCAGGAGAGCTTTCTTTTGTTCGTCTGTAGTAAGTTTGGCCAGTTCGCCTTGAATGTCTTTGTAAGAGCCGCCGCTCACGACGATGGCGCGCATTCTGTCTTCCAGTCTTTCCTGTCCACTCTGAGCGATGACGTTGTTGAGAATCTGCTTCTCAGAATCATTAAGAAGGTTGGAGAATTGTGCTCTTTGCGCTTCTGGAAGGCGGGCAATGTCCGGGTAGAGTTGGTTTACTGGAACGCCGAATGCAACCTTGTCACCCAGTGGAACGCGCCCTTCCTGGAAGAGCGGGTGGTTGGGTCTCATGGCTGTCGGAATGGCGTCGATGATCGCCGCTTTCATTTTCTTTTCTTCGTCGGTCTGCTCAGTCCATGGCTTTGCCAGTCCTTCTCTGACTTTGGGGTCTGCTAACAGTTTTTCGACCAGGTCAATTTGCTGGCGCGGTGTGGCACCGTCCATAGTGTTCTTCTGAATTTGCTGCAGCGTTGACAATTCGGCTGGCTTGCCAGTTTGAGCAACCTGAGCGAGAACCGACTTGGCGAGATCCTGAGCACCGTTATACATGCTGTTGTTGACGATGTCGTCGATTCTCTTGCGGTAGTCGGCATCTGATTTATACATCGCTGCATCTTTCGGTGACATGCTGGCGATGGCGCTGGCGAGGTCTTTGTCGGAAGCGCCGCCGGTCTGAGTATCTTTGTAGACTTCCCAGACGGTGCGCTTGATGCCCTGCGAGGCTTCGAAGTTCGGAGCGCTGGCTTTGGCTTCAATCATGTTCTGAATGCGGCGGTTTACGTCTTCGTTCTTTTCATAAGTCCATGTCGATGCGAGCAAATCGCGTTTGTAAGCAGGATCTTTCAGGAGCTGATAGTCAGCTGGTGACATGTTCTCGATAGCGCGCATCAAGTCCTGAGTAGTGTGACCGCCACCGAAGCCCAATGTGCTTGGTTTGTCGAGCTCGGCGAGTCTGGAGATGAGGGTCTTGCCGCCGTGTGCGATTTCATCTTCAGTGATGGCGCGTTGCTTCGGGTCCATACCGGCTTCTTTCATCGCCTGTTGAACTTTGTTGTAATAATCAAGGGCGGCGGATTCTTGTTCGTTGGCTGGTTTGCGTCCGCTCAAAGCGAGTTCTTTACCGGCACTGAAATCTTTCTGTTCTTTCGGTGTAGAGCTTGATGCGGCGAGGTCGATGTTTTTTGGATTGTCGAGTAAACCGAAGAGGATGTTGGAGTCGCCTTTGATGATTGTTGGGATGGAAACCTTTCCATCTTTGAGCAAATCGTTGGCGACATCTGCCTGGGTCTGATTGGCGTTGTTGATGAATTTTTCGTTGTACTGTTTAACGAAAGCGGGATCACCGGAAAGCTGTTTGCGAGCTTCGATCGCGGCTGGTGTATCGCCGTTGACTGCGTCGGCGAACATTTTCAAGTCGCCGGAGCCCAGTGCGATGTTAGCCATCTTTTTTACGTCTTCGGCTGATCTGTGATCGACGCCCTGAGTCATGATGCCCAGTACCTGGCGGTTAGCGTCGCTCAATCCAGGAGTTTCGCTGATGGTGCGATCGACGTATGCTTTCTGATAAGCGTTGTAAGCGGCTCTTTCTGTTTCGTTGGCTGGTTGACGTCCGCTCTTAGCGATGTCCAAGCCCAGTGTCAGCTCACGACGTTGCTGTTCTGTGGCATTGGCAGGCACAAGATCGGTAAGAGGCTTCGCGCCATCGACCTTCTGCAGGTCGACAGCCATCTGGGAAATCTGGTCTGAATTCAAGCTACCGACGGCGGCGCGGAGAAGGCGATTTCCTTTCTCAGGGTCGACTTTTGTTGTTTCCATTGCTACTTCGAGGTTGCCGCCGAAATTGGTGCGGTTGTCTGTGCGATTGAGCATTGATTCGACTGTGCGGAAGGCAACTCCATCTCCGCCCAGGTACTTTTTAACATCGTCGCGGAGCTTCGATCCGTAGAGTTGCTCGTATTTGGCTTCGAGGGCGGCGCGGTCTTTTTTGTTGGTTGGGTCGAGAATGTTTTCGACGGTGGCGGCGTCAGGGCTGCTGATTGCACCGAAAAGTTTGGTCTTTGTGAGAGCGGCGTGGAGCAATTCAGCATCTTTCGAGACTGCTTCAGGCGTCAGGGTTTGGGCTTTGCCATCGACCAGCGTCAGATTAGCGACTACGCCTTGCTTGACCAGCGCGGCGGTGTCGGCGGCAGAGCGAGTGGTGTCGGTGCCTGGATCGCGCGTGGTCATGTCGACTACTGGGCGCTGGGCTGGCTGTCTTTCAGCTTTTTCGACTTTTTCGACTTTATCTGACATATAAAATCCTTCGGCAGCCTGCGGGCTATCTGCCGGAGCAAATGATCTAGTAAGGGGCTGGGTTAGTTGGCACTATGAATATAGGTTGCCAACATTACCAGGACATTACCAAACTGTACGGACAGGAATATTTGTCCCTGGGCCCGTCGGTGTCAGATGTCAGAGCGCGGGTCATACGGCAAGAGCCGGCTGCTTTGTGCGGCCGGCTCTTCCTGTGGATATAGTCTGTGCCAGGTTTGTAGTCTGTGCCAGGTTTATTCGCCGTCTGGACCGTCCGGTCCCATGAATCCTGCGTCCGGCGCATCGAATGCCAGCGGTCCCGGACCGTCGCCGTCGAAGCCCAATCTGGGAGCCCCGCCTGGGGCGCCCGGTCCGCCTGGACCTCCAGGACCCTCTGGTCCGGCAGGTCCGCCCGCGCCCATTCTCGGACCGTGGTGATGGTGACCACCCCGACCATGGAAGCCGCCTCCGCCACATCCTCCCCCGTGGCCCCATGACCCGTGGCCGCCGCCAAAAGCATTAGCGATGAGCATGTGATGTCTGAAGTGGTCTTTTTGCTCTGGTGTCAAAAGTGCAATAAAGTCCAACTTGTTGTTCATCTTCTTGGTGTCCAGATCATCTCGGATTGAGTTCATCTGAGACTGTATCGAAAGCACTTCGGACCGGTTGATCTCGGGTTTCGCCAGTGCGGTTCTAAGTTGGCGATGCAATGCTTCCAGCTGATCTCTTTGTGAAGCTGTGGATGACAGATATTTGTCTTTTAATGCTGCCATCTGAATTAGCTGATCATCAGTCATTCTCGGTTTCTTCCAATCATGGTGGTCACCGCCGCCGCCACCAGGACCTTCTGCAATCACATCTGCCCTTGTGCCACTAGATAAAGTGGCATCCTTGTTTTCTACGGCCATTGCTGGAACTGCAAGTAGACCGCCGGCCAGTAAAACGTTGGCGAAAAGTGCGTTTGATAATTTCATTGTAGAACTCCATTTCATGCGTCATTTGTAATTGTGACTGAATCACTTTAATTCTTGGCGTTGTCCTAGATCATTGAAACTCCGGGATGGTTCGACGACGTTACCATTACTACCGATACTGCAATTAAAATCAGCAGAACTAAGAATAAAACAAAGACAGCAATTTTGAATTCCTCGACGGGATATTTTTTGTTGATGTCCAGTTTCGAGTCTACCTCTTTTTTCATGCAGCTCCGTTAGATACGTCGCTTGTTTCGCGAATCAACAGTGCAACTGCCGACATTACTTATCTAATCGCAAGCTCGTAAAGCAGATATGTTTTTTGGAGGGATTTTTGCAAAGGAATTGTAAAGGCTGAAAAGCCCTGAAGCGCAAGTGTTTTGCCGTGGGATGAAGAGTAAAGTCGACACTTCACAGGTTTAATCTCGCGGTCGTGAATTTTATCCTCCGGGCGCTCTTGCTCTACCGCAGTTCGGATAAAATCGAGTGCAGAGAAACTCAAATCAGAGATTGCGTGCGAGGTGCATACATGAGC
Organism: Candidatus Melainabacteria bacterium; assembly: GCA_003963305.1. Lineage (NCBI taxonomy): Bacteria > Bacillati > Candidatus Melainabacteria > Candidatus Melainabacteria bacterium. The sequence continues at coordinate 264,924 of RXJR01000032.1, read as the reverse complement.
GAAGACGGTTGCAGAGATGAAAGTCGCGACAACGACTTAGTCGGCGGTTTCACGGAATCATTTGCGCATACTCTGATTCAGGGTCCTGTGGACGGAGTTCGAGACATCGTCAACACTTGTGCCAATAAAGCTGTGATTCCCAAGGTTCAGTTAGTCAAAGAGCCAGAGCGTCATAATGTCGGCTCCGGTGCATGGCAAGCTCAGCGTGTTGGACAGGCTGCCGGGCTCGTATCTATGGTCATCGTAATTGGAAATTTGATCACGAGACGTCGGATTTTTTAAGTCGAATCAATCTTGATCTACGAGAAGTCCGATTTTGGGAGCGAAAGCGGTCCTGATTAAGAAGCGTCGGATTTTTTAGGCGCCGAAGCGACCGGCGCAGTGTTTTCTGCCGCTTGCAGTCGAATTTCGACTTCGAGACCTCTTGGTTGCTTGTTGCGAATCGAGAGCGAGCCGTTGCAAGATTCGATGCAAGTTTGAACTATTGCCAGCCCCAGCCCCGTTCCTCCTGAGCTTCGACTGCGTGAAGGTTCCGGTCTGAAAAATGGTTCGGTGAGATGTTCGAGCGCTGCCGGTGGCACGCCGGGACCATTGTCTGACGTGATTATGCTTATGTCTCTGCCCGCTCTGTTCGCTTTTACCTTTATGTCTCCGTCTGCCGACGCGTAACGCACTGCGTTGCGGAAGACATTGCCGAAAGCTCGCTCCAGCAACATCTGATCTCCCAGCACGCAAAGATCTTTTTCAATGTCTAGTTTCACAATTTGTTCGGATGCTGTTTTAAGTGTCACGCTGCTGAGAAGTTCCGAAAGATTGATCGGCTTCAATTCAATTTCTTTGCCTTGCAGTCCCGCCTTCGAGAAGGCGAGCAATTCGTTTATCAGGTGAGTCATCTCTTCCACTTCTTCTCGAATGTCGTTGAGCATTGATTCTTGTTCGCTGGTGGCAGTAGTTTCGAGCAACTCCAATCCGATTTGCAGGCGCGCCAGTGGTGATGAAAGTTCGTGAGCAATATCGCCAAGAAAGCGTTTTTCGCCCGTCACAAAAGTGTTAAGCCGCGAAGCTAACTGATTTACCGCCTCGCCCATCGAGCCTATTTCGTCCCATTTGTTTACTTTGACTCGTGACTCGAAACGACCTTCAGCAATTTTTTCTGTCACTTTTGTCATTTCGGCAAGCGCCCTTGTAATTCTGTAAGCGAACGGCCACCAGAAAGTTACTGACAAAAGCAGAACGCCGCCAACGAGAATAAGCACTGGTTTGAAATCGAAGAAGACGCCGGTCTGCCAGAGGTTATCGGCAGAGGCAAGCAACGTACCTGGCACGATGTGATTGTTCCGCGAAATCGGAATTCGAATGCCGATCCAGAACTTATCGGGAGCTGTGCTGTGCAAAATGAAGCGACCGCGGAATCGATGTCGCACCGCGCCCGGTGGCGGACCTTCAGGCTGTGACGCATCTGCCGGAGCGGGACCGGGTGGATGAGCACCCAACGGTCCATCTGCGGGAGCTGGACCGGGTGGATGTGCACCCGGCGGTCCATCTGCGGGAGCGGGACCGGGTGGATGTGCGCCCACCGGTCCATCTACGGGAGCGGCACCAGGTGGATGAGCACCCAACGGTCCATCATCTGGTATCGCTCCGGGTAGATGTGCACCCGGCGGCGGACCCTCGCGATCGTTCCCGCCCGGTGCGCCAGGTCCAATGCGACGGCGTCGTACTACCTCGTGCTCAACTGATTCAGGCAGAGTGATCGATTGACCTGCCAGTTGTTTGCCCGAAAAATCAAAAAGATAGAAATCGACGCCGTAGAACTTTCCGAATTCTTCCAGTACATTATTCCACTCGCCTTGCTTGTTTACTTCCAGTTGCTTTTGAATCACCCAGCCGATTGCTTCCACGCGATCGCCCATCGGGCTTGATAAAACTGCGTCCCAGCCCGGACCGAACTTGGTATTGAAGAGAGCTAGAAAGAGCACCAAAAGTAGTATCAAGTGAATCAGCAGAAAACTGATCGTTTGCGCATAGAGTGGAAACCGCACTTTCATCAGAGTTTCTCATTTGGGTGGATCAGCATATATCCTGCCGCACGAACTGTGCGAATAAACTTTGGAGATTTAGGATCGTCGTGCAGCTTTTTTCTCAATGCAGAAACGTGGACATCAATAGAACGATCGTATACGTCGTAGTTTCGATCTCGAATTTCGTTGATCAACTCTTCTCTAGATTTGACGCGCCCTCGCGAATTTGCCAGAACAACGAGAATATCGAATTCCACTGGAGTTAGTGGCAGCGTTTCCTCGTCAAGAAAAGCCACTCGTGCGCCGAGATTGATGCGAATCGGTCCGATCACAATTTCTTGCGCTGGTTGCTCGGCTGTTTCCGGCAGTGGTCGTGTGGCACGACGCAACACGGCGCGCAATCTGGCCAGCAATTCACGCGGTGATGATGTTTTGGGCAAGTAATCGTCGGCACCTAGCTCCAGACCAACGATACGGTCAGTTTCTTCTCCCAGTGAAGTCAGCATCAGTACCGGCGTTGCAATGGATTCACGCAGCTTCTGCAGTACCTCGAACCCATCCATTCCCGGAAGCATCACATCCAGAATAATTGCATGCCAGGAGTCATCTTTAGCTACCTGCACGCCTTCAGTGCCACTGTGCACCGCATGCACTTCGTATCCAAATCGCGACAGATAATCCGAAATCAGGCGACAAAATTTTTCGTCGTCATCGACAAGCAGTAAACGCGTGATTGTGTTCGGTGTTTGCATAGTACGTCCGGTGTTCCATCTTCCGCATCATATCAAGCTTTTGCGTCTTTACAAAATCTTAAAAGAAGGAGGGTTTGTCAACATAATGCCTTTACAGAGATGCTGCTTAATTAGACAGTCGGCGACACCAGTTTGTGTCCAACGAAGTGCAAAACGGCAATCCCTTCGGCGAGAATTATTATGTGTGGACTGGCAATACTAACCTCAGTTGTTTTGTTTCCCCTTGCAGGAATCGGTTTTATTTTTGTTGAGCAGGAATGTAAGGCTGCTCTCAATCAAAGAAAGGAATTTAAGCGTCAGCTCGATGAAATGGAAGCGATTATGGCGCGAGTTCGTGATAACTACGATAATTTCTGAGCGATTTAGATTTTTCGACAGGTGAGATGGAAAATGTCATAAATTTGCCAACAACGCTTGCTAAGGTTGAAGAGTAAAGCGTTTTGGGTTTTCTCCCGCGTCAACAGATTAGCCATCGCCAACTGGGCGTTGGCTTGTCTGCTTTTTTTGCTAATCGCGGTAAACTAGCACAGCAATGCATTTCAAGGCTGCACTGCAGGAGTCGTCAAACGACCTACTTTCAAGCAATAGCCAGTGCATAGCTGGAGTTTGCTCCAGCTCAAAATAACCCAAACAGACAGGAAGATTTCTGTGAAGAATCTGGAAATGCCCAACACGTCGATCAACATTTTCGACCTGGAAGAGGTGGCGAAAACTAAACTTACTACTCTCGCCTACGATTATTATTCTAGTGGTGCCTGTGACGAGAATACATTGCGTGCCAATATGGCAGCATTTCAGGATATCTGGCTGAGACCACGGATGCTCATTGATGTAAGCAATCGCAGCATGGCAACAACAGTACTTGGTCGCAATGTTTCAGCTCCGATTCTGATCGCGCCTGCGGCATTTCAAGGACTGGCTCATGCTGACGGTGAACTTGCGACGGCACGCGCGGCAGAAAAGTTTGGCACCACCATGATTCTAAGCACTCTGTCGAATCATTCGATTGAAGAAGTGCGAGCCGCCACTTCTGAGAACCTCTGGTTTCAACTCTACGTATATAAAGATAAGGACGTAACAAGAAGCCTGGTAGAGAGGGCGGAAGCGTCTGGATATACGGCACTCGTCTTGACCGTCGACTCGCCCTTGCTGGGGCGCCGCGAGCGTGATGTGCGCAACAAGTTCAAGTTACCGGCCGGTCTGGTCTGCAAAAACTTTATCGGAAATTATCTTGAACAGCTTCCGGGTGACTCTGCTGAATCGGGCTTGGCTGCATACATCTCATCCCTGTACGACACGAGTCTGGCCTGGAAAGATCTTGCCTGGTTCAAGTCGATTACGAAACTGCCTGTTCTCGTAAAAGGAATTTTGCGCGGTGATGATGCCGAGCGTGCCATCGAATATGGTGCCGATGGAATCATTGTTTCCAATCATGGCGGGCGTCAGCTCGATACCACTATCCCTACTATTCGCGCTCTTCCTGAAGTGGTGGACGCCGTAGGCGGGCGTGTTGAAATATTTATGGATGGTGGCATCCGTCGAGGTACTGACGTTTTGAAAGCGATCGCGCTTGGAGCGAGGGCTGTCTTAATCGGCCGACCGATGCTCTGGGGGTTGGCTGTGGCCGGTCAAAGCGGGGTACAAACCGTCTTGGAAATGTTGAGATCAGAGTTCGATCTGGCAATGGCGTTGAGTGGATGTCCGACCATCGCCGATATTACACCTGATCTGATCGATGCTAAATATCGCCGATAGAAGTCGCGCCGTGAGTAAAGATAATGACCAATAGAATCGTATCCCTTATCGCCAGTGCCACCGAAATCGTTTACGCGCTTGGTTTCGGCTCTGAGCTGGTTGGACGATCTCATGAGTGTGATTATCCGCCGCAGGTCAAAGATCTGCCGCAATGTACGAGTCCTAAGTTTAAAACTGATGGCACCAGTTATGAAATCGATCAGCGCGTCAAGGCAATCCTTCAGGAAGCTGTGAGCGTATATCGAGTAGATGCAGATCTTCTTGACCAGCTGGCGCCCTCGCACATCATCACTCAAGCGCAATGTGAAGTTTGTGCGGTCAGTTTGAAAGATGTCGAGGCGGCGGCGTGCGAGACGATCAGGTCTCGGCCGAAGATTATTTCGCTTGAGCCGAATTGCCTGGAAGATATCTGGTTGGATATCGATCGTGTCGCGACGTCGCTGGGTGCCAGGCAGACAGGGGTCGAGCTGGTTCGTTCCTACAAAGAGCGGATGGACCAAATCTCGCAGGAGGCTGCCCGAAAGACTGAGAAGAAACCGACTGTCGCCTGCATCGAGTGGATCGAGCCGTTGATGGCAGCCGGAAACTGGATGCCTGAATTGATAGAAATGGCAGGTGGGGTGAACTTGTACGGCGAGGCCGGAAAGCATTCTCCCTGGATGACCTGGGAGCAGGTAGAGAAGGATGATCCGGATTTCATCGTCGTGACGCCCTGCGGTTTCGATATAAAAAGAACTCTTGAAGAGATGCATTTGCTATCTGACAAGCCCAGCTACAAAACCCTCAAGGCTGTGAAGAGCGGGCATGTGTATGTCGCTGACGGTAATCAATATTTCAACCGACCGGGGCCACGGGCTGTTGAATCACTGGAAATCATGGCGGAGATATTGCATCCCACCCTCTTCAACTTCGGTCACCAGGGCACAGGCTGGATTAAGTACTGAGTTGCTGACCAGCCTGCAACTGCGAGCTGACCGTAGTTATCGGCGACATTCTGGCATGGCACACTGCGATTGCCAGGGCGTCTGAAGCGTCGTCTGGCTTGATTATTTCTGGCAAATTTAACAGCTGCGCAATGATTAGTTGCACTGTATATTTCTCAGCTCGACCGTGCCCGGTGAGATGTAATTTGACCTGCATGGGGGTGTATTCATAGGTCGGAAGCCCCATGCACGCCGCCGCTTCGAGAATTACTCCGCGCGCTTGAGCGACAGGAACCAACGTCTTTGCATTCTTGAAAAAGAACAACGCTTCAACAGAAACGACATCAGGCTTATATTCGCTGATGAGACTTAGCATATCTGTTCGTATAATAGAGAGCCTGTCGCCAGTGGTGTCTCTATTCGTCGTTTTGATTATTCCGGATGCGATATAACGGAGCGATGCCTTACCGCCACCACCGGTCGATTGCACCACACCATATCCAACAGTGGCAGTGCCAGGATCTATCCCGAGAATTCGCAATCCTTGTGATTCACTGTTCAGACTAATCGCCTTTCTGTGCCTAAGGTAAACGCCTATAAATCACGGTCACGCAAACAAAGTGTAACATTGTCTCTGGCATCATGAGCGACTTCAATGCAAAGTAGTGAGATCTTAGTCGAGAATCTCGGGCCTACAACTTCTGTGGCCTGGCTACAGCGTTTTTCGTCGTTCGAAAAAATTCCCTTTGCTTTCGCCTTCGGTTGCCTGCTCGGTTTGAGCAGCCCGGGATTCGATCAGTGGTGGCTGGCCTGGATCGGTGTGGCACCACTTCTGGTGCTGTTGCGTGGTTGTGCGACGCGCATGGAAGCTTTTTTGACAGGAATAGCATTCGGCATCGGTTTCTACCTTGTCTCTTTGAGCTGGTACCTCGGTTTGTTTCCGTTGCGGTGGCTTGGTCTTGACGACTGGCTGGGGGTGCAAGCGGCAGGGCTCGTCTGGGCACTGGAATCGATTCACGAAGCTTTGTTGATTGGTGTCTTCTCTCTGCTGGTCTATTGCCTGCCGCTGCGAGCCGGATATTTCCCTCATTTCAAACGTCCGTTTTTCCCATATCTCTTGAGTGTTCCGATTCTCTGGGTGTTCTTCCAATGGGTAATCGGAACGTCTGAGTTTTTTGTCGGCATGCCTGTAAATCAGCTTGCGTACTCTCAATCGCATCAGATGCCACTGATCCAGATCGCCAAGCTGGGTGGAAGTGGATTGATTGATTTCCTGTTGATTTTGTCTAACTGTGTTCTCGCCGAGATATTCCTCGAGTTCAGTGGCGCGGCGCAGAAACTGCAGGAACGCGTCGATCAGATTTCACCAAAAGCCGGCTGTTGGGTTGATGCGCTCGTGGTACTGATGGTGGTGCTGGCTGCTACCAACTGGGGCACGGAGCAAATTCAGGAGAGTGCTTTATCGACGAGACCCGGAGCGGAATCTAACTTCTACAAACAGACGCCTGTGATTCCAGTTGCGATATTGCAGGGCAATGTCACCATCGAAGAAGACAGGTTGAAGACTTCAAAACCGGTTGAGGTGGCGAATCGATATTCCAAACTGGCAACTAATCTTGGTGTGCCGATTATCGCTCTGCCAGAGGGTCTTCTCAACTCAGATCAGATGACACCCGGCAATCTTGCCGGGCGTTTGAAAGGAGTTGCCGCGCATGAAAAGAAAGAGATAATAGTCGGCTCGATTGAAGCGATGCGCAACGGGCTCGTCAACGGTGCTCGGCTGATCGGCACAACCAACAGAGATAACCTCTACGTCAAGCAGCGATTAGTTCCATTTGGAGAGTTCGCCCCTCTTGGTCCACTCGGTCAGACTATCAACGAGCGGTTGCCTCTGAGTCCGGAAGTGTTTTTGAAGTCCAAATCGGCTCGTCCTTTGCGCAGCATCTGGGGCGGTATCGGAGTTTCGATCTGTGTCGAATTGATTTATCCGCATCTTGTTTCCAACGAAGTGCGCCACGGCGCCAATCTGCTAGTAAATGTCTCCAATTTAGGTTGGTTCCATCAGTCCTTTCTGAACCGGCAGATACTCGCCGCTGCTGTCATGCGAGCTGTTGAAAACGGACGCTTTGTGGTGTTGGCAACGAACACCGGAATATCTGCTGTAATCGACCCGACTGGAGTTGTCACCAGCGTTTCCTATCCCGGCAAGCGTGGCTCACTTATAGACACGGTACAATTTCTCTACGGACAAACTCCTTTCAGTAAAATGTGGTGGTTATGAAACGAAGCAATCTGTGGTATCGACTTGCACTTCCGGCGACGATTGTCGCTGCGGCTTTGTTTTCACCTGGATCTGAGGCAGTTGAGGCAAAGATGCCGACAGGAAAAATTGGCGCTAATAATACAGTCAAGCTAGAAGTTGCGCAGACCGAGCAGGAGATCGAACGGGGCTTGATGTATCGCACATCTCTTCCTGAAGATCAGGGCATGGTCTTTATTTTCAACCCTCCGCGCCCTGTCAATTTTTGGATGGCACATTGTTTTATCTCGCTTGACATGCTTTTCATCAAGAACGGCAAGATCATCAAGATTTTTGAAAATGTGCCACCGTGCCGAGCGCAAAATGAACGCGACTGCCCGACATACCCAGCCGGTGCCGGTATCGAGGTTTCTGAAGTGGTCGAGTTGGCGGCCGGATATTCCAAGCGACACAACGTCAAGGTTGGCGACCCTGTAACGTTCGACATGCCGAAATAAGGAGTTTCTTTGTCATCAGGTTTAGAAACGAGCGTCGATAAGCACATTGGTTACATCAGGCTGAACCGCCCGGAACAGCATAATGCGATCAGTAAAGAGATGTGGCTGGCGATACCGCAGGCGATGGCGGCACTGCAGAACGCGGGTGCGCGTTGCATTATTATCCACGGCGAGGGAGATGACTTTTCGTCGGGAGCGAACACGGCAGAAGCCGCACAGCTGAAGACTTATGAAGAAGCCAGCGACCTCTGGCATGCGATTCGCGATTGTTTGCATGCTGTATGGAAATTCGATGTTCCCACAATAGCGATGATTCACGGGGTCTGTTTTGGCGGCGGCTGCTTGCTGGCGACAGCCTGTGATCTGCGTGTAGCCTCTGAAGAATCGATGTTTGCTGTTCCCGTCGCCTGGTTGGGTCTGACTCTCGATGATACGACGATGATGCGCCTGGTTACGCTTGTTGGTCCGGCAAATGCCAAAAAGCTTTTACTCACTGGTGATTCGATCAACAGTGCTGAAGCGCATCGTATCGGCTTGATAAACAATGTTGTGCCGCTGTCGAATCTGCGGTCGACTGCAGATGGCTTAGCCAAGCGGATCACTACGAACGTGCCGTTTTCTATTGCCTCGTGCAAGCAGGCTATTAATCGCATTATGTGCGAACAACCGCTCTGCCCGGAAGAAAACGACAGAGAAGTTGTCTCGGCTTTTATAAGCGAAACATTTCAAGACAAAGTGAAGCGTAAGCGCCCGACCTGATTATCGCCCGTCTGGATAAATCGTTCAAAATCGCTCCAACGCTTGCGTTTCATGTTTCGATGGGGTGAATGCAGTAACCTTAGAGTTCGAACCTGTGGAGGGGCTGTTCATGCCTGTGAAAACTAACGTCAAAATCTCGACTCTTGGTTATGTGATTGTTTACGTCAAAGACGCTCAAGCGTCCATCCCATTTTATAGAGATACACTGGGCATGACACTTAAACTGGATGATGGCGGTTGGGTCGAATTCGAGACCGGTGCCACCACATTTTGTCTCCACAGCGCCGGTGAACCTATTACTGCCAAGAGCGGTTACGGACAGCCCATGCCTGTTTTCAGTGTTGAAGACTTCCACGGCACCGTAGACGCTCTCAAAGCTGCCGGAGTCAAGCTGCTCAAGGGACCCGTGCAGGTCTGTGAGCCGGGACCGGACAAAGTCGGCATGTCCATTGAGTTTGCAGATCCTGACGGCAATATACTTTCCGTTTTCGGATTCGTCGCACCATAGTCGCTGTTTGGACGTGTGATGCGCTCAGGTTTCGTGCGCATTCAGAAATTCGCGTATATAAACGGTTCTCGCGGCAGTGAGAGCCGATACAGCAGGTAGTGGAAAAATATTCCGATAGCGATGCCCAGTAGCAGCGAGATACATCCATTCAAAATTCTGCTTTTCATGACCTGAGTTCGATTGAAGGGGAGTCCATTTAAAATCTGCGCAGGCTGTTGCTGCGCTGCATATCCGCAAGCTTGGAAGCCACTGCAGCACTGAGTTTCGCACCGCCCGAGGGCGATAAGTGACACCCGTCCAGGTAGTCATTCACTTGAAAGTCTTTGCCCGCGTAAATGGCGGAAACGCCGGCTGCCTCCCAAATTATTTTGCTCTTTTCCGAAACCTTGTCGGACCGAGACAATTCGTCCTCGGTTACGGTGCGCGACATGATCAGAGGATTTCTTCTGACGTCGATCATTAGGACCTGCGATCGAAGCTGATCAGGCACGCTGTTTGCTATGGATTGCTTGAACCAATCTAGAGTGCGTTTTGAAAACTGCCAGTTATTAGTCGTCTGGTTGAATTCAAATATGAATTTGAAGTTTCTGGTTATCTCGTGAAGTTCTTCGTCTCTGTTGAAAGCGTTAAAACGAGTTTCAATGGGAATCGGGGGTGGATCCTCATCTGGATATTCTTTTCTAGGTGCTAGAAATGTTGGAGCGGTAAATTCTGTCCAGACAGTGAAGAATGATTTGTAGGCGATTGTGGACCATAGATCCTGGAAATAAAAAATTGAGTCTAAAAATTCCTCCAGCTGACACTCTTCTCTTTCGGCTCTCTGACTAGATGTTTCAATCTTAATTCGTTCGTCGATTGCCTCGCTCAGGTGAGGGAAATAGGGAAGCAGCCCTTTGTAATAGGCGTCCCACCAGTAGGAATATCCGGCCCATGGAGTTTCGGGACCATTCGTGTACAACGGTTGTGTGACGGCAACATAATATAGATTTCTGTTTTTTGGGGCCAAACTCAGGAAAGCTACGTAAGGTCCGGTTAGAGCAGGCATTCCTGGTTGAGCTAGATTCAGAACTCTGTAGGTTGGTCCTAATCTCCCTTGCAGATCTACTGTCCAGAGATCTTTACCCTGTCCTCGGCCTTCGGCAATCGAGTTTCCACCTATGACGATCACTGTTTTGCCCTCAGCCAATCCTTCTTTTATCATTGCCACCATTTGTGATACCGTAGCGTAAAAGCAGGTTTCTGCACTCAATGCACGGTGAAAGCGCCGAAAGTTTTCGAATGGATTTCTGGCGGCGCAGTACCTGCCAGCCGCGCTGCATGCTACTAAGCCCGCAAAAATACCAACGAAGAAAACTTTTGGCATCAAAATTTTGCGGAGCGTCGTCCACATATTATTGAATCCACATATTATTGAACCGTTGCTCCGGAAAACAATAGTTTGCACATTTGAAAAGCCTGGGCAAGCGGATAAAAGAAGAGCAACCAGCCGAAACTTACATAGCCGAAAGTGGTAGCGCGTGCGGCAAACGGAATGCGGTCGAACATCCATCCGATGGTAGTTCCAATTTTGCCGAGTGAATCTCGGTAATTGGTCGCCACCGCCAAACCGAATCCATGGTACAGACCCCAACAGAGAAAGTTCCATGCGGCGCCGTGCCACATGCCGCACAGGGCAAAGGCGAAGATACCATTCCAGATTGTTCGTAGTGCTCCGCGTCTCGATCCGCCCAGTGGAATATAGATGTAGTCGCGCACCCATGAGCTCAGTGATATATGCCACCGATGCCAGAATTCTTGGATGTTGCGGGCTGTGTAGGGCCAGTTGAAATTCATCGGTAAATCGATGCCCATCATTCTGGCGATACCAATTGCGATATCGCTGTATCCGCTGAAATCGAAGTAGATTCTCAAGCTCAGTGCAAGCAGAAAGATCCAGCGCTCTGGCTGCGATATGGCGCTAAACTCCGGCGTTACGGCGTTTATAGACAGGGTCAAGTTGTCTGCCAGAACGATCTTTTTGAAAAATCCTGCTGCTACTTGCGCCAGACCTTGAGAAAAATCCAGAGCGCTTGTGTTTCTGGTGCCGGCTGTAAGCGAGGGCAGGAACTGTTCGTATCTTTTGATTGGTCCAGCAACAAGAGACGGGAAAAAGAGAGCAAAGTGAACGAAGTCGAGCGGCTTTTCAATGATTGGCTTGCCTTGTCGTCGTTCCCACAAGTAGTGCACAAACTCAAATACAAAAAAGCTAATTGCCAGAGGGGCTGTGGCAGGCAAGATATTGTCGAGCCATGCATCTAGTTGCTTTGCCTGAGCAGTGCCAATTGCACCAAGTAAGTCTCGACAGATGAAGTGAGAATACTTGTAGAATATCAGCGCCAGACAGCAGACGACTATTCCGAGGGTTTGTGCGCGCTTGTCCTGCGACCTGGCTAGAAAGTAAGTAGCCGCGCCGAGTCCGATTATTGGCATCACTCCAGCTGAACCGGCGAAGTGAGTATGAAAAATGATGCAAAAGGCAAGCAGCAAAATGACGCGGAGCTTTGGCTCTGATACCGCGTAGCAAATTAAGAAAATTGACAGCGCCGTAAGGAACCAATAGGTCGAGAAGATCATTGGATGAACTATTTTTTGCTGTTGCTTAGACACTTGGATTAGACATCGAGATCGGCATTGCTGTCAAATTAAGGACGTCGCTTTGTCGACTTTATTGGTGCGTTTTGTTTCTGTTGAGTTTAAGTGTCAGGTTCGGCTCCTGTATTACTCTGCTGATGTCGACTTTATTGATGCGTTGGCATTGTGTGGAAATGGTTGGTGCCATTTTTTGCAGAGAGCGGCGTCGTCAGGTTTGCCAAATTTTTTTGCTGAGCCAGGTCTGAAGATGTTCTGTATGGGCTATGATGAGCCCGCAGGCTAAGGACGAACGACTGTATGACATCTCTGGTGGACGCACGCCAAAACCTTCCCTTTTCAATCAAGCCGATTCCACGTGCCAAATTGGACGAGGCTGTAGATATTTGGGTCTTGTCATTTGGTGATTTGCGGCGGGCGTTCTGGCGAGACTATGCAGAGAGCGAACTGGATTCGGTATTGGGTGCCTATATCGGTGACGAGCTCGGCGCCGTCGTCGGCATGCACGATTTCGAGGTGCGCTTTTTCGGCAAATGGGTACCTTGTCTGGGCGTTGCCGGTGTAGCCAGCTCGCCCACTCGGAGAGGCAAGGGTCTGGTCAACGCACTTTTGACAGAGTGTTTGAAAAGCGCCCATCGCCGAAAAATTCCGCTCTCTATGCTGGGAGCGGCGCGTCCCTCCTTTTACGAGTCGATGGGCTGGGCCGTTTCCGACTGGCATTACACTATAGAGCTCAATTTGGACCATTTTGTCGGTCTCGCTGGCTTGGGCAGCGCCGACGCGTATACGATCGCGCCTTCCAACCGTCATGAGAAGGCGGCCGCTTTGCGAGAGCAATGGTTGACAGGCGGACATCTTGGCATTCGACGGTCGGAGAAGCGCTGGCAGCGGCTGGCAAGTATTTATGGTCCGGATTTTGTCTGGAAGTTACTGGTCCATCAAAACGGTTACATGATTCTAGATTTGAGCCGTTCGGTGCAGAAAGACAAGCTCGTCGTTGCTGAGTGGGTTTACCTCGACGATCAAGCATTCAAAGATGGTCTGGCTGTATTTGCAAATATGCGGCGGCAGTACAAGACCGTTGAGTGGTTGGATTCAACTCCTGAACGGTTGTTGAAATTAGGATTGATAGATCAAACCAATACGATTCGTTTGCACACGGGGCAATTGGCTCGTGTTGTCAATCTTGAGGCATTCGAAAAAGCTATCAACATGTCGTTGAAAGACGTGGGAATGCGCGACCCGCTCGGAGTGATGTGTCAGAACAACGAAGAAGGACTGACTCCGGGTCAGCTAGTTCAACTGGTGACAGGATTCTGGGACGAGCTTCCAACTGACTGGCCGATTGTAAAAGCCGGCGCACTTCCAAAAGCGTTTACTACCGAGAGATTTTAGATCACTGATTCGCCGTGAATTTCGCTTACAAGATCCCGCAGAATCGCCACGGTTTTCAAAAGTTTGTTTTGTTGCTGCTTGCAACAACATTGGCTTCGGTGCAAGTTCCTAATGGAGCGAGTGCTCTCCCGGGAAACTCCGGTAGCTCTCCGGCTGTCACTAATGCTGGAAAGCATGCCAAAGCGAAAATTGTTTCGTCAGCACGTCAAAAGCATCATTCAGCAATAGCGACTGAACCACTTGTGAGCTGCATCACCCCTGGTATCACAGCCAACAAGGTAGTCGAGATGACAAAGCCATTTAGAGTGCTTGATCAGTCAGCAGATGAGCCAGATCCGGGTTATACAGGAAAGGCAGAATTTGTAGATGCCCAGGCCCGGCAAATTTTGGTTGGCGGTAAACCAGCTATTGCCCTGCTCGCCACATACAATGCAACGGAAGAGAGTTCCCGCATTGGCGGGCAAGTCGTCGTCCTGGCATTTTTTCGTACAGTCTCCGGCAAGCCAATCTTAATGGATGCAGTAGATGTGGCAACCGACCGGTTTTGCGGGTTTACCGATAATCCAGTCTTGCGTTATAAGAGTGACAACGACGCTCTCGTTATTGAAAACAGTCATTTCAATTCCAGCGAAAACTATTGCGCCCTTACTCCTGTCGCGCTCGTTAAGAATCGGCTGGTGGAGTTGGTCAAAGATGTGCCGACTCTGTACAACGCTAAATCGGCTGGGGCTTCAATGGTCGAAGAGGCAAAGTTCGTTTTAGGAAAGCAACGCTCTAGCAGCTCCAGCGCCTTGATACCGCTATCAATGTCAATCAAAGTAATTTGCAAGACTTACGATCAAGATAATGGAGAAAAAGTTCTGTCAAGCAAGCAGAAAACATTTTTAATTCCCTTTCGGATGCATAGCAACACTTATTCAGTGAATCTCAAAAGTAAGCAACTGACCGCCCTGCAGGATTTCGTCAAAAAGAATGGATTCGACACGCCCTAATCTTAAACGCGCTTGTGCCGCGATCACTGCCATTCTGGTGGTTTTGCTGCAGGTGCCCGTGTGGGCTGAGAATTCTGAAATACCAGTTAGTACGGATTTCTATGCAGGCGCCCGGTTACAGTCTGGTAGCAGCGCTGGTAGTGTCGGCGAAAAGTCCGGTGGCAGCACTGGTAGCAGTGTCGGTGAAAAGTCTGATGGCAGCACTGGTAGCAGTGTCGGTGAAAAGTCTGGTGGCAGTTCTGATAGCAGTGCAGGTGAAAAGTTCGGTGTCAGTGCTGATAGCGCTGCCGGTGAAAGGGCCGGTAGCAGTGCCGATAGAAGTGCCTTTGCCGGCTCTGGCACCACTGAAAGTGTCGTTGCTATCGCTGCTGTACCGCCAATCACACAAGCCAGCGAAATTAATCGCATAACTGCACGAGCGGTTGATAAACAGTTGGAACTCCTGCAAATGTCGACCAACCTCAAACTGCAGACTGCTCCTCTTAACCAATGGCGGGAACGGCGCTGGTTTTCGTATGCTTTTTCAAATCAAGTTTTGACCGCGATTGGATCTTATATCAATGGTTGCACACGTCTTCAGTACCGCAATAACACTGCCAAAGCTCCAAAAAATCTCTTCGTTAACTCATCGTGGCTCCGGGTTATCGCTTATGCAATTATCCTGGCGGGTTGTGCGGGGGAAGCCGCGAATGACTTGCGCATTCAATGGCACGAAAAGAAAATCGGACTCGATGTGAAGTCATATTTGAGTCATGCTCGGGAGAGTCTGGCAGCGATTGATGAATTGATTCGACAGCGAGCCAAACTGGTAGAGGCTGAGCCGGATCCGGAAGTGAAGCAAGCTCTTATGAAAGAGACGCAGATTTTGCAGCAGATTCGCAATTGTTGTGCTGACGATCTGGAGGAAGCTTACATTCGCGCTCGTTCGGTCCGTGCAGCTCGCTTCTTTCAGTACGAGTACGTGGGCGCCAGCAATATCCTCGGCGGTGCTGGTACTCTATCGAACACAATCGTGACTATACAAGATAAAATTCCAAAATACCTCTGGCCGGGCGGTGTGGGTGACAGCGTAACCGGACCAATGAATGCGGTCGCTCCTGAGTTGATTCGCCGCGCTGGTCTGCATGCCGCGCGGAAAGCGGGGCATCCACTTACTTCCGAAATTTCTTTTGATGCAAGAGATGCTATCGTCAATAAGTTTGATTCGGATCTGCAGAACTTTTGCAATTTGCCTGCGTGTCAGAAAAATCTCGAAATCGCTCATCACGTTTCAACCTACGAAGTTCAGGGAAAGGTTCTGGCTCAACACTTTTCCATGCGTCCTCAGGTTCCCAAAGGTACTGTCGGTCGCGTTGTCGGTGATTTTGGCGCTTTTGCCGGTGGTATCACTAAATGTGCAAACGGAATTGAAACTCTGGTTGGCGCTTATCAGTATCCTAAGAAAGTCGAGAAGCGGTTCGAAACTTTCGGCGGTGGTGGTATCGCATATGGTGTTGGTATGACTATCGCGGCGGAAGAAACCTTGCGTCGGGAGGTTATCTCGGAAGTTAGATGGCATAAGCTTCCAAAACATAAACGGCTACGAAGTGTTTTACAAGAACAGATGGCGGTTCTAAATAAAGCTCGAGACGGACTGCAGCCCGAGGCGGGGCTTTAGTTGATTACGGAGCGAAGTCGCTTTTTCTGAGTTGAACGTGCGCTGGTATCGGTTTCGAGGGCGTTGCTCCCAGTACGCTTGCAAGCGAAACTTCCGCATCGTCATAGGCATCTAATTCATTCATCGAACGCATAGCCACTTGCTTCTGTTCGATCTTTGCACCGGCTGGAATGTAGGTGAGCGTATACACGACATTCTTCTGTTTTTGACTGGGGTCGACAGATCCTGGTGTGATTTCGCGTCGGGTCGATTCTTCGTTGCCGATCGTGTTTGTTACGCTCATGGTTATTATCACAGCCAAACCGATGATGATTAGCAGCATTAGTGTTGGTGGCATTTTTGCTAGGCTCAGAAACAAAGCTCTAAGCGGATTCATAACTTCTATTCTCCAATTTTTTTTCTTCTTCTTCTTCTTGGCATCCCTATGATGCGACTATAGATCAGCCGGACGAACGATCGCTTATAGCTAATCAATTAGTAAGAATTTGGCTGAAAATAGGTTGCTGTTGTTGCTAAAAGTGACTGTAGCGAATGGCGGGCAAATTCGCCTTCAGTTGTTCCAATTGCTCTGCTCTCTTGCCGATTTCATCTTCGATTTCCTGTGCCCGAGCATCAGCGATGGCTGCTTCTTTTTTGTCTCCAAGCTTCTTCAAAATGTGAGCTCTGAAGCGCAAAATGCTTGAAACTTCCAGGTGCATATCGCCGAAAATCTTTTGAAGCAGTTCGATGCTGTTTCGGTAATAGTAGTCGGCCTGTTCGAGTCTGTCGTTTTCTTCCAGCTCGATGCCGCGCCGTATCATATCCCTGGCGTTGCGATGAATATCAGCTTTCTGCATCAGTACGAAGAATGAACTGGACATACCATCGACAAAGCTGCTGTTTTCGTTTTCCTGTGCATCCAATTGCTCTACAAGTTCCGCAGCCTCCGAGAGTGCCTGAATCGCGGCTTGATGATCGAACTGGTCTGTGTAAAAGTTGGCCATATTCATTTTGAACATCGCCACTTTCAGTGGATCGACTTTGTTTTTTTCGAAAATTCTCGACGCTTCTCTGAATAAGTCATCCGCTTCTTCTTCCAGACCCATTTGCGCAGCCACAAGCGCCAGCGAGCTGAGACTGTCTGCAATGTACTGATGGTCAGCAGGAAACATGGCTGTGGCTATGCGAAGGGCGCTGTTTAAATTTTGAAATGCAGTGATTATCGACTCTGAATCTTTATTCAGTGCAAGCGTAAGACCGCTTTCCATAAGATTTTGCCATGCGTCGACAATGGAGTTTGGTTCAGTGCCGAAGTATTGTTGCGTTCTTGGTCTGGCTCGATGATTTTCCTGGGCTTTTAGCAGCAAGTCGCGGAAACTCTCATTGGTTTGAGCGTTTTCTCTTTTCGAAGCTGCATTAAAGAGTTGCTCGAGTTCATTTGTTGCATCAAAGGAGTATTCGAAATTTGTTGTTTTGGCGGTTTGCAAAACTGCAATGGCTTTGTGGAAGTGGTCTCGAGCATTAGACGATTCACCGTTGGCTGAATCCATCTGTGCCAGTGAAAGATGATCGACGGCTAGTCTGAGAGTATCGTTTTCTTCCGCCCTGTCGGCATTTGTAGACAGTTCAAGAAAGTTTTTGGCTTTCTCGTGATCGCCAAGTTTGTAATAGGTCTGCCCCAGAAAGCTGAACGTTTGCTGCAATCGTTCGTCGTGCGGGCTGAACTCGGCTTGAGCCGTTGCCAGTGCGCTTTTAAAAGCACATTCTGCTGTTGCATAATCAGCTCTAGCTAATGCCAGAGTGCCACGATTGATGCTCTCTTCCCAGGTCATGCGAGTTTCCGCTGAAGGGTCCAGTAGTATTTATGTACCCACTTAGCGTTAGATTCAGTTGTGGTCGCGTGTCTTGACTACCCGCCCCAGGATTAGTTTTGCTGCGTCAAAATTGGCGGTTGTTGCTCTTCGTCGATAGTCTGTTGTTGTTCCGGGGCGTCCCAGAACTGATGAGTAAAAATCAGACCTAAAATTTCAGGAGCTCGATAAGTGCCGGCGGGCAGTTTGATGTTGTGTGTGAAAGCGCTGCCCAGCACACCGATGTGATGGTAGTCGAAAATAGGTTGCTTGAATAGTGGAACAGGCAGCAGAGGTAATGCTGTGGCTTTTAGCTCGACTTGTTGCTCAGAATCTGCGGCGACGTTGTCCGTTACCTGTCCTGCAAGACCGGGCGGAAGGTACTGACCCTGCGGGACCATGCTCAGCAGGTTACGGTTGATTCTGTCGGGATTTTGTTCAGTAGAGTCTTGCGAGTTCCCACTCTGCTGGGAGAAGTTTTGCTGATTCTGATTTTGCGAGGCGAGGTTTTGTTGGTCTGGAGGCGTCTGGCTGGATTGCTGTAATAACAGGTTCTGTGGGTCATTGTCGCCATACGGTGTTCCATCAGGTAACAGATTTGCAAATGGCTGTACATTGCCGCCTGTGTAGTTAAAGTTGCTGTAGTTGTCGACGAAATTCGTCGCATTGGTGTTGTCGAACGCACCCGTCATCAGTGATGACTGCGGACCCCATGTACCCAGGAAATTATTGGGATTAAGGGCTGTATTGTATTGATTGGAACCGCCAAACCCGATCAGCGAAAGCAAGCGAAAAAGTAGAGATGCAATTGCTCTTGTGGGCAGATATCCATAGCCACCATATGTGGAGCCATAGCCACCAAAATAGCCGTAGTTGTAATTGAGTCGTGGAGGCTGGCTGTAGAAATATTTTGTGATTGAAAGTGAGCGAATTGGCAGTGGCTGTGTAATCGGAGGCGGAGCCATGTTGATAATAAAGTTCG
Source organism: Candidatus Melainabacteria bacterium (assembly GCA_003963305.1). Taxonomy (NCBI): domain Bacteria; kingdom Bacillati; phylum Candidatus Melainabacteria; species Candidatus Melainabacteria bacterium. The sequence continues at coordinate 245,966 of RXJR01000032.1, read as the reverse complement.
ATGGTGGGGGCGTCATCGACAATGGATACATATTCACGTCATACAGATTTTGATGATGGTGATGCGCATACGCAACCGCATTTGGTGAACCGTCGCCAAACGCATCAGGATTGTAAGTGTTGTGATGATGACCCCAGAAGTTTCCGCCCTGGTGATAGTTGTTTCCAGAACCTCCGGCATTGCCTGGGTCGCTGCCGGGCAGTGCGATCACGGGTGTACTGTTGTGGTGATGACCCCAGAATAGAAAGCCTCCATGATGCGGTGAAGCGGTATCGTTATTGATACCAGTCTGTGAATTGATATCAGTGGAGTGGTGGTGATGGCCGAAATTGAAACCCGAGCCGGACTCGTTGTGAAAGGATGAATTCGCATCAAGGTTCTGCTGATTTGGCGTGCGCGAATGGCGTGAGCCGAAACCGAAACTGCCAGAGCTGCTTGAAGGGCTGGCAAAAGAGTTGGAATGGAAGGACGGCATCGCATGAAAGGATGGACTGGAATGGAATGAAGAACTGGAGTGGAATGACGGAGTCGAGTGGAACGATGGCGCTGAATGGAATGACGAAAATGAATGAAATGACGGTGCGGAGTGGAATGACGGTGCCGCATGGAAAGACGACATATGCATGCCCCCACCTCCACCGCCATGTCCGTGTGCTGAAGCCCCGACTCCGCCCGAACAAGCCAACGTTGCGGCAAGCAAAACTGCGCTGATCTTTTTCATAGTAAGGGAGCCTCTTGCTGGCTGGTTATGACTCGAGAATGACCGAAGTTCGTGGATAACTCATGAAGTCAAGCGGTGGAGGGAATGAAAAAAGCCAAAGCACCTGAGTACTTCGGCTTTTCATACATTTATGGACCTTTGTTGCTGGCTCAGACGGCTACGACGCGAATGATTTCCGGCATTGCTTCTTTCAAAGCGCGCTCGACGCCCATTTTCAGGGTCATCGTGGAACTCGGGCACATGCCGCATGCGCCGACAAGGTGAACATAGACTTCATTGTCTTTGACATCCACTAATTCAATGTTGCCGCCGTCCATCATCAGCATTGGACGCAACTTGTCCAGGACTGCTTCAACTTGTTCATGCATGGTGAAAACCTCTTCTTCTAAAGTGGCGTGCCTTATTCCAGCTTATCCCAGGATTGCCTGCGCAGCAAGCTGCTTGACTTGTCTCAAACTGCAGTGTTCAGCAACCTTTCCTCTGTCACGCCTACTTTATAAGCGTATCTTGATGCCCGGCTTGTGCCCTTCCGGTTCAGCAAAATTAAAGATTTGTCTGCAACAGTCTTAAGTCCCTATAAAACATATGCAGAAACCCGTCCTTTAGTACTATCCTCTATGTTGGCAAAGAAAGAACCTGAGCCCTGCGCCTGTTTGCGCCGTTCAAGGCAGTCCAAGATTGTTCATTATGCGCAAAGAACTAGGCAGAGACTTAGATACGTGAGGAGTTCAAAGCAAATATGGCGAGAATAGCTATCAATGGATTCGGCCGCATCGGGCGTAATGCCTTGCGCGCCTATCTGGAAAACCCAGTCAAAGGCGTAGAAATCGTTGCAATCAACGATCCTCTCCAAGACATCAAAACTTCAGCTCACTTGCTGAAGTACGACACAGTTCTAGGTGAACTGAAGCATTCAGTCGATCACAACGAAGATTCGTTGATCATCAACGGAAAGACCATTCATGTTTCGAAAGAGCGTGAACCAGGCAATTGCCCATGGAGCAAGCTCAATATCGACATCGTTTTGGAATGCAGCGGCGTATTTACCGATGCTGAAAAAGCGAAAGCTCACATCGCAGCCGGCGCCAAGAAAGTGTTGATTTCAGCTCCAGCAAAGGGCGAAGACATCACTATCGTTATCGGTGTCAACGACAAACTTTATGATCCTGAAAAGCACAACATCATCTCCAATGCATCATGCACCACCAACTGCCTTGCTCCAGTAGCAAAGGTAATTGACGAAGCTTTCGGCATCGATCATGGCTTGATGACTACAATCCACAGCTACACGCTGGATCAGCGCCTGCTCGACACAGCTCACTCTGACATGCGCAGAGCTCGTGCTGCTGCCTGCTCGATGATTCCTTCCAGCACCGGTGCAGCTAAAGCAATCGGTCTTGTTCTTCCTCACCTGAAGGGCAAACTGAACGGTTTTGCAATGCGCGTTCCAACCCCGAACGTAAGCATTGTTGACCTCGTTGTTACCGTCAAGAAAGACGTAACAGTCGAAGCTGTTAACCAGGCTTTGAAAGAAGCTGCTGGTGGCGCTCTCAAGAACTTGCTGCAAGTTACCGACGTGCCTCTGGTATCGTCTGACTTTGGTGGCAACAAGCACTCATCAATTGTTGATGCTGAATTGACAATGATTGTCGAAAACCGCATGGTCAAAGTATTGGCCTGGTACGACAACGAATGGGGCTACAGCAACAGACTGGTCGAACTTGCCGGCATCGTCGCCAACAAGATGGCAGTCAAAGTCTAGTCCACAACAGTTCTGTGAAACACCTGCTTCTACCAAGAGGCAGGTGTTTTAAACAGAAGCGTTCATACAACTTTCTGGATGGAGTAAGTGATGAAAAAGACAATTGCGCAAGCAGGAGCATCAACTTTTGATGGTAAGCGGGTTCTGGTGCGAGTAGACTTCAATGTTCCGTTGAATGAAGATTGCACTGTAGCTGATGATTCTCGGATCAAGGCTGCTATTCCGACTATCGATTTTTTGCGCAAAGCAAACGCAAAAGTTGTGCTGATGTCGCATCTGGGCCGACCTAAAGGCGCTTCCGATAAGCTCAGCCTCAAGCCAGTAGCTGAGAAGCTGGGTGAACTGCTGAAGACCAAAGTCGCTTTTGCCAAAGATTGCATCGCCCATGAAGCAGAGAAAGTTGTAAACGAACTGAAGAACGGTGAAGTCTGCTTGCTGGAAAACCTCCGCTTCCATGCCGAAGAAGAGAAGAACGAAAAAGAATTTGTCAAGAAACTGGGTGCGCTCGGTGATGTCTACGTCAACGATGCATTCGGTACTGCTCACAGAGCGCACGCCAGCACCGAAGGCGTTTCACACATCGTCAAACCGGCTCTGGCAGGCTTTTTGATGGAGAAGGAAATTCACCACCTGTCGCAGGCGCTGGATAACCCGGTCAGACCATTCGCCACTATCATCGGTGGCGCCAAGGTCTCTTCCAAAATCGGTGTTCTGGAAAACCTGCTTGGCAAAGCTGATGTAATCGTGATTGGCGGAGCGATGGCTTTCACTTTCTTGAAAGCGCAGGGCAAGCAAACCGGCAAGTCGCTCGTCGAAGAAGACAAAGTCGATTTCTGTCGTGAATTGCTCGAGAAGGCCAAAGCCAAAGGCGTCACCATCGTGCTTCCAGTCGACGTAGTCTGCGCCAGAGAGATCAAAGAAGGCGCAGAAAGTATCACTGTCGATGTGGACCATATTCCAGCCGATATGATGGGGCTTGATGTCGGTCCTAAAACTTCCGAGTTGATCGACCAGGAACTCTCTAAGTGCAAAACCATTCTCTGGAACGGACCACTTGGTGTATTCGAAACCAAAGGATTTGAGAAGGCGACGTACCACGTCATCGATACGCTCGTTAAGCTCACCGCCAGCGGTGTCAAGACGATTGTCGGCGGCGGTGATTCCGTAGCGGCCCTTGGTGCTAAAGGCGTAGAACCCGAGAAGTTGACGCATGTCAGCACAGGCGGAGGAGCTTCGCTCGAATTCATCGAAGGGCTCGAACTGCCCGGCGTTGCGTGTCTTGATGCCGCTGCACCGGCTACAGCATCGCGCTGATAGTTTGGTAAAGTTAGGGTAGATATGAACCCTCGCGCCGCCCAACCATTCGTTTCCGGACTATTGCTGATTTCGCTGCTGCTGGCAGGTGCAGGCGCAGCGAAATCGCAGACCGGTGAACGATATGAGATGGACGGCAAACCCGTTTCGCGTGCCTTCTATGAAGCCGGACTGCTCGTTATAGATGGCAACAACCTTTTGCGCGCCAATCGATATCAGGAAGCGAGCGCCAAGTTGAAGCAAGCCGTTGAGACGGCGCCTGACTACGCCGAGGCTCACTATAACTACGGTCTGGCCATGGCGAAGTCAGGAAATCCAGCCGGGTCTATCGAACAATTCCAGGCTGCAATTAAGCTGAAACCCAGTCTGGATCAGTGCTGGATTAGTATGGGTGGTGTATATCAAGCTTCCGGTCAAGTCGACAATGCCATCAAATGTTATCGTCAATATCTGGCTCTCTTCCCTCGTGGCGCGCAGGCCGCACAGGTCTCGAACCTGATCAGAGGACTGCAAAACGAGTCGGCAGGCACTACTAAGCCAGACGCGCTGGGTCTGGGCACGACCGCACCAGCCAGTGCGTCGCCCGATGATTATCTCGCCGAAGTGACGAAACGCGGCACATTGCGCTGGCCGGCAGACCACACGCTGCTTCGAGTTTTTATCCGACCGCCCGTTAGAGTGGCTGGTTATCTGCCTCGATACGACGCTGTTTTGCGGCAATCGTTCGATGACTGGGCAAAAGCCTCCGGCGGCGCGTTGAAGTTTCAGTTTCAGTCTGTGCCTGCAAATGCCGATATCGAAGTTACGTGGACCAGCGACCCTTCAAAGCTTGCCAACAAAGCCGAGGCTGGCGAAACCCGTTTGACGAGCAGCAGGTTTGGCATAGTACACGGCGTTATTCAGATTCTGACGGTGCCGATGATGCCCGGTATGACTGTCACTCCCAACAGAATTCGCACAATCTCATTACACGAAATAGGACACGTGCTAGGGTTGACTGGGCACACGGCTAACCCCACTGATGCGATGTTTTACTCTGCAACAATCGCTGACGAATGGCGAAATTTGACGACACGGGATGCGAACACAATGGCGCGACTGTACTCTTCCCCCACAACTGCAGCGGTGAACAATGGTCCATAGTCATGGCGGTCACGGACATGGACATAGTCACGGGGCTGGTCACAGCCACGGCGTCGGTCACAGTCACCATGACCTGCGCAACGAGAGCAAAAAGGGAATGCTCACTGTGCTTGCTTTGACCGGTACCTATATGGTGATCGAATGCGTGACAGGCTATTTCACAGGCAGTCTGGCTATGTTTGCCGACGCCGGACATATGTTAAGCGACGTCGCAGCTCTCGTACTCAGCTTGCTGGCCGTCTGGTTCGCGAGCAAACCGGCAACGCCTGGCAAAACCTATGGCTATTATCGCAGTGAAATTCTCGCTGGGTTCTTCAATGCACTGGCTCTGGTCGTGCTCTCTCTGGTGGTTCTGTACGAAGCCTATCGCCGGCTCAGCAGCCCGCCCGAGGTGCATGGTATTCCCGTGCTCGTTGTAGCGGCAATTGGGCTGATTATGCAACTTGTCTCGTTGAAAATGCTCAAGAAGAGCGCTGATGCATCTATTAATACCCGTGCCGCCTATCTGGAGATCCTGGGCGATTCGCTCGCTTCTGTCGGCGTTATCATCTCCAGTCTGATCATCATTTTTACCAGGTGGTATCTGGCAGATCCGATAATCAGCGGAATAATCGGTCTGGCTATTCTTCCTCGCACCTGGCTTTTGCTCTCTGAGTGCATCAACATTTTGATGGAAGGAACGCCCGGCCATATCGACCTGTCGAGCCTGCGCGAGGCGATCACAGCCGTGCCGGGGGTGCAGGGCATCCACGACATGCATGTCTGGACGATTACTTCAGGGCTGGATGCGATGTCAGGGCACATCATCATCGATAGTACTGCGCCGGCTGAGGAAGTTTTGACCAACGTCACAAAAATCCTCAATGAAGACTTTGACCTCCATCACACGACCATTCAGGTCGAACAGCTTGCCTGTAAGGGTACCGGGGAAAGCTGCAGCGCTTGATTCGCTTGGGGCTTTACTGTCTGAGCTCATTTCCTGATGTTTATACGGCTTTTGGAAGAGCAGTCAGTTGTAAACTCTTGCTCGCAGGCTGGGTGAATTGATCTTTATTGCTATTGTAGATGACGTCTTTGCATGAGTTCGTCAGGAAGCTCAGCGGAAAGACTGTCTGGGGCAGCAAGATGAATTCGAAATCTTCCAGTTGCCAAAAGAGGTTTTCTGAGACGCCAAGGCAACGGAGAAATTCAAGCTCCTCGCTTGAACCAGGGCTCCGGAACTTGTATGAACTGAAAAACGCATCGTGTCGGCAGTAGATAGTCCATGTTCCCGATACACGACTTACTAGAAGTCGCCCGAAAAACATTTTTGTCGCGATCGCCTCGATGTAGCATTTTGTCATTATTTCAAGCTCGCGTTTGCTTGATTCTTTAAATAAGTTGTAAGCGGCAGTCCTGACTTGAGTATCAAAGCATTGCAAATTGAGTAGACCATTGAGCCTTCCAATAGATTGCAAATGCATGCATACGGTTAGTAAATGAGATTCAAAGTAATCGGGACTAAATGTAGAGCATGCAACAGAAGCCAGCGAACTCGGGGTGTTCATAATCTCCTCCTCGGTTGACCATTACATTTTTATGCGGAGTGACTTGGAAATTCCGGTGATCGAGATTAGAGAATTCCTGGATAGGAGCAAACGCATATCTAAGCAATTACCGTCTAACGCGGCAGATATGACAAATCGGCAGCTAAGAAGGTTTCCGATCTCAGATGAACGAGTCAGCACCAAACATTCGGCGAGCATCTAATGAATAGCACCGCTCGTTTTCACAAAGGAGCGGCAAACTGAATTCAGAAGGTTCTTGCTTCAGTCTCCATGAATTTTCGCAAGGACCATGCTCAATAGGCAACTTCAGTCACTGTACGGGAGGCAAGCATGTCTGATTCGCTATTTCATGAGGTCGCATTTAATGTGCGCATGGGAGGATTACGAAGTGCGTGGGAATCTCACCAATTGTCCCCCGGTGCACGTTTTCATACTATTAATCCACAAAGCAGCAGCGACTATACGGAACGCAGGTGGACTTAATGAGCATGTTTCAGGATCCTAAAGACGAAGACAAATTGTGCCAGGTGTTGAAAGCCTACGTTGAAGAGTGGGGTCCGGAAAACGTTATTGTTTCGGTACCCGAGCACTGGAGCGAGTACAGCACAAGCACCCTGGGTCGCGTCAGACTCGAGTTTGCTACCGAGAACACTGTCTCGATTCGCGTTGAGTATGACTTCGTTCGTTTGATTTACGACGTGCAGCTGCAAGCAGCGTAAATCAGTCTTCACAAGCATCGCCGCGAGCACCATTTACGGTGCTCGCTTTTTGTTTGCATTGGCGAGCTTCTGATTTGCAAGGGAGAAGCGCTATTCGAGACCTTTCTTTGATAGTTTTGACTATACTTGTTATGTATGCGGTCTCAAAGATATCTACCAGCCAGAACCCCGGCGCAGAGCTTCAAGGTCTATGCACCGCTGGTATTCGGGGTTTTGTTTCCTCTGTATTTTATCGGCTTGTGGGTCAGCGCTGTCTCTCTGCTGTTCACTATCCCAAGCCCCGTTTATCTTCTGCCGTATTTTGCCTTCATCACATTCCTGACGTATCTCTCGCTGCCGATTTTTATCCATAGTTGTGTGCAGTTCATCGTGCAAAAGGACATTGTCGGAAAAGACTATGAAGCGATGGATCGCGCTTACTTGCGTGCTCTTAATCTGATTACGCGACTGCATCTCAATCACGGTGGGGTGCGCACATTTTTGCTGGCAGAGCTTGGAAGAATGCGCCTTTTGCAAGGTCAGTTTGATAGTGCTGAGTCATATTTTTTAGAGGCTCTTGCAAGTACAGCAAAGAATGAACGCAGCCCTCGAATCAACAAAGCGATTCTGTACTTCAACCTCGCGGGGGCGCTCAGACGGCAAGGGCTTTTCCAGGAAGCAAGCGATCGTTATGAGATGGGCATGAAATTTTTGCACAGCGGTGACGCAAAGACGTTAGCGTTTTTATCGTTTGCAAATTTATCCATTGCTGCTTTGAAGCTTGAACAGAATGAGCTGGCAGGCGCTGAGCAGTGCTTGCTCAAGGCGAAAGAACTTATGGACCGAACTGACTTACAGAAAGCTTTTCCTGCTGTGCAAAAGATTCAGGCGGAATTGACGTGCTTGAGTTCTTTGACACTGGTGTTGCTTCGCAAGGGAGATTTGGACGCAGCAGAGACCATTGGTGCAAAGTTCCTATTGCTTGCCGCTCAACATCTGGGAGCAATTTCCTCGCTCGAATTGAAGACGCTCAACTCAATCGCTGAAGAGTACATAGCTCTTGGGCAAAGCGAAAAAGCCGAGCGATTTCTTGAGATCGCCTATGCCGTGGCCCGAGATTTTCCATTTCATCCAGATTCGCTGGAGAGTTTGGAGTGTTACGAGAACTTGTTGTTAATTACGAATCGCAAAGCCGAAATCGCCGACATGCGAATGTGGCTGAGACCAGTAGCTGACGGTTCCGCAAATCTTTTGACTTTCGACAATTCAAGCGGCTTGACATAAGCCGATCAAATTCAATATGCTGCATGAAGACACATTTTGGGGTGTCGCCAAGTGGTAAGGCAGCTGGTTCTGATCCAGCCATTCCGAGGTTCAAATCCTTGCACCCCAGTATCTTCCTTATTTAGCGACCTTCAAAGGCTCTTCTAAGGGGCTCAATTTCGAGTTTGGTCATTTGAACCAGGGCTCCCATGAAGCGGTCTCGCTTTTCCGGATCTTTGTCGCGCATGATTTCATCGAGCATCGATGGAACGATTTGCCAGGATAGTCCGTATTTATCCGTCAACCAGCCGCATGCTACCTCCGCACCGCCTTCGGAGAGCTTCTCCCAGTAATAATCAAGCTCTTCTTGCGTATCGCAGTGCAGCACAAGCGACACTGCAGGTGTGAATTTATAGATGGGTCCGCCGTTCAATGCCAGGTATCGTTGACCGTTCAGCTCGAAGTCAATAGTCATCACAGAACCTTCTTTTCGACCTGAGGCTTTGGCGCTGTTTGCGCCGTAATGAGTAACGGCTGTTATGCTCGAGTTTTTGAAAATTCCAGTGTAAAAGTTGACTGCTTCCTCGGCCTGGTCGTCGAACCACAGGCATGGATATAACTGTTGCATTTTTCCTCCGCGATCTGAGCCGGTAAGTATAGTGCATATGCTTAAAACGCACATCAATGCTGGCTCTGCTGTGAGACACTTTGCTTTAGAAATGTCGATTACTTGTGCTACTGCTGCGTTACTTCGTAAGCGGAATTTCTAACTTCACGATAACTGGCAGGTGATCAGATTCAATTTCGAGTCTGACGATTTTTTTACTTGGGTATCGCATATGGTGCCTGAAGTTGTTGTGCTGTCTACGATTTTACTAATTCGGCAGAACCAGCCAATCGCTATTCAGCGAGACCAGCCCACCGTGGAGCTGCTCTATATCATCGTTTACGCTGGCAGACTCCCTTAGAGACGGCACTAGTTTTTCAGCGTATTCGTCGTGACACTCAAGACTGTTCCAGAGTGTTGTAACCATGTAGCGAGATGGCTCGTGTTCGACTTTGCTAAAGACTCCGGCCAGCATACCTTCGGCCTTGCACATGTTGGGAATCCAGACCTGGCGCTGCATCTCTAAGAAATGCTCTTCACGGCTCGGCTTGACGAAACAATCTGCGATTCGTAGAGCGCAAGCATCTTGCAGGCTTTCAATCATCGATTTGCGGCTGCCCGGCATATCGTAGGTCGGCGATAAAAGTGAGACCTCGATTGATTCATATGTGCCCATCTGGTCGTTATGCCGCACAATCTTGTCGTGCTGTAGATTCATGAACTGTTTGTAGTAGTTTTCGTCTTTCCACAGCGCCACGATGCAAGCTTCTTCGCTGGATTTTAAGTTCCAGCCACCTACTTGCCCAAGGAAGCCCGGCACTTTTGACAACTGGCTCCACTTGCTCTGGGATGTCGAAAACGGCACCTTCAGTTGCTCGGAGACGCGACATATGATCCACTTGAGAAGCATTTTGTACCCGCAGTAGCCATAGAAAGGAAGGCTATAGTATATCGCCCTTCTAATTAGATGGGCTTTTGTGGATATAACGGCGTCACCGGCATAATTTGCTGTAAGCTTGTATCATCAGCGCCTAAAAAGGACAATTCATGAAAGAGAGTTTTTTAGATAAAGCAAAGGCAGATTTGAAGGTCATTGGTAAGACTGCTAATTTTGCTACGCATTTCACTAAGTACAAACTCGAGATCCAACAGAAGAAACAAGCTAAAGAGCGCCTTTTGAAGCAGATCGGGCAGAGCGTATTTGATTTGTACAAAGAACATTCCACATTCAAAGGCGACGAAGTTTTGAAAGCCTGCGAAGGAGATTTCGCTTCCTACAAGCAACTCGATGACGAGATTGCTGAACTGGAAGAGCTGATTGTGCAAGCGAAAGCGGCGCTGAAGGGCACCGGTGCTGAAGTGCATGACGACAGCGACGATGCTGCTGACTCGAAAGAGCAATCTAAAGAATAGCGAATAGTTAGTTCGACACTCAGATTCTCCACCTTCCAGTCGTGAATAAGTAGTTCTATATACGGTGGCAAGTTTTGCTGCGCTGATCGCTCGGTTTTGTGGCGTTTAGCACACTGCGGTAATTTCGCCGCAGTTCGCCCCGTTCTGAACTAAGGGCGTGATTGAGATGCGATCAGTGCTTTATTGCCAGAACAATAATCATCAAAATCAGGAGAAGAATCAGCGCTATGCCACCGATCATTTGCGGTGACATCGGTTCTTCTTCGCCAGTACCTGTGCGTCTCGGCGTGAAGTTGTTGCTCGGTCGTGCCGGGGTCGCACTTGGCTGCTCTACGACGTGATAACAATCTCCGCATACGAGGTTGCCTCCAGCTTCGACCAGCTTGCCTGAGCATTTTGGACAATTTGTTGGTGGCGGAGGCGCAAGTTTTTGTGCGGCTTGGCTTGCGAAAGGACTGCTGCTACTGCTGATCCGGGCCGGTGAACTGGGGGTGTCCACAACGTAAAAGCATTGTTCGCATACGGGTTTGCCGCCGATATCCATAAGTGTGCCGGAGCATTTTGGGCATTCGCCCGCGCTGACTGAACCACCCTGCTGAGCCGGAGGGCTTAAATTCGGCGTCGGTTGTGGAGCGTAGTTCAGAGGTCTGGCTGCGGCGCCGCCTGGTCCCGGTCCTGACTGCGACTGTTGCGGCATTGGAGCTCTCGGCGCCGGAGTTGGCGCAGGGCTGGAACCGGTCGAACCAGTTTCTACCGTGTGGAAGCACTGTTCGCAAACCGGTTTGCCTCCGATGTCTACCAGGTTTCCTGAACACTTCGGACAAACCGGACCGGCCGGTCTGGGTGGCGCTGGCTGCGCTTGTTGAGCAAATTGGGGCTGCTGAGGAGCCTGCTGCGGTTGCTGAGCATACTGGGGCTGCTGCGGAGCAGGCTGGGGCTGCTGAGCAAATTGGGGCTGCTGAGGAGCCGGCTGCGATTGCTGCGGTGCCGGATTCGGTCTTGCCTCAGTGGGTCCGCTCCACGCAGGCGCTGAAGATGGCGCAGGTGCTGGTGCTGGCGCATTCGGAGCTGGAGCTGGTGAAGGGGCGGCTGCTGCGCCCGGTTCAACAGTATGGAAGCACTTTTCGCAAACTGGTTTGCCCCCAATGTTCACCAGGTTTCCAGAACATTTCGGACAAACAGTTGGAACGCTCATACTTTCTCTGCCAGAGGCATTGCTGACTTTGGGGAACACCAAACTCCCATTAGATTAGCAGAAAATATCTGCATCGGGTTCAGATGCCGAAAGCCCAAGCCTGCTGTGTTATCTTAGGTCCTGGTGTTCAATTTTGACTGGCGAATCGCATGACTTCCCACAAAATCGATGGCAAATGGCGGGGACATTACACCTATTCAGATAACCCCGATCGAGGCAGTGCCTTTGACGCTTCTTTCACTGACAGTAAAGGTGCTCTGTCAGGCGAAATTGTAGATGATGAGTGGCTTGGAGCGGCAGTGCTCGTTGGCAGTTTCAACTATCCAACCGTGCGTTTTACAAAGCAGTACACGACGCTCAAGGTCGCGTCCATCGACTATCAGGGAACGATGAGTGACGATGGAAAAACGATGAGCGGTAAGTGGGTCATCTATGAGTCCGAGCTGACCATGCGTGGTTCATGGCACGCATACAGAATTGATAAGCAGCGCGAAAAGCGGACTGAGAAGGGTCGCTCTGAAAAAGAGAAGCTTGACAGCGTTTTTTGAGCGCTCCAGCCGCTATGCTACTTCAGACATTTTATTGATAACTTTGCGAGTTTCTGCCAGAGAGCTGTTCCATGTGAGCTCTTTGCGCGCTTCTTTGACTGAGGTCCCGGTTCGCAAGCAGTAGTGGAAAACCATTATTGCTTGATCCATATTGGCTGTACCGTTGCGCACCAGATTCAAGCAATGCACTGCTGTTTTCAGTGATTTCAGATCTATGGCGTTATTTGCAAGAAGGGCTCTGGCCAGGTCATCGGTCAGGGTCGGATAAGTTTCGAGCGCCTGGCGCAAATCTTTATCAGTGATTTTGCGTGAGCGTTTCAAGAATTCAACCAGATTTTTCTTGAATTCGCCCAGTTCTTCTAAAACTTTTTCGACGGGAACTTGATGCGCGTGAGCCTGCCGCAGCAACTCTTCTGCCTGGCTGAAGTTGAGCTTGCCACTCAGTACCATGCTCTGCAAACGCAGCGCTGCCTTCAGCACCAGGGGCGGTACCAGTCCGCGTTCGAACAGAACTTCGCCGATTGGTTTGTTCGTTTCCAGACCGATTTCCGCAGCATTGAGCACTTCTGTTTCGCTGATTATCGCCGCGCCGCACAGCAATTCTCCCACTTTTGGCATAGCAGCCGGCATCTCTACCCGGCACTGCGTCAATGCTTCCAGCACTGTCACGTGAGAAGCGAAGATGTATTTGAATGCACGAACGGCAATTTCTTGCGAGATGCACTTGCCTCTCACCAGAACGAGCAGTTCTAGTGCGGCCCTAAGTTGCTTCGCCGTCAAACAATCTGAAAGTGTGAGCAACCGACCGAGTGTCAGTTTGTTCACTTCGCTCTGGTGGATGAGATTATTCAAGTCAGATTCGGTCATGATGCGCGCTGCCAGCAAAAGCTCTGCCAGCTTTCTGCGTGGCGTTTCGTCGTATTTCTGAACAATGCTGAAGAAGGGCAGGCATTCCGAGATTGCTTTGACAATAATCGGAACGGCCATTTCTTTTGTGATTTCGCCTTGCTTGACCATTTGCGCTGCTTGCAAAAGTGAGGTCAAGTCGCCTTCACCCAGATGACCGCTCATTACCAGCGCTCTGCCGAAGGGGATATTGTTCTTGTTAGCAAGTAAGTGCGCCTGCACCAGAACTTCACCCGGTATCAGCCCTGATGAACTAATCAATTCAGACGCTATCGAACTAATTGTAATTTCCGGTCGCATGGCTTCGCGACTCCTGATGGCTGGCAAGAGGGCTTATTCTCATTGCGTTTGTGAGATGCCACGGCGATCTGATCTGCAAAAAGCAGATTGAAGGGAGATCGGGGGACTGGATGCGCGATACCATTAGTGGTGCATCGCTGTGCATCTAGTAATTTCGGAAACCTGGTTCGATGGGTTTGCCGCCTCATCGATGTCTATAATATGAAACCGTCCTCACCTTTCGTCAATACGGGAAAATACGTAGTTCCACTTATTCAGTCCGCAGGGGGTTTGCGGATTACAGCTTTACATATGGATGGTATTCAGATTTAGTTGATAGGAAGTTTCTGGCGGAAGCAAACCTGGCGACTCTTGTGGTCGAGCCAGACCAACTGCCGCTGCAGTTTGGGAAATTCGCTCTGGAAGTTCATGCGCATCTTTCTGCGTGTATGCGGTTTGAGAGTGAACAAATACTCAGTGCTTTCCAGGTCTAGTTCTATGCCATTGCACAATGGCGTACGGTTACCATTTCCATCTTCCATGTATAAGTCTATGGATTTGAGTTCTTTGTCGCTGTCGTTGTTTACGATTACGTCCAGTCGAACAAGATGTCCATCCAGTCCATCTTTGATCACTTTGGACTTCTCGATTTCTATAGTCAGTCCTTCCAGATAGGGTGATCTTGCTTTGGCTGTCGGCTCTACCGCTGCAGGCATGAGCAGGTCAGTGTCGATTTGCATGTTCAGATTGTCACCTGGCTCCAGCACTGCTTTTTTGCCTTTGTCCATCAAGGCGAACCCTGTCGCCAGCAATGCACCACCCGCAGCACCACCAGCGATGTTGTATCCGTGTGTGGCAATCGTGCCTTTCATGCCGAAAAGTTGATATGCAACGAGAGCGCCTACGATGGCACCGCCGGCAGCATGCGCTGCGACACGACCGGCTTCGCGCATCTTCGACTTGTTTGTGGAAGCGACGAAATTATTTGCGTCAGCCTTGAAAGCAAATTTTCTTCCGTCCGGAGTCGTGAAATGATCGAATGCTATAGAAAGTGAGCCGTCTCTGTGCAAGCGCCTTGGAGCAACGATCTTAGATACAGTTCCGTGGAAGACCGTGCCTTCGGGAATGACCTTGTTATCGTCAACATACATGTCTTCAGTCGTCTTAGCCGTTATTTCTTCGCCCAGTTTGGCAGGATACAAATTTCCATCCAGGTCGCGATCAAGCAAATGCAACCCGGTGGTTGGTACTGAAGCCATCTGTAGTTTGATGGTTGTGCCTTGCGGCACAACGTATTCAGCTGAACCTTTCAACAGTGGTCTGGACTGGGCCGGTCGAGCTTCACCAATTTCGGGCTCTTGCGTTGTTTGCGCCATGAGCGGAACCGATTGCATCGACGCCATAGTAAGCAGCGTCGATAGCAAAATCGCTTTCGATTTGAAGGAGCTTTTCTGTTCCGATAACTTCATTTAAATTTGGTGCTCGAATTTGGACGGTGCGGTTCGCCAATGCGCCAGTAGTAGTCTATTTGATGCATCGATTCGGGGGATTACAGCGAATTAAGTATCCAAGTGCCAAATTTCTCGAATGCGCCAGCGCTCCGGGTTTTTCGCGCACGTTAAATGATGAAGTCACTTTGCTCTGGGTTTAGGTTTTGGTTGCGTGGCTGAATTTGTGCTATTTGCGGTCGATATAGGTTTGGCGTTAACTACGGGATAGCTTTGATAGAGTCGCAAAATTGTCGCCTTGTCTCTTCGTGACAGAACAGGCCAGACTGTTGCTGTGTCGACAGTGAAAAACATCACGTCGTGGTTGTTGGTTGAATGCCCTTGCAGACCCAGTACATGACCGACTTCGTGAAGACATGCTTTCTTCATTTCGTCTTCGCTGAGCACACCGTCTTCCAATATAGGTCGCGTCAAAATCTTCAGCGTCGCACGTTCGATCTGGCTGCCTTTGACGATAATCTTGGCTGAGCCGCGCTCGCTAAGAGTGCCATTCTCTGTGACTTCCATGGGATCAGAGGTCCATGTGCAGAAGATATCTGCATGTTCTTTGTCTGGAACAACTTGATACTTGACCCGATTGCCTGTGGCCTGGCACCAGCGATCGAAAGCTCCAAGCAATGCGCTTTTGAACGCTTCCTTGTAGCCTCCCGGTGCTTTGCTGTTCAAAGCATCAGCATTTTGAACGAAGACGCGAATCGGCATTTTCTCTTTCGCCCACCGATAAGTGCCTTCTGCTGTAACGTTCGCCAGGTAATCTTCTCCCTTTGGATCTGAGTAAGGTTTTTGTACGGCATTTTCCAGCGCCGCAATGATGTCGTTGATCTGTTTGCGCTGCGGTTCCGCGATTTCTTTTGCCGATAAATAGCTTCTGTACCAGTAAATAGCCTCTGTATTTGCTCCCATGCTCTGATAACAACCAGCCAGGTTCAAAGTGGCTTCGGGCATGCGAGGGTTGAGTGCCAGAGCGGCTCTGAACTCTTCCAGCGCACGCGGAATGTTGCCTGAATTTTGGTAGGCCAGTCCGAGATTGCAATGGATTCCGGCTGATTTGGGGGCGAGAGCGACGGCTTGTTCCAATAGATCTCGCGCCTGATAAGCGTGATTGATTTTGAGCAGATGAACCGCCTGTGAAAATAGTTCTTTGACGCGTGGATGATCGTCGCGAATGTCCGGTGATATGTTGGTGCCGACGCTTTGTGTGCTTTGAACCTGAGTATTAGTGTCAGGACTTTTCGAAAGCGATGCTGTTGATTCTGACTGAGCAGGGGGCGTTTCTACTGGAGCAGCAGGCGATTCAGAGCCAGTCGCTGGAAACGCTGCCGGGGAGTCGGCGTAAGCAGGACCCATGACCCAGGCACAAGCATACGCACTGACAGCTAGCAAAAATGTCCCGGCGGATGGCTTCATATGTCCTGCGTACGCGCTGTACGAGTGTCTGATAAGCGTGGGCGAGCGTCGTAGTTCTGACGAAAGACGAAGAAATTCCAACCGGCAGCCCGAACTTCTGACGCCCCAGGTGAAGTTTACCGCAATGATTTGTTATCTTAGATTAGTGGGCATACTACCTCTGGCGGGTAGACCCGAGCACAGGGCGGTTGAGCTGACGAATGGCCGTTGAACAAAATGAGATCATTACAGAGCGTCTGAGTCGCATGATGTCTCAGGAGAACGTCGTAGTTCTCAAATATGGTCCTGATCTGCTGGCTGAATTGAACGGTCTTTCAGCCGGTAAGCATCTGTTTGACGCGGTCTTGATTGACGCCACGACATGCGGTTACCTCTTCCCGGCCGAACTTTTGATTGAGGCTGGCGGGCTGGCCGGCACTCTGCTTGAAGTTCAGGGAGCCCTGGTTTTCGTCAAAAAGGACAAAGCTGTAGCCGTTGTCAGAGATACTTTGATGGGCTCTTTGAGCTTTCATATATTTGAAAACCATGCTGAGCTTTTCGACTATTCCGCGCCTCTTGCAAGGCATGTACAGTCTGTAATAGGGTCTTCCGGCGAAGTGGCGGAAGAGAGCACTGACCTGGCGCAGCAGGTCCTGATGTCGACCGTGCCGGTGTTGACGCACCTGGGCATCAAAATGAAAGCTGGAATGGACCAACCGCGTCGCCGAAATGCAGTGATTGCTGCCGTCGACAATTTTACGCCGCTCAGCACAATCACGCATCGCATCACCTCGCAAGGGCGGATGACCGCCGATGACGTTTTGGAAGAGCTGAAGGGGCTTGAACAGAGCCGCGCCATTTATCCCATCTTCAATAAGGTGCCTTTCCTCGTCAACTGTTTCCGCAACCAGACTCCTTTCACATTGAAAGATCTGCTGCTCGCATCGAAATTAGTCACTCAAGATCAGGTTGATGAATTGCTTTTCGAGTTGCACAGTATGCCGATTAAAGAGCGGGTTACTCTCGGACCACTGGCTGTGAAGAAGGGTTTTATCAACACTCGTCAGCTGGAGATCGCACTGCAAGACCAGGCGTTTTACGGACAGACTTCTGATTCAGACAAAGTCAAGCTCGTGAAGACATCCGGCGAGGAGACTCAAGTGCAATCGCTGGTCGGTCACCTTGGTACGACCGACCCTTCCAACCTTTTGCAAAACATCGCCACCAACCGTGAATCAGGTGTGCTTTCAGTTGAATACAAAGATTCGCAGTTCCGCGCCCAGTTCGAGGTTGGTCGCCTGACTCACGCTAAAGTCGGCAAGGTTGCAGGCAATTCTGCTGTGATCGAATTTGCTTCATCGTGGAAAGATGGAATCTTCGTCTTCATTCAACGCACTCCTCCAGCCGACCTCGCCAGGGATAACTGTAAGGTTTCGAAACCGCTGGATAAGCTTTTGCTCGATGCTGCTCTGGCGAAAGATAATACTGATACTGTTTTGAAAAAGTTGCCTAAAGGTATCAACTCCGTACTCGAAAAGGTACCCGATGACAACGGATTGCTTGAGACGTTGCTTGAAGATCCGCAAGAGAAGAGACCCGTATCGGCGGAAGAGATGGAGCGGGCTCAGCGTGTCTGGGCTGCCATGGATGGCATCACCTCGCTGGCGACGAGTATTCGCTATCTCGGTGACGTCACAACTTCTCAATTGACGACAGCCATTAATTTGCTTTTGCACCATGAACTCGTGAAAATTCCGAAAGTGGATCTGCACGGACCTCTCGACAAGTTCCAGCAGCTTGTTGGAGGAGTCAGTGCCAAAATTACAGCGGAGCGCAGCCTGGCGTTTCTGCGCCTCGCCTTACGAGACAGCATCGGTTATTCCGGGCGGGCAAGAATATTCACCATGGGCGCCGGTGGCGAGGTGGGCGTTGACCTGGCTGCAGCTCGTTCGGCGCAAACATCGCTGACCACAATTATCAAGGACATTGAAAACTGGCAAGTTAAGTACATCGAATACGTAAGTCAGGAATTGAATCGCGATGTTCTACTGGGATTGATTCGAGAGATTCACCAGGCTTCTTGACGATTGGAATTTTGTAGTTTTCTGCTGCATCGAAATCTTAGACCCGTTAAAATGATGTGATCCGTTGAGATATCAAGCTCCACGGTTTTTTGTTCAAGGGAGTGAATGTAATGTCAATTTTGCGAGCTGCTAACGCGCAATTTTTGAAAAGTTTGATGGCTTCTACGCTTGTGATGATGCCGCCGGCCGCGATGGCATCCAACACTTTGTTAGCAGCCACTTCCGGGCTTGAACAGACTCGTGACGCCGCTGCGCCGACAATTGAATTTTACGGTCCGGCCATGTTGGTTCGTCTCTCCGTGGCGCAGAATGCACATTGTCCCGCCGCGATATTGAGCAAGTTGGCAAATGATCCATCTGATGAAATTCGTGGCGCCGTTGCTGCTAATTCCAATACTCCAGATGCCGATAAAGACAGGCTGGCAAGAGATTCAAACGATATTGTCAGCGAGGCCGTGTTACTTAATCCCAGTTTTGTTGGTCCTGCTACCCTTTCTTACCTTGCTAATTCCCGTCAGCCGAAAATTATCGAAACGCTGGCTGCCAATCCGAAAACAACTCCTGATGTGTTGTCGAAACTGGCTCAGGGACCCATTCAAACTGAGTACCTTTTGCTTTCTTTAGCGCGCAATCCGCATTTGCCGCCCGAGCAAGTTGTCAGACTCTCGCGCGTCGGTGATCGCCTGGTGAGAACATTTCTCGCGCGCCAGAGCACTATGTCACCGGCGGCTCTAGCTGTACTGGCGCAAGACGGCGATCTCGGTGTGCGTTCCTTCGTGGCGCAGAATGCCAATACGCCGGCTTCAGCTCTTGAACTGCTTTCCAAAGACAACAACGAAGTGGTGCGAGAAGGCGTTGCGGCCAATCCATCGACACCAATTGCGGTATTGAAGAAACTGGCTGGCGATACCAGTTGGGCAGTTCGTCTGGAAGTGGCACAGAATGCCAAATCTATAAAGGAAGATCCGACACTGATCGACCAATTGGCTGCCGACAAACAGATGCGTGTCCGCTGGGCACTGGCCACCAATCATTCGCTGCCTGCTGCCGTAGTCGAAAAATTGGCTAACGACTCCAGTGAACGGGTGCGTGAAGCTGTAGCTCGTAATCCTAGCACCGTCCCTGATATCATCAAGCGGCTCAATAAGGTGAATTCGGTTGCCATCGACCAGATCATTGCCGCAAGACCCAGCCTGTCTTCTGACATGTTTGCCGTTCTTTCGGGCAGTGAGTCGCCTCTAGTCAGGCACACGCTGGCTCAGAATCCTTACTTGCCCGAATCCGATGCAAAGAAATTGATGGCAGACAGCTCGCTCATGGTGCGGCTGGCGCTGGCGACCAACTCATTTAAGGGTACTGCCCCCGGCAATTCCTGGCGTAACGAGGTCTTCAAAAAACTATCGAGCGATGGTAATGAAGATGTGAGACAGGCAGTCGCCACAAATCCGAATGTTGATGCGGCTGTGCTCTCCGGGTTGGTAAACGATGCCTCTGTTATGGTGTTGCGAGCTCTGGCTTCCAACCCAGCAACGCCTGAAGCTGCCTTGATCTCGCTTGCCGGAAATGCTGATTCGGTGGTCTTGCAGCGTTTACTCAATCGCGTACAGAGACCTGGTGATGCGGTTTTCGATCAGTTGGCGCAGTCTAAAGATGCCGCACTCAGACTCCTGGTGGCAGCCTCCAATCGCGTGCCGTCCAGCGCCTTGAAGGCTCTTTCTGCTGACCGAGATCCCAACGTTCGTGTAGCTGTAGCGAGCAATCCTTTAGCATCGGCCGCGGTGCTGGAATCACTTGGCGGTGATGCCAGTCTCGATGTCAAAACTGCCGTCGCCGCTAACAAGAATTCCCCGGCATCTCTTTTGAAGAAGCTGGCAGGCGATGACGAGCTGGTTAGAGCAGCAGTCGCCGGTAACGCCAGTGCGCCGGCAGATTTGCTGGAACAGTTCTCCAGGGATAAAAACCCTGACATCAGACGAGCTGTGGCGGCTAATCCAGCTGCACCAGCGGCGGTGCTGACCGCTTTGAGTGACGACAGTGAAGTTTGGATAGCGGTGCCTGGTTGGCGCCAATTTAATTGAAATTGAGGTTCCCATGAGAGAAGCTGTTATCGTAGACGCAGTACGCACGCCAATCGGCCGCTATGCCGGAGCGCTTAAGGAGATTCGGCCCGATGACCTGGCGGCGATAGTAATTGAGGAATTGTTGAAGCGCAGCTTCATCAATCCCGGACAGATTGAAGATGTGATCTTCGGTTGTGCCAATCAGTCTGGTGAAGATAACCGCAACGTGGCCCGCATGGCGGCCTTGCTGGCAGGCTTGCCGGCAGCGGTGCCCGGGGCTACGGTTAATCGGTTGTGCGGTTCGGGATTGATGGCTGTCAATGATGCCTGCCGGGCTATCCAGACAGGCAATGGTCACATCTATATCGCCGGTGGCGTGGAGTCAATGACTCGCGCACCGTACGTAGTTCTGAAGAATACTACGGCATTTGCCCGAGGCAATCAGAAGCTGGTCGATACAACACTGGGATGGCGCTTCGTAAACAAAAAACTGGCAGATATGTATCCACCTGATTCGATGGGGGAAACTGCAGAAAACGTTGCGGAGCGCTATAAGATTTCGCGTGAAGATCAAGATCAGTTCGCCCTGGAGAGCCAGCACAAATATGCTGAAGCAGCCAGAACAGGCAAATTTGATGATGAAATAATACCGGTGCATTTGCCGAAAAAGAAAGGCAGTACGGAGCCTGAAGTATTTTCCGTAGACGAACAGCCTCGCCCTGAAACTAAGCTGGAAGATTTGAAAAAAATCAAACCTGCTTTCCGTGAAAACGGCTCTGTCACTGCCGGGAACTCATCGGGCATTAATGACGGAGCCAGTGCGCTCCTGGTTATGTCGAGAGAAATGTGCAACGAGTTGGGGCTGATTCCTATCGCGCGATTTGTCAGTTCAGCCGTGGCCGGTGTCGATCCATCGATCATGGGTACGGGACCGATTCCCGCGTCTCGTAAGGCTTTAGAGCGTGCCGGTTTGAAGATGTCGGACATCGATCTGGTCGAGTTGAACGAAGCATTTGCCGTGCAAGTTCTGGCTTGCGTGCGTGAGCTGAACATAGATACGAAGAAGTTGAACGTAAACGGCGGCGCCATCGCCCTCGGGCATCCACTGGGGAGCAGCGGTTCCCGCATTCTTGGCACTCTCATCCATGAGATGAAACGCCGGGGAGCAGGTTACGGCTTGGCTACCATGTGTGTGGGAGTTGGACAGGGTATTGCCACTGTAGTAGCTCTCGAAAATTAGACTGCTTACGGTCGAGAACGGCTCCGGCTGTTCGTTTAGGAAGCTGCAGTGGACAAAGAGAGCGGACAATTTAAATTTCTGCAATTCTCAGATGTGCATTTGGATTCTCGTTTGAGTTTTCTCAAATTGCCGCTCTCACTAAGCGAACGACGGCAGCGAAGGCGTGAAATATTGGAAGTTTTTATGCTGGCGCTTGAAGTGGCGCGAGCTGAGCGCGTTGACGCGGTTCTGATTCCCGGTGATTTGTGGCACAACGAGACGATCAGGGGCGCAACATTGTCTCGAATCATCAATGGCTGTGCTGAATTAGAAAATGTGCCGGTCCTGATTACCCCGGGCGACAAAGACTGTTATGGACCGGAGTCTTTCTACAACAATGATATTTTGCATCTCTTCGGCTTGCCAACCTGGCCTGATAACGTTCATATCTTCAAAACCGGCGACTTTTCCACGGTCAGGCACCCGTCTTATCCGAATGTCGCCTTTACCGGGCGAGCGCTGCTCGATTCCGCTCCTCAAGCCGAGAACCCCTTGGCTAACCTGATTCCCCGAGACCTGGACGCAGAGATAAATATTCTTTTGTTATGCGGCTCTATCGAGGGTTACACCGGAGTCGACAGGGCGAACGAGGCAGCACCTTACAGCCCGTTTACGGCTGAGCAGCTGGAGGAGAACCAGTTTACCTATGCTGCTCTCGGACATTATCAAGACTATACCGAGGTCCTTTCAGGGGCCGGGGATATTCTGGGCGCATACTCGGGATCGATAGCTGGCAGAGGCTTTGATGAGCTCGGTCCGCGTTTTGCCTTACTTGGAACGATACAAAAGAACGAATTTGGCGCCTGGCAATGTAACATTGAACCGTTAGAGCTGGATCGCCGCCGGATGGTTATGGTGACTGCCGATATATCCGGTCTGACTGGTGAGGAAATGCTGCACGAGATCACAATGAGTATCGCCGACCATGGCGGCCGCATCGAAAGCGATCTTGTCTTTCTGCAACTGGAAGGCAATTATAGAATTGACACTAATCCGGCTGAAATCATCGACGAGTTGCAGTATCGTTATTACAACGTAGCGGTTATGGACTATACGAGACCTGATTATCTTTCCGAAACGTTCGATGAGCGAACTACTGAGGCAAAATTTGTTGAAGCTCTGTTGGCTATGAAGAAAAATGCTGAAGATGTTGGTGGCGAATATGATACCAATCAAAATGATGCGAATTTGATTGAAGATGCTTTGTACTATGGTTTGGATGCGCTCAGACGAAAGAAGGTGACTGTTCGCGATGTGGATTGAGAGGATTGACTTTGCCGGATATGGAAATATTTCCGGTGAAAAGATCGAATTTAAAGACAATAAACTCAATCTCGTTGTGGAAAGCAACGAGTACGGTAAATCCACCATAGCCAGTGCCGTCTGGGCGATTCTTTATGATTTTCCAGAGAGCGGCGAGCAACCCTCAGAGCGTGAAGCGCGAAGACCGAGTGCTGCTTCCAAAATGCCATATATCGCCAGTATCGATATCACCACCAATGGCACCCGGTTGAAAGTTATTCGAGATTTTAGCGACGGCGCAGTGCAGGTTGTCGACCGCGATCAGAAAAACAAAGATGTGACGAAGCGATTCCGTGGTCCGAACGGCGAGGATCAAGTCGGTCTCAAATTGACCGGAATGACACGCGAAATGTTTCGCAGCACTTGCTTCGTAGGGCAAAGAGAGCTCGATGAGCACGCCTTTAGCGGCGACAGCGATTTGACTTCACTGTTTCAAGGAATCGCAGACAGTTCACAGCCGGCCAGCAATGCCAGCCACGCCATCGAAATACTCGAAGACGCCCTGCATCATTTCCCACACAAGGGTAAGCGAAATCGAGTGGAAGTGGTTATGCGTGATCTGGAAGGGCAATATTACGAGCTGTCAGACAAGATCAAAAAACTGGAATCAGACAAGGATCAGATCGGAGTCAATATCAGCAAGATAGGCAAACTTGAAGGTGATATCGTCGATGATACCGAACAGGCTGGCGCCAATGAGTATTTCGAACTCTGTCTGGAGGCTGCGGACACTGATAACAGGCTGATTCAGGCCCAAACAACTCTGGCGAAGCTTTCAGAGTTGCGTCAGGAAATGAGTTCGCTCGGCAATATGGATGGGTTTCCGATTGACTCCGTAAAACGAGTGGAAGAATTGTGGACCCGTCGTCAATCTCGTCAGGAAGATTACGATCGCTATCTGGAAGAGATGGCACCACAGCTGCGCGAATATGAGTCGCACGAAAAACACGCTCAAGATAGATTCGACGGTCTGAGTGAGTTCAGTGCCGACGAAGGCAAGCGCATCGGTGTGCTTGCGGTGACTTTCTACAACCTTCAGGCAGAACTGCACGACCTGCGCCAGCGGCGCGGTGACCGGGATCCTGATGTTGGATCTGGCGCTAAGCCTGGGGCTCCGGCTCAACAATCTCTTGATGAGATGGAGCATGAAAACGCTCGTTCATATGTGGCTTTAATCGATTCTTTCAAGGAAGCAATTGCAGACGCCGAGTCTAAAATCGACAAGAATCGAATGTTTATTTTCGACGTGGAAGAGCAAAAGAAAACAAAGAAAGTGATGTTTGTTCTTCCCGGCGCCTCTAAAAAGAAAGAAGTCGAGCTAGCGGAAGCAGAAATAGAAAAATGCCGCAAGCAGGTCGATGAGCTGAGTACCAAAATACGTGGTCTGGAAGGCCGGTTGGACGCGCTCGCTCAGAAGATCGGTTTGGCCAGCGGCAAGCATCTTGTGGCACAGTTGACAGGCGCACCGATGCCGGTGAACAAAGAGGCGGAAGCGCGAGCCAGTCTGGACAATCTAATTATTGATAGAGAAACAACGCTGGCTCAAGTTAAAGCAGACCTCGAACCTTTCTTCGTTAAAGCAGGACGTCAGGCCTGGGAAATCAACTCAGACAGCGCCACTGAACTTGCGGATCAAATCGGCAAGTACATCGAAGAGCAGCGCCATATCAGTTCGACATACAGCGCAGTCAAACAGAGTAAACAGCAACTCGAGTTTCTCGCCAGCGAGATTCAAAACATTGACGATCAGCTGCGAGAGATTTTTGTCAACGCTCACCTTGAAGATTCAGATAATATTGCAGATGTTCATCAGCAGTTTTTCTCCAAGCTTGCTTCATTCCATCGCTGGCAGGTGATGCATACTGAGCTGAGAAAGATGGAAACAGATATGTCGTCTGGCTTCACGCCAGATGAGCTGCCGCCGCAAGTGGAGCGTCTGGAGACCATGCGCATGGAGATTTTTGCTCGCATGCAGGAATTGGTTGAACAGTATCCGAACATCGCTGAGATGGCGCCGCCCATGACACCACCAAGACGTATGAACTTGAGTGGTGGCTATTCCAGCAAGATGTATCTGGATGACCTGCGCCGTGAGCGGGATGAGTTGACTCTCGCGGTGCGCACTGCATCGATGAATCACGATCAGAATTATCTGGCCGCGGTGGAAGAACTCGAGCAGGTATCGCGGGAGTTGAACAATGTTCGCCGTGCCAAAACTGCCATTGAACTTGCGCGCGATACGCTGCAGAGACTTTCTGCCGAGACCTACGAAGATTGGTCAGTCAAGCTGAATGAGATTGCGAAAGAGATGATCACCAACATCGGACTCGACTTCGATCATCTTCATTTTGACTCTGACTTGCGAATTACCGCTCGCAAGAAAAGCGACGGGCAGGAAGTGAATGCCTCGAACATAAGCACTCAACTTTCAACTGGCACCAAAGAGCAGTTGCACTGGTTGGCACGTATGGTCGTGTCTCGCTTTCTGTCAAAGGGTAATCCGCTGCCGATCGTGCTTGACGAACCTTTCAGCGAAGCAGACGATGAGCGCTTCTTGCGCGTCATGCAGTTTTTGCTCGATGTGCTGGTGGCGAATCACCAGGTGGTTATTTTCAGCTGTCACCAGCAGCGACACCACTGGCTGATCAGCCAGCTCACTCCTGAGCAGACCGCAAAAATCGATTTCGCGCGCCGCACACCTTTGCGCGGCTAGTTTCACTGAATATAGTGCTTGTGGATTACTCGGCCAGTTTTCGATCTTCGCGTATTTTGAATCCCGTCAGTTGTGACAGCGATTCCATTACTTCCCACGTTGTCTTCTCAAAATCATCGCTCGGTTGAATCAGCTTTCCGATATGCGCAAACGCTTTCTCGCCCTTTTCGGCGGTGCCAATTAGTCCAACCGGAAGAATCTGAACGTTGTTTGATTTTGCGAAATAGGCAGCGCCTAGATGCGGTGGACCGAGGTAGCCGGGTGTTTTCGGTCGCGTACCCTCAATGAACATAGACACGCACCAACCAGCCTTGAAGATGTTGCGCACTGATTTGATTGTGCGTTTTTCCGGCTTATCTCGATTTACTGAAATGGCTGAATAGAACTCGATCAAGGCCGATACTTTCGGGTTTGTGAAAAGTTCTTCTTTAGCGATGAATCCCATGGGTCGGTCAACGGCAATTACCAGAATGGGAGGGTCCCAGTAAGACAGGTGATTCGCCACAATCAAAACCGGCTGGTTCTTAGGCACATTCTCCCTTCCCGTCACTTTCAAGCGGTTGCGCCAGTAGTAAATCGGATAGAGAAGGTATCGGGCTGTGCCGATTTGCGTTAATCTGCGAATCGGGCTGAAGTTTTTGTCTTTATAGTCTAGTGCGGGCAATGATTCCTGCGTGCCTTATGGCTTCACGCCGACATTTGTGCGGGGGAGCGTGATGCGCACAACTGAGTTGTCTTCTTGCTGGCTGACGAACAAGTTGCCTTCTTTATCGAGTGCCAGGTAGTAGGGCTTACGGAATCCTGTCGCGATGACGCTGGAGATGCCGGCTGGGCTGATGCGCACGACCGTTCCTGAGACGTAATTGGCGACATAGACATTGCCTGGATTATCCACAATCAACCCGATTGGTCCCTTGATGTTGGCGCCGCTGGCGAACTGAGAACGGCTTCCATCGGCTGTGATGCGGTCGATTGTGTTGTTCAGGAAGTTCGCGATGTAGAGGCTACCGCCTGGTCCGAAGCTGAGCCCGGCCGGGGCTGAGAAGCCCGTGGCTATGACTCTCACGGCAGCATTCGGGAGGACCGCCACTGGGCCGGTGGGGCTCGGTGGGGTGTTGAACTTTGGCATGGTCGCAGGCTGCTCTTGCACCTGGGGAGCAGCGGCTTGCGGCGCCTGAACGGCTATCTGCTGAACAGGCTGTTGTTGGACCGGTTGTTGTTGCTGAGTGGCAGCCGGTGGCGGATACGACATTGGTTGCGCTGCCTGCTCGCCGGCGCCTCCTGCAGTCGTGACTGTGCCGCCACCCTGGACCATTCTTCCTGTGACGTTCGAGTCGACCTGAGTAGTCTGGACAGGCGGGGCAGCGACGATTTGTGACGTCTGCCCTGAATCAATCATCTGAATGCGTCTTTGAGCTTCGGCAAAGTGGGCGTTGTTGGGAGCGATGGCGGTCAAGTGCTGCCGAGCTTCAGCCGTCTGACCCAGGTCTGTCAGGCAAACGCCAAGCTGGTAGTGCGCGTCAGGGTCCATTGGCTTAACCCGAAGCACTTCCTGAAAGCGCGGAACCGCCTCCTTGCAGCGTTTCTGGCTCTGATAGAGAACACCCAGGTTGTACTGAGCATCGGCCAGGTTCGGGTCAATGTCGCATGCCCGCTTGAAGAAGATAATCGCTGACTCTGGGCTGCCCTGCTTGTAGGCGGTCAATCCGAGATTGTAAAGACTGATCGCATGTGGGCTCTGCCCTCCGGCTGCAGGAACCTGCGCTGCGACTGGCAGCGATGCAGTCGAACAACCCACCGCGATTCCAAAAGCCGCGGCTATGGCTATTCTTCTCAGCTCGTTCATCAATGTACTCTCCTGATAGCGCGTCAAGTTCGAACCTTCTACCTGTTAATTTGAGACTGTTTTGGACTTGTTTTGGGGATCTTTGGGAAAAACTGTTGCATTCGGGTATATAAAACTATGCTAAGACTTAGTAGGGTGGCTCGAGGAAACTGAAATAGATGAGAACAGTCGGACACATAATCACGTCAGCAGGCGTCAGTTTAGCCAGTTATTACAGATACCGTTCCCGAAATGCCGCCTTAGCCAGTTTTCTCGTCGGCTGGTTGATTGATCTCGATCATATCTTCGATTATGTTTCCGCGCACGGATGGAAGCTCAATTGGTCGAAGGTGAACGAGGCTAAACACGAGCACTATAGCGGAAAGCTATATTTGCCACTGCATTCATATGAACTCGTGGCGTTGTTTTTCCTGTTCTTCCGTGGACCGCAGAAACAGCCATATCGAGTCGGAATCACAGCGTCAATTTTGACCCATCTGCTGCTCGATCAGCGCTGCAATCCGAGCCGAAAACCATTAACTTATTTTCTAGCGCATCGCATCAAAAAGCGCTTCAGAGCGTCTGAAATTTTGCATCCGCACGTGCACACAAATTGCTAATTCGAGGCTGCACCATATTTGGTGTCAACTTCGATTCTGATTTTCAGCTGCTGATTCTTGAATGAGTTTGCCGAGCAAGTGAACTTCAGCTGCTGATTCTTTGCACGACTTTGCCGAGCAGACGAACGCTTCCATTCGTCACCACTTCGTCGCCTTGTTTTAAGCCGTCGAGAATTTGTGCATTGTTATTGAACTTGGCGCCAATACTGATTTTCTGCTCTCGAAATGTATTGGGCGCAATTTTGATGTAGACGATGTCTGATTCGCCCAGCTTTTGCACTGCCTGCTCCGGCACGAAAAGTCCCGAGATCTTTCCGATAGTCAGATTCAGCTTGGCGAACATATCAGGTTTCAATTTCAATGATGGATTGTTGATCGTTGCACGTACTGAAACCGTTCTCGTTTCTGGATCTACATGGCTGTCAATGAAATCTATCTGTCCTAGAAATTTCGTGGTTGGAGCGCCCTGAATAGAAACTTCAGCTGGTGTGCCTATGCTCACTTGTTCCAGGTTGCGCTCGAAGACTTGTGCTACCACCCAGACCTTGTGCAAATCAGAGATCGTGAACATCGATTTGTTGTTCTCCACCGCTTCGCCCGGGTCAATATCGCGCTCTGTAATGATGCCTGAACGCGGCGCACGCACTTGAAAGAGATGGTCAATAGTCTTTGTGGCGGCAATTTTGTCTACAGCCGCAGGCAGTACACCGAACAGCTTCAAACGTTGTTTGGCGGTCTCGATGTAGCCTTTTCTTTTGATCTGGGAAGATCTGATCGCGGCCTCTGCTTCCTGCAGATCTGATTCTGCGCCCTCTACGTCTGCCTGTGAGGCGATTTTTTCTTGAAGCAGCAACTGTTTGCGGTTGTATGTTTTTTGAGCAAGAGTGAGTTTCACTTTCAGCTGCATTTCTTCGGACTCGAGATCCAGCAATTTCTGCAACAGTTCCGATTCGATTTGTGCTACTTCGTCGCTGCGCACTGTCGCTAGCTTCTGACCTGTTGTTACTTGATCGCCGATTTGAACGTCGACTTCCTCGGCTCGTCCGGGCACCAGGGACAAGACAGGCATCGTCATAGTGGTGTCGCCTTTTACGACTCCAGCTGTTTCCAAATATTCGGGAATTGTCCTGAATTGGGCTGAGTTGGTTGTGATTCCGAGTCTCTGAATCTCGTCTGCGGGCAGTTGAATAGGATCTTCTGCTCTCACTTTCAGGTGTGGAGGAGCAGCTGTTTTAGCGGATTCGGTGCATCCTGAAAGCAGCGTGAGAGCCGCTATTAGCAAGCTCCAGTTTGGCAAGTTCACTTCTATCTCTCCTCGCTATGTTCGTTTGCTGTTGGCGATAGCAAGGCTGGCTCTGATGCTTGCTCGGGTTCTGTTTTCGGTTTCATCTTACGCGATCGTCCTACATTCGGGGCAAACCGTAAATAGAGCGCAGGCAGTACGTACAATGTAAGTAGTGTACATGAGACGAGTCCACCAATAATAACGATAGCAAATGGCTTCTGTGTCTGCGATCCGATTTCATTGGAGAGGGCTGCAGGCAAGAGACCCACTGCTGCGATTACAGCTGTCATCAGCACAGGTCGCATGCGAGTCAGCGAGCCGTTGAAAACGCTGTCGTAGACAGAGTGTCCATCGTGTCGTAATTCGTTTACGAATGAAACCAGCAAAATGGCATTTTTAACGGCTAATCCGAACAGGGCGATCAGTCCGACCCCGGCCGCAATGGAGAAATATGTCCTGGTGAGAAGGAGGGCGCAGACAGCGCCGATGGCGGCAAGAGGCACAACTGAGAACATGATCACGGCGCCTCGCAGCGTGCCGCATGAAATATACAAGATCGAGATGATCACAAGTAATGTTATTGGCAGTACGATTGACAGCTGGTGAATGGCTTCGCGCTGTCGCTGAAATTCGCCGCTCCATTGAACTGAATATCCCTCAGGAATAGTCAGCTCCGCGTTGACTTTAGCTTGCGCTTCGTTGACTGAGGCGGCCAGGTCACGACCGCGAACGTTGGCGCGAATCGTCGCCATGCGTGAGCCACCATCTCGCCAGATCTGAGTCGCACCGACGATTTCTTTTATTGTGGCTACGTCCATGAGAGGAATTTTGCCACCATGAGGAGTGTCAACCAGAATGGTTCTCAGTGACTCTTCTGATGAGCGATAATTTGGTGAGAGGCGGACAATAACCGCAAAACGTTTCTCTCCATCAATCACCTTTGTACATTCCTTACCGCCCACAGCTATCTCGACGAGATCTTGTAAGTCGCCTACATTCAATCCGTATCTCGCTGCTTTGTCTCTATCGATTTCTATGGCGAGCTGCGGCTGTCCGAGCAATGGATCAACTATGACGTCTACGATGCCTGGCGTTTCTGCCATGATGCGACCGACTTCGTGTCCAAGTTTTTCCAGCTCTTGCAAATCAGGACCGGCGACCTTGGCCACAAGCGATCCCTGTACTCCTGACAGGGCTTCGTCTAGGGTCGTTTGAATGTATTGAGTGAAGTAATATTCAACGCCAGGAAGCTGCTGCAGGTCATCTCGCATGTCCTTGATCAGCAATTCCTTATTCTCGTGATACTGTGGTCGCCATTCTCTGGCCGGCTTCAGATCTACATAATGTTCCTGATCGGCAAATCGGGCTGGATCTGTTCCATCATCAGGACCGCCGACTTGCGATAAAACTTGCTTGACTTCGGGATACTTCAGCAGCGTCAGACGAATCTCTCGCGACACTTTTACTGATTCCGGAAGCGTTACACTGCCGGGCTTGATTGTCGCTCTCAGCCAGATGTTGCCTTCTTCCAGGTGGGGCAAAAACTCGCTGCCTACTTGTGTGAAGAGGAATCCAGAGGCTATCACTGCTGCCAGCGCGAGCCCGATGACGATGTTTGTGTGTTTGAGCGCCCACTGCAAAGTCGGTTTGTAGAGGCGTCTGGCGAATACAACCAGTGGTGATTCGTGCTCGACTGTTTTTGATTTGAGCATGAAGAACGAGCAGAGTACCGGCACCAGTGCCAGAGCCGCCAGCCCGCCCCCGACGAGGGCGCAGACCATCGTGGTGGCAAGCGGTCGAAACAGCTTTCCTTCCACGCCGTTGAAAGTAAAAATCGGCAGGAACGTTGCGATGATGACGATTATTCCAAAGACTACTGGTGTGCCGACCTCGCGCGCCGCGTCTCCAAGAAGGGTCAAGCGCTCTTGCGGGGATAATTTCTGTCCGTCTTCTGAGAGCCTGCGCACTATGTTTTCGGTCATGACGACGGCGCTGTCGACCAGAATGCCGAAGTCGATGGCGCCCAGACTGAGCAGGTTTGCTGGTACGCCCAGTGTTGCTAAACAGATGAACGCAGTCAGCATGGCAAGTGGAATAGCCACTGCCGTGATCAGCGCTGATACTACGTTAACAAGGAAAATTGACAGGAAAACAATCACCAGAGTGATGCCGATCGCTACGTTTGTGCCCACAGTCTTCAGCGTCTGGTTGGTCAATTGTGACCGGTCATAGAGCGGAGTTAGCTCGACGGTTGCGGGCAGATGTTTGAGTATTTCGGGCAAGCGCGCATTCAGCTCCTCTAAAACTCGGGAGGGATTTTCTCCCCTGCGCAGTAAAACAATACCTTCGACTACGTCATCTTCCTCGTCTTTGCCGACCTGCCCGCGCCTGACCATTGGCGCCAGATCTACCGTCGCCACGTCTTTGATTCTGACTGGAATTCCATTGGCGCTGGATTTGATCGGCACCTTGAGCAAGTCTTGCTGATCGTGGAGCAGACCCAGCTCGCGAACAATCAAGGCATTGCCGTTGTGCTCGATGAATCCACCGCCTGTGGTGCCGTTCGATTCTGCAACAGCTTCATACAAATCCTTCAGCGAAATGTCGTAGGAGCGCAGTTTATAGGGGTCTACGGTTACCTGGAATGTTTTGGTGGGACCACCTTCGCTTACAACTCCAATGACACCGGGCACCTGTCTGAACTGTTTTTCCAGTTCCCATTGCTCAATGGCTCTCAATCCCATCGGCGAATAGTGCGTGCTGTGAAGCGAATAACGGTAAATTTCGCGCAATGAGCCCACGTCGGGTTCCAGATGCGGTTGCGCCTCAGCTGGGATATCAGCTTCATGCACCCGTTCGAGCACTTGCTGTCGAGCGACATTTGTCGAGGTTCCATCTGAAAACGTAGAGATGATTACAGAAAGTCCGTATAGCGACAGGGAACGGAGCGCCGTTTGATTCGGAATTCCATTCATCTCCTTTTCCAGTGGAACTGTAATCAGTCTCTCGACTTCTTCTGCCCCTTTGCCTGGCAAGAGCGTAATAACGCGCACTTGCGGGTTGGCAAGCTCCGGATATGCTTCGATGGGCAGAAGTTTCCATGCCACCAACCCGAAGAAAATCAGCAAAATGGTTAGACCAAGGGTCAAATACCTGCCCTTGAGCGCGCCGTTTACAAAACTATCGATAATATGGTGCATGTGGTCTTCAGTGGTCTTAACTGAAGTTTGGCAGAAATGGTCGCAGTTGGTAATTCTGCAATTTTAATGATTGGTGATCAATCCGCCGATCAGTTGTTTATCGACGAACAAATCTAAGTTTCGTTGTCAAGATACTGCTGTTCCCAGGCGCTGATGCGCTGGAACATCTCTTTCTTCATGGCGCCGGGTTGCTCACGCATTCGTGCATAGAGAGACTGCATCGAGGGTAAATGTGACATGTGCTTCGAGCCCCATTTAGCCATTTCAGCAAGAATAGGAAAGAGATCTTTTCCTTTTTCTGTCAGGTAATAGAGTTTCCTTGACCCGTGATCGGGGTGAGGAAGCTCGCCTATTACTTCGGCTGCTAATAGCCTCTTTAGCCGGTCTGTCAAAACATTAGTGGCGATGCGTTCGGGTGAGTTCAAAAACTCTTTGAACTCGTGCTTGTTGAAAAGGAACATGTCTCGAATGACAAGAAAAGTCCACTTGTCCCCGAACAGTTCGAGAACGTTGGATATTACACATTCAGATCTGGCTTCAACTGCAGTCATGTCATCCATTATACAGAACACTTGCATTTTGCAAGTGGTTGCGGTAGGCTTTCAGTACTTGCAAATCGCAAGTGGTAGTCCGGAGGTGTGAATGATAAGCTCTGCGTGCAGTTCGGATATACAGGTTCGCGAAGCCGAGCAAGGCGAGTGGCAGGCTATTGTCGACCTGACCGTCGCTGCTTATTCTCAGTACGAGGCGGCCGCCGACTCGAAATTCTGGCAACAGTATCAAGCTAATATCAAGTCGACCATTCTTTCGTCCACCGATATTTCGAGACTGGTAGCCGTAAAAAACGGTGAGATCCTCGCTTCCGCAATTTACTGTTTTCCTGCTAAAAAGGTGATGGGCGGCAGGGTGGTTTCTAACGCATACCCTGAGATGCGCTTGCTGTCCGTGTCTCCATCTCATCGCAATGAAGGCTTGGGAACGGTATTGATTGATGCCTGCGAGCGACTGGCACGTGAAAGTGGTTATTCCGCAATTACCTTGCATACGACACAACTAATGACGGTGGCACGAAATATGTATGAACGCCGCGGCTACGTTCGCTTTGAAGAAATTGATTTCGAGCCGGCACCGGGCTTTCTGGTTTGGGGTTATATAAAGGGACTGGACTCAAATGAATGAACCAAAGTTACAGGCACCAGGTGCAGGCATACCGGCGCTTGAGCTGCTCATAGCAAAGCATTTTATTTTCCCGAAGCGCTTCAAAACTACCAGCAATCAAAAAGCGATTGCCGATTTTCGAGAAGAATCGGAAAAGATTTTGAAACTGGCGCGTGGATTGACGCCGCAACAATTGTCTGAGCGTCGATTGATTCCCAGACTGCGAGGGTTAGAGGATAGCTCTCGCTATTGGTCAGTGGCAATGGCCATGGAACATCTGATCATTGTGGGAACTGGCACCAGAGGAATTATTCTCGCTCTTGCACGCAACCACACTGATCTGCCGAAGCGTGGGACGGCTGATGTCAAACCTTCAACAGAGTTAGATGCTCTTGAAATTGTCGGTAAGTTCGAGGAGTTTACGAATACTTTCGTTCGCTCCGTTGAAAAAGTCGATTTCGACAAATATCCCGAGGCGGGCCACCCTCACCCGTGGTTTGGTCCATTAACAGCAAGGCAGTGGCTTGTCTTCGCTGCACCACATCAGAAAATTCATCGGCAACAGATCGAAGCTATCATTCAGC
Organism: Candidatus Melainabacteria bacterium; assembly: GCA_003963305.1. NCBI lineage: Bacteria > Bacillati > Candidatus Melainabacteria > Candidatus Melainabacteria bacterium. The sequence continues at coordinate 211,566 of RXJR01000032.1, read as the reverse complement.
GTTTGTAGACGGCGACTTATTTAGTCTGTGTTGTTTTACCATCGTCCGGCTTGTCGGCTGTCTTTAGACGGGCTTTTTCTTCGGTCATCAATTGCGTAATGATGTCGTTCATTTGAGGTGAAATCAGCGTTGTCGTCATTTCCATTGACTCACGCATTACTTCCGGCATCTGCTTCAGTGATTTTTGTCCCGTTGGTGTCTTATAGAAAGCGATGATGTCTTTCAATTCGGCATCAGTGAAATTCTTATCGTAAACAACTAGAGCCACTTTGTTCAGAACATCGCCGAGATTGATTTTCTGCACGAAGAGTTCTCGCAGTCGTTCCGAGGAGCGCAACGATCTTGCTTGAGATTTTTCAATCAGATCTTTTTTCTGGTCGTCAGTCAAGCTAGTGTCTGCGTTTACGATTGCAGCGATCATCAGTGGATACTGTTTCTGGTGTGCAGCCATCATTTGCGCCACCACCTTATCGACGGTTTTGTCCGCTTCGGTAATTTTGAGCAGGTCCAGAATCAACGCTTTCTTTTCAGGCGAAAGATTTGGATTCTCTACGCTGGCGGCTGCTGCGGTACTGGTCTTGTCCTGTGCTTCTGGAGAAATAGCTAGTGCTGAGCTGTGCAGTGAAACCGACATAAAGGCTGCCAGACATAAAGTTGTGAGTCTCACGAAAAATTCTCCTGATTGGAACGGATCGGGTATCCGTGTATTTTACAGCTCCAGGCTGCTTTAGCACATGAGCCAGCCCGATCAGTTATTCTCAGTTGGATAGAACCCCTGAGATGTTTAATCCACTTAACATCCAGTTGCGCAAAGTCCCCGTTTTATATGTGTTTGATGTTCTCGCCGGTATGTTGCAGAAACAGGTGCCTACTGCTTCGACACGGGGATTGCGGATGATTCATTTAAACACCAGACCAGCAAGCTACATATCGCTCCAGCCGAAGACTTCCTCAAGATCGGGTCAATATATCTCCGGATATTGCACAGGATCGATTGGTCGGCTCGTGCAGCTGCATGCTCACGTATATAAAGAGCTTTGCGGCTTCGATTCTCGCTTTGAAGCTTTTGTCGCCAGAGAACTCGGCGACTTTATCGAAAACTTTGATCCGACTTGCGATGGATTTTGGCTCTATAGAGATGCTGAAAATGTTGTCGGCTGCATAGCCATCGACGGTCACGATAGAGATGGCGCCGGCGCTCGCTTGCGTTTTCTGATCGTCGATCCGCACTGGGGCAATCAAGGCATTGGCACAAAGCTGATGGCGCAGGCGATCAACTTCTGCAAGAAGAAGCAGATGCCTAAGATTTACTTGACGACCACTCCTGCTCTTCGAGACGCCAGGCGGCTCTATGACAGATTTGGATTTGTGCAGGTTGGAGAGACGTTGCATGACGACTGGGGTGTAGCCAGCGTACATCAGCGATTCGAGCTCAATCTCGCGAACGATTTTGGTGCGCGCCGAGCAATCGATGTTCAAATCATGCCGTTAGTTTCAACTAGCAACTTTTGTTGATCGACGGACTTTCGAATCATGCGAATGTTGATTCGACCCGAGAAAACTTTCGAATGTTGATTTGATCTGAACTTGCTTGATCTGATTAAAATTTAGTGCGAGCCTATCTTGACCAGGCTCGCACTTTCGTGCCGCCTGTCACCATGCTTTGCATTCCTTCTGTGAAGAAAAGATATGGGTGCTGGGTTGGATCCAACTTTGTTGCTTCATCGAGTTTAGTCAGGGCTTCATCTGGAATTGTGAATTCGATTGCTTTGAAGTTGTCTTGAAGCTGGTGCAATTTCGTTGCACCGATGATGGTTGAAGTGACTCCCGGTCTGGTTGCCACCCAATTCAGAGCGACCTGGGCCGGAGTTTTTCCAATTGACTTCGCTACGTCATTCAAAACATCCACAATATCCCAATTGCGCGCGGTGAAGAGCTTGTCGAATCCTGGATGACCTTTGTCTTTCATGACAGACAGTCTGCCTTCGGCGCCGTTATTCAAATCGCGTTTGTATTTTCCGGTCAACATACCGCTAGCCAGCGGACTCCAGGGCGTCAGTCCCATTCCCAGCTCGATGGCTGCCGGAATATGCTCGCGTTCAATGTTTCTCTCAAGCAGAGAATACTCCAGTTGCAGTGCTGAGATGCGGTGCTTGCCTCCGGTTTCAGCGAGTGTCTGCATGCGGCTCAGATACCATGCGGGAACATCGGAGAGTCCAAAATATCTGATCTTCCCTTCTTTCACCAGGTCATTGAATGTAGCCAACACTTCTTCGACAGGCGTGACGGTGTCCCAGGTATGCAGCCAGTACAGATCCAGATAGTCAGTGTTGAGGCGCTTAAGCGAGCCTTCCAGAGCGCGGTAAATGTTTTTTCGACCGTTGCCCCCAGCGTTGGGATTGCCTGGTTGCGCGTTGAAGGTGAATTTGCTGGCAATGACGGCACTGTCACGCAACTTGCCTTCTTTGATGAATTTGCCGAGCAACTCTTCGCTCTTGCCGTTGGTGTAACCATCTGCGGTATCAAAGAAATTACCGCCTTCTTTTGCGTAAGCATTGAATATTTCGCGGGCGGTGTCTTCCGATGCGCCCCATCCCCAATCTTCGCCGAAGGTCATGGTGCCAAGGCAGAGAGGGCTGACTTTCAGTCCGGATTTCCCAAGTGTGATGTAGTCGGATACTTGCATCTTTATACTCCCCTTATGCGCCCGTTGTCAGATTTAAGCGACATCGATTGTGGTTTGAATTCTGATGAGCATACAAGGTGCATGTGAGTTTTGAATGAAATCAAGAGAGCGTGTGAACTGACCATTACATAGCAAAAAGCGCAGCTTTGAAGCCGCGCTTTTCGAATTTTTCAGACTGCCTTGCTTACGCTGGAACGTTGAAGGAACCTTCGCCGATTGGCGGGTAGATGTCCTCTTCTTCTTCCTCTTCTTCCGTTGGGATTGTGTGTCCCTGGAAGCCGGTTCCTGCTGGAATGAGACGTCCGATGATGACGTTCTCTTTCAAGCCGCGCAACCAATCTTTCTTTCCTTCCACTGCAGCTTCGGTGAGGATTCTTGTGGTTTCCTGGAACGATGCGGCAGAGATGAAGCTTTCCGTGTTCAAGCTGGCTTTAGTGATACCGAGCAACACTGCTGTGTATGTGGCTTCTCTAATTCCTGCCTGTCTGGATTTTTCGATTTCGGCATCCATGAAGTAGCGTTCGAGCAACTCACCAGGCAACATGATCGTGTCGCCTGGCTCGTCTACGCGCACCTTGCGAGTCATCTGTCTGACAATGACTTCGATGTGCTTGTCGGCGATTTCTACACCTTGTGAGCGGTATACCGACTGTACTTCGTCTACCAGGTATTTCTGAGCTGCTTCGATGCCCATCAAACGCACGATATCGTGTGGGTTTGGCGGTCCGTCTGTCAGCGCTTTTCCTGGTGTGATGGCCTCACCTTCTTCAACGATAACGTTCAAGCCTTGAGGAATGACGATTTCTTCTTCGTTGCCTTCACCGTAGACGATGAAGAGACGAGTCGTATCATCTTCACGCATGATGCGGGCTTTACCGCCTTTTTCAGCGAGAATGGCGCATTCTTTCGGCTTTCTTGCTTCAAGAAGTTCTTCAACTCTCGGAAGACCCTGAACGATGTCTCCGGTTTTCTGACGTTCGTATACGAGCGTTGCGAGCAGGTCGCCGCGTTGTACCAGAGCGCCGTCTTCAGATTGCAGTTGTGTGTTACCGGAGATGAGATATGGTCTGCCCTTACGGATAGTCACATCAGTTCCATCAACAGCCACTACCTGACCGGAGTGAACCGCAGTCGTCGACTTCGAAATCGGGTCGTCGTTGCGCAACAAGTCGCCTTCCTTGACGGTGACGGCGCCTTTGGCCTTGTGGTGCACTTGCTGTTCTTCTGTAATAAGAAGAATTCTTCGTTCGTCTGTCTTCGACAATTGAACGCGTGCAGGTGTCTTTGTCAGCACTTGCGTGGTGGCAACCGCTGATTTCTTTTCGACGATGTCGCCGTGCTGAACGGATAGCAGAGTGACGTTGAGGTCAGTGTCGCGACGCAAGAGGATGTTTTCTTGAACAACGATGTTCAAGTCTTCTTCGCCGATTTCCACCGTTCCCTTCAGTCCTTGCAATTGACCTTGCATCTGCAGAACCAGTGATGTTCTGGTGAGCTGGGCGCCCTGCAAGTGACGTACTTTTTCGCGATCTCTGAAGAGCAACTGAGTTACTGATCTCAAGCTGATCTTGTCGTCGGTGGCGCGGTGTTTGAACTTCGTTTCTTTAGGCTCGATCCAATATTCTTCAATCGGGCGAACCAGAAGTTGAGCTGTACCATCTTCTCTTTCGAGAATGTTGATGATCTTTCTGTCTTTGAACTTCTGACCTTCGAGAATCTCGGTGCCTGGTTCAACGATTTGACCTTCCGGAACTTTTACGTCTGAAGGATCACCGATGTTGATCAATTCGCCCGGGCGAACGATTACTTCGTGAATGATGTCGTTGTCGGCAACGATTTCAACGATACCGTCCATGTGGGCAAAAACGTCTTTGACGATTTCTTGACCAGCTGTGACAGTGTCGCCTGATTCAGTCATCTTCAAGCTGATGTCTTTGGAGATGAAGTGAACTTCTTCAGGAACGAAGAGGATGCGTCCGGCTTTGGTGACTACGCGGCGATCGTCGATTTCGACGCCGTCATAGATGATTTCTCCGCCGGAGTTGACCACGTTGGTTCCGTCGTCGACGAGTTCAGCGATAATCTTGCCGTTTTCAACGATTTCGTCGTTAACGACTTTGATTGTGTAGGCTTCTTTGCTCTTCGCCACTCTCCAGGTGTTGCCGTTCTTGGCTGTTTCCAGCTTGGCGTTACCGGCGCCGACCGACGAGATGATGACGTTGATTTCCTTACCTTTGACGAGTCTGGTGACTGTCTTCTTGCCGCTCTTAACGACTTCGGTTTCGATTTCAGGACCGAAACGCACTTCACCACCATGTTCGGTGTTGATTTGAATTTCAGCGAGAACATCGTTCGGATTTACGTCCTGACCGTCTTTGACGACTACATGAGCGCCTGAAGGCAGGTTGTATACGTCACCTTCCAGTACCCAGATGATACCGGCGCGGTTGGCTGTGCGAGAGATGTTGCCCTGACGGTCGCGTTTTTCGTCAGCCTGGAATCCACTGAACATGATACGTCCAGAGATGTCGGCGGTGATGTCTTTGCTGGCGCGCTCAGTCAAGTTCTTCTTCGAACCTGGTGGGTCGTACTCAGCGATAACTTGACCAGGAGTTACTGTTGAACCGGCCTTGAGCAGGATCAATGCGCCTGTCGGAATCGGCAGTTTGTGTTCTTTCGATCCGGCAGTAACAACGATGGCACCATCTTTGGTGGTCTGGTCTACAACGTCACCGTAAGCTGTTCTTACTGAACGGCTCGGAATCTTGTAGCTGACTTCACCGGCGGCTGGAGCTTTAACCTGAGCACGGCTGCTTCCACCTGCGACGGCGCCGCCTGTGTGGAATGTTCTCATCGTCAGCTGTGTTCCAGGTTCACCGATTGACTGCGCTGCGATAATACCGATCGCTTCACCAACATCAACCAGGTGGTTGTTGGTCATCGACCAGCCGTAGCACTTCTGGCAAACGCCGTATTGGCTGTCGCAGGTCAGTGGTGAACGCACTTTGACGCTCTTCAGTTTCTTCTGGTCGAGCAATGCCGACAATTCGCGGTCAATCAAATCACCGGCGCGTGCGAGCACTTCTCCGGTTTCTTCGAGAATCACATCTTCTGATACTGAACGACCGAAGATACGCTCAGACAATTTGACCATGGCTTTGTCGCCTTCCATGATCGGTTGCATGTAGATACCGCGGCTGGTTTTGCAATCTACGTCGCGAACGATAACGTCCTGGGCAACGTCGACGAGACGGCGTGTCAGGTATCCTGAGTCGGCTGTCTTGAGCGCTGTATCTACCAGACCTTTTCTTGCACCGTAGCTGGAGATGATGTACTCGGTTACGTTCAAGCCTTCGCGGAAGTTTGCTTTAATCGGCAAGTCGATAATCTGACCTTGAGAGTCAGCCATCAAGCCTCGCATTCCGACGAGCTGACGAACCTGGGAGATGTTACCTCTAGCGCCGGAGAACGCCATCATGTATACCGGGTTCAATCTGTCGAAGTTGTCGACTACTTCTTTCGTCAATTGGTCGGTGGTGGCAGACCAGGTGTCGATTACTTTGTTGTAGCGTTCTACTTCTGTAATTTCGCCGCGTTCATAGCGTCGTTGTGCTTCTTCGATTTCTTTCTCGGCTGCGGAGATCAAACCTTTCTTGGCGTCTGGAACGTCGAGGTCGTCAATCGAAATCGTTACACCAGCTTTGGTGGCATATTGAAATCCGAGGTCTTTCAACGAGTTCGCCAATTCCGCGGTGCGGGCTGTGCCGTACGTTTCGTAAATGTCTGATAGAAGATTTCCGAGTTTCTTCTTGTCCATCGTCATGTTGATGAACTTTAAAGTGTTTTTCTTATCTGTCGTGCTGACCATAGGTCCCTCTTCTTCGTCGTTCAGTTTGTTAGCGGATGAAAAGGATGGCGCGGCATCGACCCCGCCATCCTCTTCGTTTAATTCACGGAGGCGATTGCTCCACGCACTACTTCATTGAAGATGATGCGACCAGGAGTTGTCTCGATAGTTTGGCCGTCTACGTCGCGCACTTTGATCTTGGCGTGCAGGTCGACTACGCCGGCATCATAAGCCGAGCGAGCGTCACTGAGGCTGACGAAACGCATTCCGGCACCGCGACAGACTTTCGGATCATCTGAACCTGGCTTTTCAATCGTCAGGTAGTAGATGCCGAGCACCATGTCCTGGGTAGGAGTGACGGTCGGTCTGCCTGTAGCAGGCAAGAGAATGTTGTTGGAGGCGAGCATGAGCATGTGTGCTTCGGCTTGCGCTTCAACTGAAAGTGGAACGTGAACAGCCATCTGGTCACCGTCGAAGTCTGCGTTGAACGCTGAACAAACGAGCGGGTGCAACTGAATGGCGCGACCTTCTACCAGCACCGGTTCAAAAGCTTGAATACCGAGTCTGTGCAGTGTCGGTGCGCGGTTGAGCAGTACCGGGTGACCTTGAATAACTTCTTCGAGGATTTCCCAGACTACGGCTGATCCCTTTTCAATCTGCTTCTTAGCTGATTTGATGTTTTGAACGATCTGGCGCTCAATCAATTTATTGATTACGAATGGCTTGAAGAGTTCGAGAGCCATTTCGCGAGGCAGACCGCACTGATGCAGTTTCAGTGACGGACCGACTACGATTACAGATCGTCCGGAGTAGTCGACACGCTTACCGAGCAAGTTCTGACGGAATCGTCCTTGCTTACCTTCGATAATGTTCGAGAGTGATTTCAGCGGTCGGTTGTTTGGACCGACTACGACTCTTCCTCTGCGACCGTTGTCGATCAAGGCATCAACAGCTTCCTGCAACATACGCTTTTCGTTGCGCACGATGATTTCAGGAGCGCCCATCTCGAGCAATCGAGCCAGACGGTTGTTTCTGTTGATTACACGACGATAGAGGTCGTTGAGGTCGGAAGTCGCGAAACGTCCTCCGTCCAGCTGCACCATCGGGCGCAGGTCTGGCGGTGTAACCGGTAGATTGTCGAGCACTACCCAGGTCGGGTCGGTGTGCGAGTTGATCAGAGCTTCAACGAGACGCAATCTCTTGATGATTTTGGCGCGCTTCTGTTGCGAGCCGGTTGCCATGGCGAGCTCTTCTCTCAACTGTTTGGAGAGATCTTTCAAGCCGGGCAAGTCGAGCAAACGACCACGATCGTCTTTGTTGTCTGGACGTTCGTAGGTTGGTTTGGCCAGTTCGTGAAGCAGTTGTTTGATTGCTTCAGCGCCGATGCCGACGTCGAACTGTAAGCTTGGATCATCGAGCGAGCGCTCATATTCTTCTTCTGAAAGCAGTTGGTATTTGTGCAATTCAGGCGCATTACCAGCGTTTGTGACGATGTAAGCGTTGAAGTAGACAACCTGTTCCAGGTCACGCAGAGGCAAGTCGAGCAGCAAACCGATGTAGCTCGGGATGCCCTTGAGGAACCAGATGTGTGTCACTGAAGAGGCGAGTTTGATGTGACCCATGCGGTGACGGCGGACTTTCGAGTCTGTCACTTCGACGCCGCAGCGTTCGCAGGTGATACCACGATGGCGTACACGTTTGTACTTACCGCAATAGCACTCCCAGTCTTTCGATGGTCCGAAGATGCGTTCGCAAAAGAGACCGTCTTTTTCTGGTTTGAGAGTACGGTAGTTAATTGTTTCGGGTTTGGTCACTTCACCATGTGACCAGCTAAGGATGCGCTCTGGTGATGCAATCCCGATTTTGATGTAGTCAAACCGATCAATACTTGTAGCCATTTAGCTGACAGACCTCCAGCAATTCAGGGACAGAGCCCTACGACATAGTTGTCTTGTGAGTTGTACTTTCGAACGGGTGGGCGGACAACTATGCCCGCCCACTGATTTCTCGAATTTAGACGTCATCGCCTGCGTCATCACCGTCATCTTCTTCGTCGGCTCCGAGGTCGACGTCATCGACTTCGGCAGCGGCTGCACCGCCACCACCACCGGCGAAGACATCTTCATCAGGTTCGCTGACTGCCACCGCTGCTGATGGCACGACGGGTTGACGTGAAAGTTCAGCAAGCTCGGACTCGATGCCGATTTCGCCAAATGGACTGCGGCGCATTCCACGTGGTCTTGCTTCTTCCACTTCCGTCATCAAGTCGACTTCGAGCTCGCCGCCTTCGCGTGTGCGTTTGGCGACGGATACGTCGAGACCGATTGATTGAAGTTCGCGAACGAGCACTTTGAAGGATTCCGGAATACCAGGACGCTTCAGGTTTTCACCCTTAACGATCGACTCGTATGCTCTCGAACGTCCGTTTACGTCGTCTGACTTGATAGTCAACATCTCTTGCAGAGAGTAGGCTCCACCGAACGCTTCCAGCGCCCAGCATTCCATTTCTCCCAGACGCTGACCGCCGAACTGAGCCTTTCCGCCCAGTGGCTGCTGCGTGACCAAGCTGTATGGTCCAGTCGAACGGGCGTGGATCTTGTCGTCGACAAGGTGGACCAGCTTCATCATGTAGATCTTGCCGACAGTGACAGGGTTGTCGAAAGCGTCGCCGCTTCTGCCGTCAAAGAGTGTGATTTTGCCGTTATCACCGACCCAATCGAAACCAGAGATGTCTTTGCCTTTGGTGATCTCGCCATGAACGAGATGCGAAGACGCTTCTTTGGCGTACATTTCGTCGAATGGTGGCACTTCATAACGTTGCTGGGTGAGCATGGCTGCCAAACCGAGCAATGTTTCGAAGGTCTGACCGACGTTCATACGGCTTGGTACACCAAGCGGGTTGAGAACGATGTCGACTGGTGTGCCGTCTGGAAGGAAAGGCATATCTTCGGTCGGCAGAATGCGAGCGACGATACCTTTGTTTCCGTGACGTCCTGCTACTTTGTCGCCAACGCTGATTTTGCGTTTTTGAGCGATGTAGACACGCACCACTTTGTTTGCTACAGGCGGGAGTTCATCGCCCTTTTCGCGGTCGAAGACTTTGACGTCTACGACGCGGCCGCCTTCACCGTGTGGAACGCGCAGAGAGTTGTCTCTGACGTCGCGTGCCTTTTCACCGAAGATGGCGCGGAGCAATTTTTCTTCTGGCGGATGTTCAGATTCACCTTTCGGTGTGATCTTACCGACCAGAATGTCGTCTGGATAAACGCGTGAACCGACTCTGACGATGCCGTTCTCGTCGAGGTGACGCAGTGATTCTTCCGAGACGTTTGGAACTTCTCGGGTGATTTCTTCTGGTCCCAACTTGGTTGAACGAGCGTCGATCTCCAGTTTTTCAATGTGAATCGAAGTCATTACTTCGTCGAACACGAGACGTTGACTGATCAAAATCGCGTCTTCGAAGTTGTAGCCTTCCCATGGCATGAAGGCCACGAGCAGGTTGCGACCTACTGCCAGTTCACCGGAGTTGGTGGCAGCACCGTCGGCGATGATCTGTCCTGGTTTGACATGATCACCAACTTGAACGATTGGCTTCTGATTCAGGCATGTGTCCTGGTTAGAGCGCTGGAATTTCGAGAGTTTGTATTTAACGAGTCTCTTGTCTTTGGTGCGCACGTGAATGGCGGCTGCCGTCACGTACTCGACTTTTCCTTCCAGGTCAGAAACGATCACCATACCCGAGTCGCGAGCTGACTGCTTTTCGATACCGGTTGTGACGAGCGCTCTTTCAGTTCTTACCAGAGGCACTGACTGACGTTGCATGTTCGATCCCATCAGGGCTCGGTTAGCGTCGTCGTGCTCGAGGAAAGGAATGAGAGCCGTTCCAACTGAAACGATCTGAATCGGGCTGACGCCTACGTAGTCGACTTGCTCAGGCGGAGTTTCGATAAACTCAGCTTTGTAGCGTACCGGTACGAGCGGGTGAACGAAGTCACCGTTGTCGTGCACAGGCACGTCGCCAGGAGCGACTCTGTATTTGTCTTCTTCGTCGGCTGTAAGGTAGTGAACTTCTTCAGTCAACTTGCCGTTATCGACTCGTCTATAAGGAGTCTCAATGAAGCCGTACTCATTAACACGAGCGTGGGTTGCCAGCGAGCCGATCAAACCTGCGTTCGGACCTTCAGGAGTCTCTACCGGGCAGATGCGACCGTAGTGGCTGGGGTGAATGTCGCGAACCGCGAATCCGGCTCTTTCTCTCGACAATCCACCAGGACCGAGGGCTGACAGACGGCGTTTGTGCGTCAGTTCTGCAAGCGGGTTGGTCTGGTCCATGAACTGTGACAACTGCGATGAACCGAAGAATTCACGGATTGCAGCGACCAGCGGTTTTGTGTTGAGCAGGTTGGCGGGCGTGAGCGTATCGGCATCTTGCAATGTCATACGTTCGCGAACGATTCTTTCCAAACGGGTCAAACCAATTCTGAACTGGTTTTGCAACAATTCGCCGACTGAACGGATACGTCTGTTGCCGAGGTGGTCGATGTCATCAACGTGACCTTCGTCGTAGTGCAAGCCGATTAAGTAGTCGACTGCGGCAACGATGTCTTCACGGGTGAGCGTGCGTTGTGCTTCAGAAACGCTCAGGCTGAGCTTTTTGTTGAGTTTGTAACGACCAACCTTGCCAAGGTCGTAGCGCTTGTCATCAAAGAATCGGCTGTCAATGATGCTCTGTCCGCCAGCAACTGACGGTGGGTCACCTGGACGCAGCTTTCTGTAAACTTCGATGAGCGAATCTTCGCGTGACTTGGTGCTGTCTTTGTCCAGCGTCTTCTTGAGGAAGTCGCGGTGGCGGAAGAGAGCTTCCATTTCCTGGTCGGAATAGCCAAGGGCGCGCAACAGAGTTGTTGCCGGCAGTTTTCTGTTCTTGTCGATTTTGACGTAGATAACGTCATTGACGTCGGTTTCGAACTTGAGCCAGGCGCCTCTGTTAGGAATCAAAGTGGCGCTGAATGTTCGTTTACCGTTGGTGTCTACTTCGCGTTTGTAGTAGATGCCGGGGCTTCGGACGATCTGGCTGACGATGACTCGCTCGGCGCCGTTGATGATGAACGTACCGCGGTCCGTCATCATCGGGATGTCGCCGACGTAAATCTCTTGCTCTTTGATTTCACCGATTTCGCGGTTGACCAGACGCATTTGAATACGCAACTTCTTGGTGAAGCTGGCGTCCATAGACCGAGCGTCTTCAGGCGTTTTCGGCTTATTTGGCTCTGTATGATCTTCGAACGTGTAGTTCGGCAAGAAGTGTAATTCGAGCCTTCCTGTGTAGTCCTTGATGGGACTGAAGGCTCTTAATTCTTCTCCGAGTCCCTCATCAATGAACCACTTGAAGGAACTCTTTTGGATTTCGGCTAGGTCCGGAAGATCGGCGATACGAGGGCTACCGACCCCGAAGGTTCGGACGCGCTCAGATAACTCTAAAGCCATCGATTACCTCTGGTAGATTGGCTGGATACTTCGGCAGATGCGGTGTGGGCAACTGCAGGCACAAGTGTGCAAATATACGTAGCCTATCATTGTAATGTCAATGCAAATGTGATGAGACGTGACGGCGCGTACGTGACGAGAATTTCAATAAATTCTGTCTCATTTGCGCAGAAACGGCTAAATACCAGCTTATCTAATAACTTAAAAGCTTTTCAAAATAGTTCGTTATTTCTTAATGCTGCTTATTTGTATGTAACACTGGCTCCAAATCTGATGTCAGCAGAAAATGTCGACTCGAATGCCACACCTTGACGAGCCCGAAAGCCTCTATCGGTCATGGAGCGCACCCGTCTCGGGTGCATCTCTCTCATGGAGCGCACCCGTCCCGGGTGCATCTCTCTCATGGAGCGCACCCGTCCCGGGTGCTTCTACCATCTTCCCCGTGGCGCACCACGCCCGCGCCCGGCTATAATCCACAACATCCTCGTGGGGATGGAGCATCGCTGGTGTGGTGTGCGGTCTTCAAAACCGTTGCGGGGCAGACAAGCGCTGTCCTGGGTGGGTTCGATTCCCACGCGTCCCCGAGTTTTATTGTCGGCAAAGTGGTAAGAGGATTCGGAGTGTCCGGGCGGCACTTCCCCAACCTTATATGCACGCACAGAAATTACATGTGGAGTTGCTATTGATGCGAATAAGAAAGAGTGTTGCGTCTGTATTTGCTTCGGCTTTTGCCCTGATACAGCTGACGGGCTCAATGTTGCCTGTTCTTCCGGTGCAAGCGAAGGCGCCTGTTTCGGCGGGTCGCGCCAAGGCTCCAATCTGGAGCAATAACATCAAAGTGCCGTATCGTTCATGGTTGCCGCGCACAAAACCGAAAGAAATACTTCTGTGCGTTCACGGTCTCGGCTTCAGCAGTCTCTCTTACACCGAATTCGGTCATGTCATGGCATCTCGTGGTTATGGCGTTTATGCGCTAGACGTTCGAGGGTTTGGCGAGTGGATGAACAGCCGCGAGAATCGTGTCGACTTTGAAGGTTGCTTGAATGACATCCAGGCGGCGCTGAAGACACTGAGAACGCTCTATCCCGGTTGCAAGATCGATCTTGTTGGTGAATCCATGGGTGGTGCCATAGTGCTGGCAGCCGCATCCCGGTATCCCGATTTAGTGGACGGAATCATCTCTTCTGTTCCATCGAGCGATCGCTACGCGAAAATGAGTTCGACCATTGTCGTCGGCGCCAAATATCTGACAAACAAAGACAAGCCAATGAATATTGCGCCTGAAGTTGTTGAACGTGCTACTGAAAATAAAGCGTTGCAAAAGCACATGGAAGCTACGCCGACGAATCGCATGAAGCTGACTCCGAAAGAGTTGAAGCAATTCAACGATTTTATGAAAGGCAACTATGATGCCGCTGCTCTGATTGAAAAGACCCCGATTCTTCTCATGGCTGGTTTCAAAGATCAGCTTGTAAAGCCTGAGGGTACCGTTGAATTGTTCAACTCGATCGGCACCGACGACAAGCTTTTGATGGTGGTTGGTGATGGCGAGCATCTGTTGTTGGAAGAGAATCAGCTCACTGAACAGCTTACAGACCTGCTCATTACCTGGTTGCAGCATAGGCGCTAGTCACTGAAGTCGATATGAAAACCGCCGTTGGCCAAGCCATCACTCGCTAGAGATGGTTTACACAGGCGCACCATCAGTGGTGTATTTGCGTTTCCCAGGTATGATGTCTCCGGGTTGCCAGTGGGCTGAGTCTGATGTTAGAACTTGTAGCCCAGCGAGTTCAGGTAATTCTCGACTAAGAGCGATGAACCCAGTCCGAGACCGCTCAAGAGCAAAATGATTGCTAGTCCCTTGCGGTCAAGTTTATTTGTGTCAGGTTGAAGCTTCATAAGGTGACCTGCTGTGGGTGCCCAGATCATCAGAAATATTCCGTAGTAGACGAAATAGGAGGACATCATAATCCACCATTTTGCTATTACGACCTCACCATGAGCTTGTGCTGCCATGATCGGGTCCAGTATGGAAAATTTTGAAAGCACTAAACCGAGTACGACGAAAACTACTCCGTCGCTCCTGGAAGGATTTCTTCTTCGAATCATTCGCTTCTCCTCTGGCTGCCACATGTGGTGACATGGGGGATAGATCCGGGATTCCAGTGAACGGCTTTTACCACAAAACTACTTGCGTTCGACTCTTTTTTCGAGCTGATACTTTTTGATATCCGAACTTATTTTGTTCAGATCTTCTTCCAGCTCTTTATTGTTTTCAGCAGTTAGCTTTTCACCTGTGCTCTTGTTCTCATTTTTGAACTTCTTTTTCTTGCGGGCAACGTCTGATAAACGACTGCGCAATTTCTTGGCTTCTTTGTCGGTCAACTCTTTGTGTTGCTGCGCCACGTTTATGTCTTGCATCAGCTTGGCTTGACGCATTTCTACGGTCCAGGTCTTACCCTTCGCCAACGCGAATTGAGGGTTTGACATCGCCCCGCCGATGGTGGCTGCCACCAAAACTGCTCCGACGACCAAATATTTATTCGCAAACATTATCTGCCTCAATCAAGTGAAGGGTATCCCTATAGAGTAGCGCGGGTCGCGGGTTTTAGCTGTTTTGAGTTGTATTGAATGTCACAATTTATCTAATGTCAAGTGGCGAATTTTGTTTCTATCTTCAAATTAGGTATTGCTTTCGGCATATGAAGTTTCCATAATAGAGGTAGTCATAATGTCGATAATAACTAGAAAGTCGGTCCGATGTGAATTCCCAGAGAGGCGCTCTGGTTTGGCTAGATCAGTTTGCTGGCTACCTCGAAATGGAGCGCAATTATTCGTCAAATACGATTCGTGCATACGTAAATGACCTGAAGCAACTGATTACAAATGAAGGGGCGGAAGGTACTAAAGAAGTTCTCGACTTTACGCCGGAAGAGAAAGCTGAAGCTCAGACTTCTGTGGTAGCTGAGAATCAAAGTGCACAGGGAACTGAAGAAAAGCAAAGTTCTGCCTGGATGGAAGTAGATGGTTTGCGCAGCTACATTCGCCAGATTCAGGAAAGCTACAGTCGTCCGACCGTTGCCAGAAAGATTTCTGCCATTCGCAGCTTCTATCGCTATCTGAAACGCGAACAGCTTATCGATGACGATCCATCTAAATTGGTGCGTGGACCTAAACTGTCACGCCGCCTGCCGGCTTGTTTAGATCGCGAAGAAGTGACACGCTTGTTGCTCGCTCCAGACGATTCCTCTCTTGGTGTGCGAGATCGCGCCTTGATGGAAGTGCTGTATGCGTCGGGAATGCGCGTAAGTGAACTGTGCGGACTGCGCATTCAAGACTACAACGCTGCTGCTAAAGAGATGCGTGTAATCGGTAAGGGCTCACGCGAACGCGTTGTGCTGCTCAACGATAGTGCGCAGGCTTGGTTGGAGCGCTATCTGGCGGATCACTGGTCTAAGCTAGCTGGTGGCAGACAGCCTCAGCCTGACAATCCACTCTTCGTGAGCAGGCAGGCAACCAGATTGTCATCGCGTTCTGTGCACCGAATCGTACTCAAGTACGCTCGCCTCGCCGGAATCGCCAAGCCGATCACCCCGCATACTTTGCGACACACGTTTGCTACCCACCTGCTCGAAGGCGGAGCCGACTTGCGTGTCGTGCAAGATCTGCTGGGTCATACGACTATCAGCACCACTCAGATTTACACTCACGTCAGCCTCGATCGGCTGCGTCGAGTCTATATGACGAGTCACCCTCGCGCCTGATCGCGCTCGGAGCTGAACAATTGCTAAGCGTGCGTCTTCCGGGGCGCACGCTTTGATTTGGTGCCCGGTGCGGCGTTATGGCGTGGCTGATATAATGTGCCTCGTGGAAAACAGCAATCTTGTCTCTTTGCGTTTGCCAGATAGGTCTAAACTGAATTTTTCATCGAGAACCGCCCGGGGGCAAGTTTGGCGACGCACAGACCTACAGTAAGGCGAAAACAGCCCAACAGCACGGTCAGTGCGATCGGGAAGGTCCTCAAAGGCTTTTTCGTGGTTGTCTGCGTCGTAGTCGCGGTCGGTTTTGGATACGTTGGCGCCAAAATCTGGAAACAGCTGCACGACCTGCCTGATATCACACTGGTCGAGCGCTACGAGCCTATCGAAGCGATTCAGCTGTTTGACCGTAACGACCACATGATCTGCACCGTTGAGGGTGATGAAGACAGACGTGTCGTGCCGCTCAATCAGATTTCTCTGCAGATGCAACAAGCAATGCTGGCTGCTGAAGACCATCACTTCTACGAGCACCATGGTGTCAATGTGATGAGTATCATCCGTGCCAGTCTGGCAAATTTGCAAGCCGGGCACGTGGTCGAAGGTGGTTCGACGATTACGCAGCAGCTCGTGAAGAACCTCTTCTTTACTGAAGCGCAGCGAACAATGGACCGCAAGGTCAAGGAAGCGTTCGTTGCATATGAGCTCGAGCACAGGTATCCGAAGGAAAGAATTCTCGAGATGTACCTGAATCAGGTTTATTTCGGCAACAATGCATACGGCATCGAGCGCGCTGCTTCGCGCTATTTCAATAAGACTGCTGCCGAATTGACTGTGGCGCAAGCCAGTTTCCTTGCCGGTCTCGTTAAAGCGCCTTCCGAGCTTGGCACCCAGGCAAACAGAAAAGCTGCAATTTCCAGACAGCATGAGATTCTCGACAAAATGGTCGAGTACGGCTACATCACGGCAAATCAAGCCAACACCGCTAAAAAGCAGCAACTCGTTTTCAAAAAGGGCGCCAATCCGCTGCAAAAGTATCCTTATTATGTAAGCCATGTCCTGGAGACTTTGCGCGATCGTTTCAGTCAAGCCGAAATGCGCCGTCAGGGCTTGCGCGTTTATACAAATCTCGATCCGCAAGCGCAGGAAATCGCCGAAAAAACTCTCGCTGCTGATATCGCCAAAGCGCCAAAAGGTGTGACTCAGGCTGCTCTTGTGTCAGTTTCTGTGCAAGACGGTGCCGTTATCGCCATGGTCGGCGGCGTTGGTGATTTTTGGAAACATCAGTTCAATCGCGCCACTAACCCGCATACGGCAGGTTCTTCGTTCAAGCCGTTCGTTTATTTGACAGCGCTTCTGAAGGGCGTTTTGACACCGGACAGTATTATTGAAGACACGCCTCTGGTCATTCATCAACCTTATGGATTGCCTGATTATGCGCCGAAAAATTTCGATCATAGATTCCTCGGTCGCATTCCATTGAGAAAAGCTTTAGCGTTATCGCGTAACGTCTGCTCAGTTCGAATTGCACAGCTGGTGGGCATCGACAGTGTCGTTGAAACAGCTCGCGAAGCGGGAATTACAACTAAGCTCGAACCAAATCTTTCTCTGGCACTGGGAAGTTCTGCGGTTACTCCTCTGGATATGGCCGGTGCTTACGCGACATTCGCACGCATGGGTGTGGCAATCAAACCGCAAGTGCTGCGGCGCATCGAGAACAATCGCGGTCAGGTCATAGAAGTGTTCCAGGCCAGTGTGGACAAAGTCTTTCCTGTGGAGCCGGTGGCTCGTCTGGTCAGTATGATGCAAGATGTAGTCAAGTTCGGAACCGGCACTGGAGCTAAATTAGACGACAGACCCGTAGCAGGTAAAACAGGTACTGCCGATGCTGCTAAAGATATTTGGTTTGTCGGTTTCACACCAGATATGGTGACTGCGCTCTGGGGCGGAAACGATGAAAACTTACCGATTAAAGGCAACCACGTCACTGGTGGTGATGTTATGGCCAAAATCTGGAAGCATTACAACGAGGCATATTACATAGCACATCCGGCGCCGGCAGGCTCTTTTGTTCCGCCGTCGGCACCGACGGAAGAAGAACAGAAGCGTGAACAGAAAGCCGCGGCAAAGCTCAATCAGAAAGTGGTGAAGAGTGACACGGCAGTCGCTCCGGTATCAAATGCGGTGACGGTTGGCGGTGATCTTGTTCCTGCAGTTCAGACTCCTGTCGAGGTGAACAAGGTCGAAATGGCTCCGGCGCCTGGCGTTGCTCCATCAATTTCCGATACGCCTAAATCTACTGAAGAAAAGTCGACATCAGCACCTTCTCCGGCTCCTGAGCGTTCGACCAGCCCAGCACCGACTCCAACACCTGCTCCTTCCTTAACACCAGGCTCGCCCACGCCGACAACCGCTCCAACTCCTGCCGGCGGTCTGTCTCAATGATTGGACAATCAGTGAAACTTGAAGGCGCCCCGGTTGCGCCACAGTCGCTTAACCTTCCCCTCCTGTCAGGTGGCTTGTCGCGATGAGTGTGCAACCGAAAGAATCTAAAGCTGCGCGATTGTGGATTGCCGTTCTCATAGGTGTACTGTTTGTGCTTTTCTTGGAAACGCAAGGAAAACAAACCAGGACCTTGAATTTTGTCGTCAACAGCGACGGCGATGATGTTGGAGCGGAGGTACTCGTTGACAACCAGCGTGTCGGCGCAATCGAAACCAGCACTGCCGACGGTCCGGGCGGTGGCGTCTTTCTTGGATACTTGCCGCGTGGAAAACATCGGGTCGAAGTGCGCAAGGACGGCTTCAAGCCCTACAGCAAAGAAATCGACATGCAGCAGGAGCAATACCTGGGCGTGGACTTGGAGCGCCTGAACAACTAAACTTCTACAGAGCGAATCACGGGAGAGCTATTTTGCCTGTAGAATCAAAGTGGGTCGGGTTACTCGGTATCGTGTGCATCCTCGGCACCGCTTATGCGATGTCGAACAATCGCAAGGCGATAAATTATCGACTGGTTGTCTCTGGTTTGATAATTCAGCTCGTCATGGCCATCTTCGTTTTAAAGGTCGAATTCGGCCAGCAACTTTTCAAGCAAATAGGCGACGGAATTACTGCCTTACTTCATTACTCCGATGCCGGAGCCGGGTTTGTTTTCGGACCGCTGGTCGAAAATCCCGACGAAATGATGAAGCTCTTCGGACCGAAAGCCGCTTTCATTTTTGCCTTTCGCGTTGTGCCGACGATTATCTTCGTTTCCAGTCTCGTCAGCATCTCCTATTATCTTGGCTTGATGCAGCGAGTCGTGCAAGTGGTAGCAAAAGTGGTGGCATTCTTGATGGGCGCCAGCGGCTCCGAAGCGCTCTCTAATGCTGCCAGCGTATTCGTCGGCCAAGTGGAAGCGCAGCTCCTCATCCGCCCTTACGTTGCAACAATGACGATGTCTGAGTTGCTTGCTTCGATGACCGGTTCTATGGCTTGTGTGGCAGGAGGTGTGCTTGCCGTCTACATCGGCATTGGTATCAAAGCTTCTTACTTACTCACCGCCAGCATCATGGCTGCTCCCGGTGGGCTCGTGATTGCCAAAATCGTCTGGCCTGAAACGGAAGAATCGATGACTAAAGGCAAGGTGCAGATCGAAGTTAAGCGCACTAATGCCAACATCATCGATGCTGCTGCACACGGCGCGTCGGATGGTATGCGCATCGGTCTTAACGTGGTGGCAATGTTGATCGCATTTATGGCTCTCATCGCTATGGGCGATGGCTTGTTTGGTGTGGTTGGCGGTTTCTTGCACAACGCCGGAGCTCCTGATTTTCTCGGGTTGAGTCTGGAACATTTGAAGATGATGGATGTGTTTGGCGTTCTCTTCTCGCCCGTAGCATTTGTTATGGGGGTGCCGTGGAGTGACGCTCACGTCGTCGGTAAATTGATGGGCGAGAAAATGGTGATTAACGAGTTTGTCGCATATACCGAATTGTCTTCCATGTTGAAAGGGTTGACTCAGACCCAAATCTCGCCGCATGCTGAAACAATTGCCACCTTTGCCCTGTGTGGTTTTGCCAATTTGAGCTCGATTGCCATTCAGGTCGGCGGCATCGGTGAAATCGCGCCCTCTCGGCGTGGTGATCTGGCGCGACTGGGTGTTAAAGCGCTGATCTGTGGAACCATGGCCAGCTACCTGTCTGCAACTCTGGCGGGGCTTTTGGTTTAGTTTGATTTGATGAAACTGAATTGAGATAAGTGACGAGGAATTGAAGGTGTCGGAAGCTCAGGAAACAGCGCCCAGCGGCTATAGCAGACCAGAAAAGAAATCGAAGCTGCCCGGAGTGGTCGGCAAGATCGTCTGGCTTTGCGTCAGTTTACTGGCCGCGTTCTCGCTGGGAATTATTGCGTTTACTCGCGGCGAAGCGGTTAATGCCGTCTGGCTCGTTACTGCGGCAGTTTCCGTTTTTTGTATTGGCTATCGTTTCTACAGCAAATTTATTGCTGAGAAGGTTTTCGAACTAAACGATTACCAGACGACTCCTTCTCAGAGAATCGATGATGGCAAAGATTTCGTGCCTACGCATAAGTGGGTCTTGTTTGGTCATCATTTCGCTGCAATTGCCGGGGCTGGTCCGCTTGTCGGACCGATATTAGCTGCTCAGTTCGGCTTCTTGCCCGGCACTTTGTGGATCATTGTTGGTGTTGTTCTGGCTGGAGCGGTGCAAGACTTTGTCATCCTCTGCTGTTCGATGCGCCGAAACGGGCAGTCGCTGGGCAAGATGGCGAAAGAGGAAATTAGCCCGCTGGCTGGAATTGTTGCACTTGTAGCCATTCTGCTTATCATGATGATACTGATGGCGGTGCTGGCTCTGGTTATTGTGAATGCACTAAAATCAAGTCCGTGGGGTGCTTTCACGCTGCTCATGACTGTGCCGATTGCGGTCTTCGTGGGCGTCTACATGCGCTTCATTCGCCCGCATCGCATTATGGAAGGATCGCTAATTGGAGTAGCGCTAACTATTCTGGCTGTTGTTGCCGGTAAGTGGGTTGCAGCAGACCCTACTCTGGCTCCGATTTTCACGCTCGATGGTGTGCAGCTTTCCATCGCTATTATGCTCTACGGTTTTGTTGCTTCGGTACTGCCGGTTTGGATTTTGCTTGCGCCTCGTGACTATCTCTCGGCATTTTTGAAGATCGGCATCATTGGACTATTGGCAATCGGCATCCTTTTCTTGCGACCAGACTTGCAAATGCCGCCACTGACTATTTTCACAAACGGTGAAGGTCCGCTTTTCACAGGCTCGATATTTCCATTCTGTTTCATCACCATCGCTTGTGGTGCCATATCCGGCTTCCATGCACTTGTGTCGTCCGGTACGACTCCTAAAATGATCTGGCATGAGACACATGCTCGACCGATCGGATACGCCGCCATGTTGTGTGAAGCGACGGTTGCAATCATGGCTGTCATTTCTGCATGTGTGATCACGCCCGGAATTTACTTTGCCATCAACAGTCCAAAAGGAGTTGTCGGAGCTGACCCGGTTGCTGCTGTTGCCGCCATTAGCAGTTGGGGGTATCCAGTTTCGGTTGCCGAAATGCAGTCACTGTCCACCGCGGTTGGGGAGACGACGTTGATGGGGCGCACAGGCGGCGGACCCACACTGGCTGTCGGCATGGCACACATATTCGCTCATGCCGTTCAGTCGACCGGTCTGGGTACGCTCGATCTTTCTTTCTGGTATCACTTCGCCATTATGTTCGAAGCCCTGTTCATCCTCACCTGTCTGGATGCCGGCACACGCGTGGGCAGATTCCTTTTACAGGACTTTTTGGGATTGGCGTGGAAACGACTCGGAGAAACGAGCTGGTATCCTGCCATTATTCTGAGTTCGGCTATGGTCGTGGGTGGATGGGGATACTTTCTCTACCAGGGCGTCATAGATCCGCTTGGTGGCATCAATAGCCTCTGGCCTCTATTTGGGATTTCCAATCAATTACTGGCTGTGGTGGCACTTTGCATTGCCACCACCGTGATTGTGCGCATGAACAAAAGGAAGTTCATGTTCGTCACCGTGGCACCGCTAACCTGGTTGCTCAGCGTCACTTTGACAGCTGGTTATTTAAAGATCTTCAGTCCTTTGCCAAAGCTCGGCTTTCTCGCTCATGCGCACATGCTTGAGCAAAAGATGAGCAGCGGTTTGCTTGCCGCCGCTGAAATGAAGACGACCCCGGTGCTGATTTTCAATGATTATCTCGATGCTGTTCTTGGTGCCGTTTTCATCATCCTCGTCTTGATTATTTTGATTGAATCGATTCGTGTTTGGATCGATCCTAAATCGGTTTTACCGCGCCAGGTTCCACAAGAGGACCTGGTTGCGACCGAAGGTAAGAGTGCGAGCAGGGAATTCGGTGGGCTGGATGGACCGATGAAGTGCTGTTGATGAACGAACAGGATTTCGATTTAGCAATACGTGCTGAGCTTGAACCGTCAGAGTCGGTGGTCTGGCGTGGTAAGCCCAATGTAGATGCAGTACGCGGCTCGCTGCTTTCTTTCTCTGTTTTATGGTTGTCTGGTTTGTTTATGCTCGGTGCTGGTGTGCTGCGAACGTCGTCTGATGATTCGCACATTCTGGTTGGACTTATAGTTTTACTTGCGATTGTTGCTATTGCCGGCTCTCTCGAGCTTATATTCGTGCCCAGGCGGGCTGGCAGAACTATTTATGTTCTCACCGATCGGCGCGTCTTTTCGCTTTGCGTGTCGCGAAGACTTTTCGCTCAAGCAGATGCCAGTTATCGAGAAAAGGAAGTGCTGCGAGTCAGCAAGAGCTCGATTCCATTTTTCTATCTTTCCAATCTCCCTTCGCAAATCATGTTTTGTATTCTTTCATTCGATGTGGTGTCGTCTTTGATGCGGTCGTTCGATACTTTTATTGCCATCGGTTTCTTGATGACGCTTTTGGGCTGGTTGCAGCCCTGCCTGCAGGATTTGCGTCTGCCAATACCAAAGTATCGCGACGCGCCTCGAACTTTTTATTCTGTCGGAGATCTGTTCGTGTTTCTCGAGTCATTTCGGCTGGAGGAAATAGCAGAATTTGTCTGTCGCAAAGGCAGAGAAAATGCCTTCAACGCTTTTGTGATATCAAAGTCTTCCGGCTGTATAAGAATGCGGGCGATTCCCGAAGTTAAGCCGTTGGAGTTGGCCATCGCGGAGGTGGCAAAATCTTGATGTACACTTGTATAAGTCATCATTATCATCAATGCGGCTCCGCCCGCATATATGTCTGCGTCTGGAGCTACGTTTGAGTCTGCGTCTGGAGCTACGTTTGAGTCTGCGTCTGCTGAGGAAATAACGTTTGCCGAACACAGTATCAAGAATGCTGCCGGATATTCCGAATCTGGTGCGCGTTTGCAAAGCGATCGCGATGCTTGATGCGATTCTTTGTACAGACTGGTCACTTCGCTATTACTCCTTCAATTCGTTTTGGAACAAAGACGATGCGAGTGAAATGATGGCTTCGATGCGAGATGGTACCGGTGATCATTACTTCATATGGTTTACCAGGCAGGGTGCGGCGATTAAAGGTCTGGCACAGGACTCTCTTCTCAATCCTGTGCACAATGATGGTCATCCGTTTCCAGAAATCTTCGCTCAATTTCCCGCTGAGCTTTCTTACTTTTTGAAGGAAGCTGCGTTCATGATCGACGACACCACATTTTGCTACTGGCGGCGGAACTGTGATAATGAGTGGCATTCAGGCAAAATCAAATTTCCCGCAAATGTTGGCACCGACCCTGATGGGTCGCGGACCATGCTCAAAATCTTAGATGGCAAACCGAAGACTTATGTTGATTATGCTCGCGAGTATTTTGATCTGGAGATCGCCGAAGAAGACGTAAAACACGTCTATCAGCTCAAACCGCTCAACGCAGAGTTGCTGATACGGCTGCATTGCGAACGCAATCTCGATCAGTTGTCTGACGAGATTAAAGAAATCGGTTACATTCGCGGTACCTGAGACACCTGAGTGCACCCGAGTATGGTGCATTTGAGTGCACCTGAGTACCCGGGTGCCCCTTAAACCAGAGTCGATTCCAGTTTTACTGCGGTAATTTGCTCTTAGGTGCGTTGGGATCGCTGAAGAGCCCTTCCGGCTTCTGCAAGCCTTTGACGATATCGGCGGAAACACCTAGATTCGTTTGCAACAGATAGCTGGGATTGCTCGCCAGCCATTGCGACAGTGAGATTTCCTGGTAGTCACCGCTGTTGAACACAGCAAGCATTTCGCAGTCATCTGTGCCGATTGATTCGATGTAGTGCCCGTAGCCCATAGGCACGTAGCCTACGTCTCCGGGACCGAATTCCCTGGTGATTTTTCTGCCCTGTGAGCCGAATACTGTCATTCGCGCGCGACCCTTCAGGTAATATTGCCATTCATCAGCATTCGGATGCCAGTGCATTTCACGCATGGCAAGCGGCTTGAGATGCAAAATCGCACCAGACATCGTGGTTGAGATCGGGAACTCTTTCTGGGACACGATGTTGAACGTGCCACCAGGTACGACATCAGGAATTTTCGCACCTAAACGAAATCTGTGAGTCAGCGGAGGCGGGTTCTGGCTTTCAGGCGGCGGCTCAGCCGGAAGCGCTGTGGGCACTGGACCTTGCGCTATGTAGACTTCGCTCTTGGGGAATTTGTCGAATGCTGAAACCGGCATGCCGAACTCTTTTGCCAGCACTTCCTTGGGGGTCTGGGCGAGCCAGTCGCTGAAGCTGAAAGTAGCAAATTCAGAAAAATAGCCGCTGTCGAACACCAGAATGAATTGACATTCCTCAGGACCGATACCCTGAATCGAGTGTCCATGCCCGCGAGGGAAATACCAGACGTCTCCTGGTCCGAAATCTTTTACTTCATATTCTCCTTGCGGGTTGATAACCGTGATGCGGCAATGCCCTTTAATGACGTAGGACCACTCGGCTGCGTTGGCATGCCAGTGCAATTCGCGCAGACCACCCGGCTTGAGGTACATGTTCACACCTGCAAGACCTTTTGATATCGGGAAGTTGACTGCCGTAGCTTCGTTCGATCGACCGCCTTCATACGCTTTCATGGGCTGTTTGCCCAGTTCGTACTTGATTTCAGGCATGGATTCTTTGGCTAGTTCCACCGCTTCTGCGACTGTGTTAATGGTTTTGCTGCCTGTCAGATGTTTTTGGGCTGCAGATGCTGGATTAGCAGTGAGCAAGGTGCCGTTTGCGGCCAAAAATGCAAACAGAGCCAGCGATGTGGCTAACTTCAGAACTTTCTTCACGGGTTTTCCTCGATGCTGAGCTAGCTAGTCTATCAGTCACTGGCGCATCATTTACAGCCTTGTCATCCTGACTATTTAAGGCAGTCGCGGAATTCTTGACTTATTCTTGGTAGAGTTTCTAATGCCAGCTCGGTGCTGACAAGTGTTTGGTTCAATTGATCAATTGATAGTCCGAGGAAGCAGTTTGAGGAAGCGTTTTAATGGCAAATTCTGACGAACAGGGCCAGGGACCTAATTCTGAGTCGGTCGACAAGGACAGACAGAAGTTTTCTCAGAAAGACTATCACCACCCCGCGGCTGCCTGGGGTGCCGCATTCAGTGTTGGACGCATTCTCGTCGAACAGAATGCGATGGTAGATGGCGTGCGTGCCATTTTCAAAATGAATCACGAGAACAGTGGTTTTGATTGCCCGGGCTGCGCCTGGCCTGATGATCGCCATGGTTTGAAAATGGACATCTGCGAAAACGGCATCAAGCATGTCACGTGGGAGATGACCAAAAAGCGCACAGACCGTGAGTTCTTTGCCGAGCACACCGTCACGGAATTGATGAATTGGACCGATTTCGAGTTAGAGAATCAAGGCCGATTAACCGAGCCCATGGTTTACAACGAATCTACGGATCGCTATCAGCCAATCTCGTGGGACGATGCTTTTGCTCTGATTGCGAAGCATCTAAAGGCTATGGATTCGCCAAACAGAGCGAGCTTTTATACATCAGGTCGGTTGTCTAACGAGGCGACATTCCTTTATCAACTTTTTGCCAGGGAGTTTGGCACAAACAATCTTCCCGATTGCTCGAACATGTGTCATGAAGCCAGCGGACGCGCCCTGGCTGCGTCGATTGGAACGGGCAAAGGAACAGTCGATATCGTCGACTGGCAGAAAGCTGACGCGATTTTCGTGATCGGCGTCAATGCTGCGACCAACGCTCCTCGCATGCTCAGTGCCCTTGCCGATGGTGTGAAAGAGCACGGACTGAAAATTGTTCATATCAATCCGCTTATTGAAGTTGCTGCCACCACGGCTATTACGCCTCACGAAATTATGGACATGGTGACTTTTCGAGCTACTCCGACGAGTGCTCTTAATTTGCAGCCTCGAATCGGTGGCGATCATGCCATCATGCGTGGTATCGGAAAGTATTTGTTCGAAAAATTCCAGACTGACAAAACCAGTATCAACATGGAGTTTGTTGAGAAGTACACAGCCGGCTTTGACGAGTATAAAGCCTGTTGTGAAAAGACTTCATGGGACGAAATTGAAAACTATTCCGGCGTTCCGGTGCATTTGATTAAAGAAGCTGGTGAGATTTATCGACAGGCTCCTGCCGCAATCATCAGTTGGTGCCTGGGTATCAGTCAGCAGGAATTCGGTGTTGATACCATTCGTGAAATGGTCAACGTGCTTCTTTTGCGGGGCAACATCGGCAGACCGGGAGCTGGTCCCTGCCCAATCCGCGGACACAGTAATGTGCAGGGCAATCGCACTTGCGGCATCCATCATTCACCTCCCGAGGCATGGTTGGCTAAGATGGATGCGGCTTGCGGGATCAAGTCTCCACGCGCGAAAGGTCTCGATACCGTCCGAACTATCGAGGGAATGTATAACGGCGATGTGCACGCATTTTTCGGTATGGGTGGTAATTTTGCTATTGCAACGCCCGATACCGAGAAGACATTTGCGGGGCTGCGCCGATGCAAACTGACTGTGCAAGTCAGTACAAAACTGAATCGCAGTCATCTGGTGCACGGCAAGGAAGCGCTGATTTTGCCGTGTCTTGGTCGCACAGAGAAGGACATGCAGGCAGGCGGATATCAGCAAGTCACAGTCGAAGACTCGATGAGCATGGTTCATTTGTCGGTCGGTATGAATGAGCCCGCATCGCAGCATCTCCGTTCAGAGTTGGCGATTATCGCAGGCATAGCTAAAGCAACTCTTCCTGGCACGGTGACACCGTGGGACGAATATGTCGGCAACTACGATCTGATTCGCGACAAGATGGGTGAAGCAATTGCAGGTTTTGAAAATTTCAACCAGCGTGTTCGAGAGCCGTTAGGTTTTCGGCTTCAACAAAACGCTCGCGAACTTGTATTCAACACCAGCACCGGTCGGGCAAATTTCTCAGCCACTCAACTGAACAATACTTTGCCCCCTCCCGGAAAATTGATGCTCAGCACGATGCGCTCACACGATCAATTCAACACGACGATTTATTCGGATAACGACCGATACAGAGGTGTGAAAGGATTGCGCAATCTGCTTCTTATGAACGCAGAAGATATGAAGGAGCGTGGATTGAAGCAGTTCGACTTGATTGATATAACCAGCTATGCAAAAGATGGTACCAGCCGCAGTGTTAAAAACTTCAGGGCTGTGAAATACAATATTCCTAAAGGTTGCACGTCCGGTTATATGCCCGAGCTTAACGTTCTTTGCCCGATCAGCGACTTCAGCGCCCAGAGCGACCAGCCGATGATGAAGCAGGTATTGGTTGAGGTCGTGCCCGGCAAATCTGGCTCATGAAACACATCGCCAAAAATCGGAGCATCGATAAGGTCGAGACTACTCGAATCAGCGGAGCGCCTGGTCAGGTTCTGTGTGAGCAGGTGCTCGATGCTGTTAGCGTGGAGGAGCCTCTCGAGATTCGTGTCGGCAGCAGAGGGGCGGTGCAGCAAGTCGCCGTGACGATGCGCACACCGGGAACTGATACTGAGCTTGCAGTAGGCTTTTTGTTTACGGAAGGAGTGATAAAAGCGAAGGGCGATATCGCTGGTGTGGAACTGGACAAGCGATGCAATGGCGTAACAGTAAATTTAGTTGATCAGGTCGAATTAGACCCTGCTGTCTTTGCCCGACATTCCTTCGTCGCTTCCAGCTGTGGTATTTGCGGCAAACGATCGATTGATGCCGTGCGCGTCAAGCGGCAATATGAGTGTCAGAAAGACAAACCAGTTGTCTCATATCAGTTGATTCATAAATTGCCGGATCTATTGCGTTCTCAGCAGGAAAATTTCGATCATACAGGCGGCATTCACGCTTCCTGTTTGTTCGACACGGAAGGAAATTTGCTTGCGCTGTTCGAAGATGTGGGACGCCACAATGCTCTGGACAAGCTTATCGGCGCACAGTTGCTCGCTGATACGTTGCCTCTCACGGATCGCCTCTTGATGTTAAGCGGACGCGCCAGTTTTGAGCTTATACAGAAGGCTGCTCATGCCGGCATTGCGCTTATAGCTGCGGTCGGTGCGCCATCCAGTCTTGCCGTGCAGTTGGCAGCTGAATGCGACATCACGCTGCTTGGATTTGTCAGAGATGGACGTTTCAATATTTATTCCGGTGCGCATCGCATTCAGTATTCCTGAGAGCGACCTTGCTCAAGTTCCGCTCAGCTAGATGCAATTCAGAATATTGCGCAAACCACCGCTCAGCTAGATGCGGTTCAGAATATTGCGCAAACCACCGGTCAGACCGTTTCCGTAGCCGTATGAGTTACCGAAGAATCCGTTACCGTAGTTGCCATAGCCACCGTATCCCATGCCGTTGGCGTATCCCAGACCATTGCCGTATCCGCCGTAACCCATATTGCCATAGCCATAGCCGTTCTGATTAAGTAGCGCTTGCAGCAAACCACGTCTTTTGTGTTTGTGGTGATGCCGCCCGCAAGAGCCATTCATGCCGTTGTAGCCCATCAGTCCGTTATTGCCGACGTAGTTGATACCATTATTAGCGAATGGTGCCATACCCATATTTCCAATATTTGCTATTGGAGGAGTTACTGGTGCCACCGCGTAGGGATTCATGCCATGGTTCGCGAACGCGTTGATATTATTGCCGCCATAATAGGCCGTATTCCCATACTGGCTTGCCATTCCGTTTTGTGAGACATTGCCGTAATAGTGATGATTCCTGCTAAATGCTGCACTTGGTGCCAAAACAACCAAAAGTGTCGCCGCCGGTAAAAGCGCTTTCCAATTCATGGTTTCCTTCCTTTGACTCATGTCGCTTTTGGTGATGCTCAGGCGAGTCCGCCTCGGCTGAGGCGAATACGTACATTGAACTAGCGAAAGCGTGGATGTTGCGTGAAGTTCCCCAGATCGCTTGTAAGAAATTGTTTCGTTAGCAGCTGCCTCATCCGTATGGAAGCGAACGGTTAATGAAATGCGCCGAGCAGCATCAGTCCCAGGACTGCTAATTCGAGTGTCACGGTGAGGATTACTGAGAAAATCGTTCCCAGGGTAAGCAGTACTGGACCGTAAGTTTCTGCTTTGTCTTTGTAGCAGGTGCGTGCCACCACTTCGGCGGGAGTACCAAGCGTATAACAGATGTTTGCGAAGAACAGGTAGCAGAGTCCACTCATAACGGTGAGACCTAAGTGCAGTCCGAAAAACAGCGAAAGAGCTATGACTGACGGCAGACCGCTCAATCCTACAATCAGGTTGTACAGAGGTCTTCGCCATTCCCACCATGCAATTATCGACATTAGATTGCGTGGTTCTTGCGGAACTTCTATTACTTTCTTGAGAATTGCTGCACCACCTCTGGTGCGTGCGCCTCTTTCGAATGTGTGAATAAGAGTTTGCAGCTGTTCTGGAGTCGCTTGTTCAAGGACTCTAAAAAAATCATCGACCGGAAGTTCGCGCATTAACTTTTCCGGGTTAGCGATTTCATTTGCGATCTTTTCTGTTTCTACGTCACTTTCTGACCGAGCTGATGCAGTTTGCGTCGCTGCCGGTTCCTGCTGCCTGGCTGGCATTGGTTTGATTGGTGTTGCTGACTGACTCGAAGACGGCGGTTGACTGGAATGAGTGGTTTGTGTCGCACCATCTTCCGTTTCCACTACCGCATCCGTAACAACGAGCTTGATTTTGTTGATACTGGTAATTTCGTCGACGTTGACCGATTTTTCACTGGTCATAAGACATCTCCCGATCTCTTACCTAGCATAACCGCTCCTTCGGTTAAGTGCACGTAAAAATCCAGGTTCGTTTGCCGAAAACTGATCAGCAATTTGTGAGAAATGGATCTTTGATTTTACGCGACTCCAACCCTCGCCAATTATGATGCTCGAAGGTATCCAGCTAGAGGCACATCAGGTGGAGCGCTCATGATCAAACAGATTTTGGCAATCATTTTTATCTATGTATGTACTGCGATTGCGTGGGGCATTCTCGGTGGGACTGTTCTTCAGCGCACGTATTCTTCAGACAGTACCAATGGTGAACGCATTAATCAGCTCTGGGGCACAGCTCAGTCTCAGTCGGCTCCGAGCTTTTACTATGAGACAAAGAAGCAAGTGCAGCAGACTTCTGTGAAAGACGGCAAGACAGTCACAGAGGTAGTCACAGAAACTGAACGCCATTACGTTCCAATAGAGAAAAGTGATGTAAAAGCGACAATTAATCTGGATTATCGCAAAAAAGGTTTGTTGTGGTACTCCACATACAAAGTCCATTTCGGCGGCGCGTATAAAGTATCGAATCCGACGGGGCAACCACAATCACTGCACATGGAGTTTCCTCTGCCTGCTCAGCAAGCGATATACGACAACTTTCAGCTCAGTCTGGCTAATAAAACCATCGGAAACATCGTGCCTACGGGAAATTCCTTGTCACAGACTTTCAACATCGAACCCAGTCAGCTCGAGGATGTTTCCATCTCTTACGATTCGCAGGGGCTGACTACGTGGCGCTATAACTTCGGCTCTAGCGTAAATCAAGTCAAAGA
Source organism: Candidatus Melainabacteria bacterium (assembly GCA_003963305.1). Lineage (NCBI taxonomy): Bacteria > Bacillati > Candidatus Melainabacteria > Candidatus Melainabacteria bacterium. The sequence continues at coordinate 180,763 of RXJR01000032.1, read as the reverse complement.
TTTTACGATGAATATCATCACCAATTTTGATGCGATTGATTTCCCTGATGGAAGTATGTCGCCATCTCAAAAGAGCAAAGTTGGTAACGGTTGGCAATTGACCTGGCGCTATAAGAATTTGTTGACGGGCTACGATATCGGTCTGAAAATGCCTGAAAGACTGAATCCTGGTCCGTGGGTAAGTAAGGTTACTTTCTTTGCTCCTGTCTCGTTGTTTCTTTTCTTCTTCATACTGTTTGTTTTTACGACGATCAAAGGCATTCGCGTGCATCCGATGAATTACTTCTTTATCGGGGCAGCTTTCTTTAGCTTCCATCTGCTTCTCGCCTACCTGGTCGACCACATCTCCGTAGACCATGCGTTTATCGTCAGCTCTATTGTCTCGATTTTTCTAGTTGTGTCCTACATGAGATTGGTGGTATCAAACAAGTTCGCGTTTTTCGAAGTGGGGCTGTCGCAACTTATTTACCTTGTTCTGTTCTCCTACACCTTCTTCTTTGAACAGTTCACCGGCCTGGTTGTGACGATCATGTGTATCATTACGCTATTCGTTCTCATGCAATTTACCGGTCGCATCGATTGGAACGAAGCATTCAAGAAGGCGACTGCCAAAAATTCAGATTCGACTCCGGTTGCATCGACTTAAGAAACCTGGCAATACCTTTGCGGCTCGGCGATTCAGGGCTTGCCATTTACCTTGACCTGGACGTTTAACTTGGGCAAATAGTTCTGCTACTATAAGTCTGGCAACCCACTGCACGTTCGAAGCCTTGTTGGGATTGGATTCCAAGTTTCATGGCCAAAATACTTCTTATCGAAGACGATGAAGAACTTGCCGGCACTGTATCCAAGTGTCTCAAGCTGGAGAGATATGCCGTAGATGTGGTCAACGATGGAAGCGACGGGCTCGCATTTGCTCTGAATGGAAGCTACGAAGTACTGGTTGTCGATGTTCAGCTTCCGGGAATGAATGGTTTTGATATCGTTCGCAATGTTCGCGAAAGCGGAAGCAAAGTGCCTGTGATTATGCTCACGGGTAAGACGCACATTGATGATAAAGAAACTGGATTCGAGTCTGGCGCGGATGACTATCTGACAAAGCCCTTCAGCGTGCGCGAATTGGTGGCACGCATTAAGGCGCTGCTCAGACGACCGCGCACGTTCGACAGTGATTACACAATCGGCAATCTAACTCTGAATACTGGTTCGAGGAGGATTCTCAAAGACGGAGAAGCGATCAATCTTCTGCCTATCGATCATGCGGTGCTCGAATTTTTGATGCGGCATCCGGATGAGGTTTTCTCAGCCGAAACGCTTATTGCCAGAGTCTGGCCGACTGACAAATTTCCTTCAACGGATGCCGTTCGTTCGTCGATAAAGCGCATTCGTTCTGCTATTGATGTGGATGGCCAGGAATCGTTGATCGAGACGATCAGTAAAGTAGGCTACAGGCTAAACCGAACCTGACCCCTCTCATGGACCACCATGGAGCGCACCCGTCCCGGGTGCAAAACACGGAATCCGGAGCGCCCTCATGGAGCGCACCCGTCCCGGGTGCAGAGAAATTTCATTGAATGCATCATGGAGCGCACCCGTCTCGGGTGCATAACCTTTTGTGTGGTACTACATACAGTATCGCGATCAACCCCTTCTCCCTGACGATTTTTCACCCTCAATATACTTAAAATTCCCATCTCAGACGTGTATTAAGACCGTCGTCTGGGTATCTTTTCGATAGTCGAAAGGAGTGCGCTGCTGTCAGAGCAAGGCTGACGGTGATGTCAGAGCAAGGAGTGCGGTGATGTTAGAACAAGAAGTGCGGTCTGCGGGTCCTAAAGTTCTTGAATTGGAGCAAGTTGCAAATTCCGCAACAAGCTTTGTGACCAGCATTACTATCGAGTTCAATCCTGACAAACCGGTTCCAATAAATTCACCCCGGAAAGCAAAGTTGACGATCTGTCATTCAGGGGGTGTCCGACATAAAAAGCCGACGACATTGATGGAACTTCAAAACTTCGATTGTTTCTGGTATGGCGGCCCAGTTCGAGACGCTTTCGCTGACTACGCGGAGATTTGCGGAGCTGGGCAAACATTCGCTACTCGCGGCACCGTCATACCGGAATCACTGGATGTGAAGGCGAAAGGCGCTTCCGTTACTGGAAAGGCGTTGAAAGAGCTAGCACTCCAAGCGTGGTGCGAAGCCTTTGGTCTACCAGCTCCGGACTTCAAAGAGATGAAGGCGAAGGCTGACAAAAAGAAGTCTGCTGAAGCGGAAATGAAGGCTCAACGTCTTGAGATGTTGAAGACCGATCCAGAGCGCGTGCAAAAATGGAATAAAATTCGATATTCAGAGAAGAAAGCTTGCGATTACAAAGGCGCTGACCTTCAGGGTCTTGATCTTCAGTCTATTCTCTTTGAAGACATTGATATCAGAAATAGCTGCTTCGACAATTGCAATCTAACCAAAGCTGATTTCAATCACACCGATTTTCGTAACTGTTCGTTTAAGAATGCGATTCTGGTTGATATATCGACTTCGCCCGATGGTCTTTTCTCAGGCAGTGATTTTAGCGGGGCTGATATGACGGGTTCGAGTTTCACCGGAAGTTGGATTGGCTGTAAGCTGGACAACGCCAGGCTTGTGGGAGCTACAGTTCGTGGAAACGGCTTTGGCAAAGCTTCTCTGGTAAATACTGATTTTTCCGGGGCAGAGCTTTCTCTTTGTGATTTCAAAGGTGCAGATCTTTCGACTGTGAACTTTACTGGAGCCGAATTTGCTGGTTGCTCTTACTCTGCCGATACCAAATGGCCTGATGGATTCGAAAAGCCCAATGGTGTTCTGTTCGTGGGTGGTGGCTCTGATCCGTTTTTGCTTCGGGAGCTTGAGGCATCAACTATTCACGGTTCGGTTGACTTTGATACCTTTATCGAGCAACTCAATCAAAAGTGCGACAAAGACCGATTGAAGAAATCGCTGAAGATGTTGAAGTCCGAGACTTTTCAACTTTTCTCGGAAGTTCATGATGACTCGATTGTTGGAATCGTGAAAAGTCAAACCGATGCAGATTTGGTTTATTCATGCCGTTTGACCAACACAGGAGAGTTCTCCTGCTGCACTCAGAATTTAAACGTTTGTGGAGGCTTACGGGGGGCTCTGTGCAAACATTTATTGGTTCTTCTGATTGGACTTGCAAAGGCACAAGAGCTTGATTCAACCAAAACCTATCAGTGGGTTATGCAAAGCCTGGCTCGCAAACCCGAGTTGAATCGCGATGTCGCCACCGAGGTTTTTATGCGATACAAGGGCGCCGAGGCTGGCGAACTTGACTGGCGGCCGACCGAAACGATGCCGGAAGATTATTACGCATATTAGGACATTAGCTGCTGACGGGAATTTCGAACCAGAACGTGCTGCCTTTGCCTGGCTCGCTAGTCACTCCGATGCGCCCGTGGTGAGCCTCGATAATCGATTTGCAGATGGCTAATCCCAGTCCACTGCCTTGTTTTTCTGTTTTATCGCCTGGATTGACTTGTTTGAAACGATCGAAAATGATTGCTTGCTGTTCGTGCGGAACGCCTCGTCCCTGATCGGTTACCGAGATGCGCGTGTATTGATCAGTCTGTTCCTCGGCAATAACTATAGTGGAATTTTCAGGAGAAAATTTGAGCGCATTGCCCAGGAAGTTTATTAGAACCTGGACAAGCCGTGCTGAGTCACCGATCAATTCGTAGTTCGTTTCTGGAACTACAATTTTAATTGATCTCGAGTTGCTAATATCGAGAACCGCTTCCATCGCTTTGGATACAATCTCCCTGGTGCTGATCGCGTCGAGCTCCAGCGCAATGTTGCCCGATTCGAACTTTTCGATTTCCAGCAGCTGGTTGATTAGAGAAAGCGACAATTTGAGGTTCCTGTGTGCCCTGTCCATGTAGACGTGCACCTGGTCTTCGAGTTGAAAGTGACCAGATGTGACCAATTCTATTGCTGCTAGCACTGAATTTAGTGGCGTTCGCAAATCGTGGCTGATCATCGAAACAAATTCTTGCTTGAGTCGCTCTAATTCCTTTTGCTCCGAAATATCCGTCACGACGCAATAGAGTGAGCTTTGTTCATCTGACCATGTTGCAGACCACGAAGTTTCGCTGAGCAACGTATCTGCTTTTACGATATTTGCTTCGAAGCGTGCTTCAGTCTTGTCGCGAATTGCTGCCTGAAGTATGGAGCTGATATTGGCTTTATCTTGATCTGGAATCAAGTCAAGAAAACGTTTACCGATTAATTGACCTGGAGTAAATCCCCACATTTTGTTCGCGGCATCATTTATGTCGCTGAGACGAAGATCTTTGTCGAGCGAGCATATTACTTGGGAAGCATTGTCTAAGATGGCGCGCTCTTTCTGGCGCAAGACAGTAAGGTCCTGGTACATCTGGTGATAGATTAAGTCGATTTGGGCCAGTTCGTCTCCGCCTGAAACAGTCTTCTCCGGTGGCTTTCCGGCGGCGAGGGCGGCGGTGTTGTCCATCAGCATTTGTAGCCGTCGACTGGTGCTGACGTTGAAATAGGCTGTTAAACAAGCTGCCAGAAGAACGCTTGCCACCAGGGAGAGTTGTATTACTTGTTTTAGCTGAGTGTCGTACTTCTCGAAGTAAGCCTGGTTGGCAGCTTGTACGTTGCTCTGCATGCCCGAAAGTTCATCGCAGATTGCAAACATTCTATTGAACTTTTTATTCGCTGTCGCGACAGCTTTAGCGGCTCTTAATTTGTCTTCTTCGAAATCGATCGCTTGTGTCTTTGTGAACTCGGCGTCAAGGTAGTATCCAGTCTTTTCCAGTTCGTTCCACTTCTCGATTTCAGTTTCTTCGGTCGATGCGAGTTGTTTGATGATCGCCATTTCAGCGCGCGCTTTCGAGGCTAGTATTTTTTCAGTTTCAGTCATTTCCTGGTCTGTCATCATGCGACGCATCGCGATGAGAGTCGCTCGTCTGACAAAGCAAGCCATCAGCGCTGTGATGTGGCTGCCCAGTTCACGTGCATGTGCGGATTTTGTTCGTGCATCTTGAACGTTTGCAATGAGATTGAGCAGCACTCCAACCAACGCCAGTTCAAAAACAACTGGTATCGCAACCAGTATCAGAACCTTTTTTGTCAGAGTCAGTGCCACTATCTAACGGGCCCGAAGTACGAAGAAATGCTAGCCCAACACTAGCATTTCTTCCTTCAGTGAAACGAAACTTCGGTTTAGAATCCGAAAATGCTTCCCAGGTCTGGTAATCCGGGCAGCGATGGCAGCCCGCTGCTGTTGTTGTTGTCGGAGCCTCTGTTACCTGAAAGCCCGGGGAGAGATGGTAATTCGGGAAGTTGGGGCAATCCAGGTAGCTGTGGTAATTCGGCAAGCTGCGGCAATCCAGGTATCTGCGGAAGTCTGGAGAGTGGGCTGGTGCCGACTAGATCGGACAATCTCGGTTGTGGCAATCCGGAAAGAGGGTTGCTGCCGTCAAGCCCGGGCAATCCAGGGATCTGTGGCAATCCAGAGAGTGGGTTGCTGCCGTCGAGACCAGGGAATCCGGGGAGCTGTGGCAATCCAGAGAGAGGGTTGCTGCCGTCGAGACCAGGCAATCCAGGGATTTGCGGCAGTCCTGTAAGCGGATTGTCTAAGCCTGTCGGTCCTGATATGGGATTGCCGTTCCCGTCAAACACCGGCGTCGGATTGTTGGTACCGTCAGATTGGCCAAAGCCGGAATCTTGCCCTTGACCTGGAATGACGGCGTTATCGGCTGGACCATTGTTCGATTGCGTCATGGCTTCGAGTTGAGCCAGGAGACCCGATAGTAATTGCTGGAACTGTTGCATGTCGCCATTTGCTAGCGCTTGTAACGCCTGGGCCAAAATTTCGATCATCTGTTGAATTTGAGTCTGTTGGTCGCTTGGTTGATGTGAGTCTGAACCCGAGTCGGAACCGCCATCAGAGCCCGATCCGGAGCCGCTGTCTGAGCCGCTGTGAGAACCCGAGTCCGAGCCGCTGTCCGAGCCGCTGTGAGAACCTGAGTCTGAACCTGAATTATCGCTGTGTGTTCCGGAATCAGAACCGTCTGGTTTGGCGTTATCGCAGATTAGTGATTTGAGATTCTTTTCCGCGTCTTTCATCCATTCATTGGCACGTTCGGTGTCGCCATTTTTGAACGCATCCTGAGCGCGACGCAGCTCGGAGGCTGCATCTATCAACTCTACCGGTACCGATGGATCGTCTTTGATTGCGTCAGGTCCCTGGTGTTGTTGCGTTTCTGGAGCCTTGCCGGTTGAGTCGCTACCGTACAAGCTGTGTACAGATCCGAAGTCGAGCGAGTCCTGAGTTGATGATCCGCTTGCTTTTGAAGCGTCGCTCGTGCGGCTTGGGTGCTCACGCAGCAGTGAAACAACATCGAAATCTGGTTTGGAACTGGTAAGTTGATCGGCGCTGCGCTGGGTGGCATCTGAGGTGTGGCGCGGTGAAAAGGTAGAAGTCATCGAAACAGCTCCTTTTGATTCTTAGGAACGAAGTCAAAAAACGACTTCAATTCAACGTAGTAAGCGAAGTCAGGGGGACTTCGTTTTCAACTCTAGTCAGAAATGTGTCGAAACCATGTCGGGAGAAATCGAACACGTTAAAGAAACGTTTTTGAAACTTTGTCGACCTAAAATTCTGACAAGTGTTCGAGCTAACCTCCTTGCTCGAAAACTTCCATGGACAGCTATTTTGGTCCAGTGGTCAGATCTGGAACTGGGGCAGCCGTTAAGGCTGCCCTATTTTGTTTGGGTCGATTAAGTAACTATCGCTTCGAATTAGTTATTTGAAGCAGGCGTCCAGAATTCTGTGAACGCGATTCGGACTGAAAAGCACCAACTCCCACAAGGCAGCGCTGTATCCGTCCAGCACCGCAACGCCGATCTTCTCGTCTAGTTGTCGCACGGTTTGCATGATATCCAGCATCGTTACGCTATCGCCACCACGATCGATGGCAGCGGCAGTTGCGTGTAGTCGAGCCAGTGCTACCAACATTGCCAGATGATGATAGCCTGCTATTACGCTGAGCTGAGCAAAGCCGCCACCGAAATACCACTTGCCGAAAATTCTCGAATAAATAAATCGTGTCAGGAGATCTTCAATCGCTTCATCTTTAGGCCAGGGAAATTCTGTTAGTTTCTCAAACGTGTAACTCTTATCTCCATATTTGAAGATTGGCGGTTTAAGCCAGAGTTCAGCTGCAAATTTGATGCCGTTGAAGTGTACATCTTTGTTTTTCAACTTTGGATTGTTCGGCAGATACAAGGCATACAACCCGGCCAAAAATGATTTGTCCATTTTGTTTGGCGTCATGTTTGTTGGTGCTGCGGGCGTATTTATGTCTTTGAATAAGACGCTGGAACCCGCATATACGCGTTCTTTTATTGATGTGTGCTCGCCCTCGGTAAAAGCGGCGAGCAGTTGTTGCTCGAGATCTAAATATTCGTTCCAGGTGAGAGGTTTGTCTGTGGCAAGTTTGATTTTGTCCCAAATGATGTTGCCTTCGTCGTATACAGTTTCATAAACTCGAAGCTTTTCTTTCAGCGTGTCTAACTGCTCAGTCAGCGGTGTTCCTACATTGCCCAGAACTGCATTACTGCGAAAACTTACCGTTAAATAAACACCCGACGGTGTGCGATTGAAAGAGTATGGAAACAACCCACAAATTAGTGGCTTGACTTCCTCGCCGTACTTCCCGTGGATGTGGCAAAGTTTGTTGATCAAAAACGGACAGTGACCGTCGCTCGTTGATTTAATTGCGTGCGTGTAATTGGTGTTTGCGCGTTCTTTTTCGCTAAGCTTTCTATACTGCTTGCTCCAATCGAACTGCGGTAAATCTTTACTGAAATCAATCGCTGAAACACGGTCGTAATCTTCTTCCGTCATTGGCACAGCGACGCCGTAGCAACAGCGACCGCAGCCTGAGCAACTGTAATTGATCCCTTCAGGTACGTGCAGAGGGCTTCCAGCGACGTCAATTGTTTGGTGCTTAGGTGAAAGTGTCATTTGAATCTGCTTGATGTGCGGGGACTTGACGCTGTGTATCGAGATGTTGATGCGGGGGCGGGCATGGTGGCGCCAGGACTACAGGTGTAGGACTACAGGTGTAGGGCGCTGGGTACAGGAATGATACCAGGTTGGCGGCAGGGTCGCATATCCCTGCACCGTGCAACTGCACGCGTACCTGCACTTAGACAGACACCCATATCTGCACCCGCACCTGCACGCGAACCCGCACCCGCACCTGCACCTGCAACCGTACCTGCACCTGCAACCGTACCTGCAGTCAATCCCGCGGTGCGCACTAGGCATTCCTGATGCAGGAGACAGACGAGGGAACATTTATCTGTGCCGGGCGTCTTGCACCATATGCGGTGTGCGCTGAGAATTTTTTTTTCTTGACTAGCTCGTACAAATGAGTTAAGTTAGAGATAGCAGGGTAGAGCAGCGGCTGTGCTCGTCGGCCTCATAAGCCGAAGATCGTGGGTTCGAATCCCATCCTTGCCACCAATTGGCGGATTTGGCATATTGGTTGTGCTCCAGTCTTCCAAACTGGCTAAAAGAGTTCGATTCTCTTATTCCGCTCCATCCCGCGCTTACGGCGCAAACACGTATAGGACTAGACGACCGTGACCTCCTCGTTACAGCTCGCAACCACAAGCAGACACCAGAATAAATGGCTCGGCAATGGCGCGCGCACGCTTTCAGTAACGATTTCAGGCAATGAGGATCACGGTCATGACAGTTCAAGTAACAAGAATAAATCGAACAGAACCGGCGCCCGCGCGTAACTATTTCCCGCTTTGTTCTGGGGATGCATGTTACCGAGGCTGGCGAGGGAGTCTTGCAAACTCCTTGTGGTGAGTTCGATTCTCACCGTCTCCAAAAATTCGATACTTTTGAGAGTTCCACTCTCACCGTTAGACACCAATTCTGACAGGAGTACAGATCATGTTTCTTGTGCTGCGAAATAGAACTAATACTGCATCTAATCGCCGATCCGACAGGCGATCAAATTCAGTTACCCGTTTTGTTTCCGTTAAACGCACCATCAAGGACTACGATCATGTTCTACACGCAACATACACTACAGGGACGAAGACGCGAACCGCGCACACCATGCGGTTTCTTAAGAAAATTCGGGTTGTTATCTGAATCCACTGCGTCTGTTGCCTTCGTGCCTCAATTGGTACAGGAAGAATCTTGTAAATTCTCATTTGTCAGTTCGAGTCTGACCGAAGGCTCCGACCTCATAACTCAGTCGGTAGAGTACACGCCTTTTAAGCGTCGATGCGTTGGTTCAAATCCAACTGAGGTCAAAAATCGCCTTGTAGTTCAGTGGACAGAGCAGCTCGGTTCTAACGAGAAAGCCCTTGGTTCGAATCCAAGCAAGGCGGAAGCCTCCCCCATTAGCTCAGAGGACAGAGCACGATGTTACGAGCGTCGGTTGTCGCAAGTTCGAATCTTGCATGGGGGTCCAACTTCCTTCTTCCAACTTCCAATTCCCACTTCCGTTGGCGCAATCGGTAGCGCAAGTTCCTTACAAGAACGAGGTTGAACGTTCGAGTCGTTCACGGAAGATATTGCACAGTAGCTCAACGGTAGAGCTCCCCGCCGTTAACGGGTAGGTTGTAGGTTCGATTCCTATCTGTGCAGCCATGTGGACGGTAAGCGAATTGGAAAGCAGCTTGTCTTGAAAACAGGTGCCCGAAAGGGTTGCAGGTTCGAGTCCATGCACCGTCCGCCATGCACGAATAGCACAAAGGTTGTGCAAACGCTTGATAAGCGTTTGGCTCCAGGTTCGAATCCTGGTTCGTGCAAGTTTTTTGCAATTTTGAGTCAGACATTGGGAACTAAATTGAATAGCTTGCTGTCATATCAAACACAAGCACAAGCGATTTAGTCCTTCAAACAGACGTCACCCTAATGGGATTCGAAGTGCAATATAAAAGCGACAGGGGCGCTCGTGAGCGCCCTTTCAGTTGTTGAATAGGCGCTTCAGTTATCTGCGGTGCCCAGTTCAATAAGCGGCTCCCGTTCTCCTAAGGTGATCAGGTCACTCGCCGTTCTGATTTTGCTGGTATCTCTGAGCCGCTGTTTGATCCGCTCGCACGTGTTTTCTTCTCGCTGTTGGTAGCTTTGCGTGTATTCAAGAATTTTGCGCATCGAGCGCAGTGCCGATTTCTCATCGCCCGTTTCCAATAGCATTTGCGCATAGTAGTGCATGGCGAAGCACAAGCTGAGGTAGTGAGTGTTGTCGGTGCTCGAGAAAACTTCTATGGCGCTTTTGAAAAATAGTTCGGCTTCATCGTATCTCTTTTGCTTGCTGAGTATTCGACCGCTGAGAACCATACAATCTGCTTGTAACTCGCTGTTACCAATTTTCTCGGCGAGCGTCTTAGCCTTATCTATTGCTGCTTCAGCGGCGCCTAAATTATTTTGCTCTACATAAACGGTCGCTTGAATAAATTCAAGATTGGGTCTTACGGGGCTTCGCGGTTGACTCGATATTTCCGCGAAGGCTCGATCGAGAGTTTCTTGCGCGGCTTTAGGATCACCACCTTTGACCTGACATAGAGCCAGGTTGTTCAGAATAATTGTGCGTATATGTTTTTCAGTTTTGCTCAAATCACTCGAGGCAAAACCCTCGGCCGCTTCGAGGTATCTGCCGGCGAGCATCCAGCTCACCCAGATGTTGTTCTGAAGACGCGGAAGAGCGCGGCTGTTTTGTAGCCGTGCCGGATTTATGTGTGCCATCAGAAAACGAGAGTGCGCTTCTAATTCTAATATTCGCCCCTCGTTCAAAAGTAAGTTTAATTCGATGTTTTGGCAATTGAGCAACGACTTTATAGTGAGCGGATACCACGCTGTGTTCCACGAAATAGCATCAGGCAGCATTTTTAGTGTCAGGTCATGTCGACCGCTCTTAAAGGTTTTTGAAACGAGCTTTGAGCGGTGGCTTCCGACAAAATATCCAATCGCGAAGTAGACAGCAAGCGAGAGTAATGTCAGTTGGAACACGATTGAGGGCGCTACAAAAGACGATACAAAGCCAAATATTCCGCCGATGATGGCGCCAATTATTACTTTCCAAAAATATTGTTGTCTCTTCTGACGCACCGTTTGCAGTCCGCGCTCTGTTATGAGTCTGTCGAGTTCCGAGTCGTAAAGATTTGGCGCCTTGTAGCGCGGAGGCGCTTCCAGCAGCTTCAACAATTCTTCGTCAGTTAAATCGTGGTGCATTGTTGTACCTTGACTCAAAGGCTGCTCTGGCGAGTGTATGGAAGTGTTGATTCCTTATGCGTACTTCAGCAGCGACTTCCGGTGCTGATTCAGCTTCGACGTAATCAGCAAGCGGATCGATGATCCAGTCGAGCAATCTTGCTGGTGCATAGATTTTTAATCGTTCTTCCATGCTTTCATCGAGCGGATATTCAGGCACATCTTGTTTTGTAATTTCGAATGGTCTGATTTCTTCTATGGAGGGCCCAAGCAACATTACTATATCGAGTGCTGGGTCTGATATGGATAGATCGTCCCAGTCGAGAATCCAGAAATTTTCGTCACCATCTACAAGTATGTTGTTTAACCACAAGTCTCCATGCGCCAGATGCCCGGTTGTCTTTTGGAAGGCGGGCGATGACTCTACTGATTGCAGAAGTTTCTCTGCTTGCAATTTCATCCAATCAAAACACGTTCGGTCCACGAAGGGCGGCAGATTGTTCTGGATTATTGCTAAATCTTCGGTGAATCGCTCGTGAAAAGTGCCTTTGTAGCAGTCAGCATAGCTTCTTTGAGAGCTGCGCTCGTCATCGATCTCTTGTGCCAATCCTGAGTCGTTATGCAGGCGTTGGAGCACGGATAATATCTTGTTAGAAAGTGTGCGAGTTAAAACCATTGGTGGCTCGCCATTTATCTGTTCGAATACAATTACCTCACGACCCGTTTCATGCATTTGTATGTTCAGCAGGAGTTTTGGTGCGTGATATTTTTGCTCAAGTGGACGATGCACTTTGCACCATCTTCGAAGGCTCTCATCACTTTCTTGTGATTGAGAAACCTTTATATGAAATGTTTTGCGACCATCGGTGGCAGTGAATGACGCATTAACAAAACCGCCCCAATTCAACACATAGTTTAGTTCGATCGTGTCTCGATTCAGTTCAAGCCTGTTCGCTTGTTCAATTAGCTGCTGTTGTAGGCTTGACCGCAGCGAATCCAGATTCATTGTCTAATCCTTTGACAGTTAACTTCCACAAGCTAGGAATCAAACACGCCAGGTCAACTTTGATGGCGGAGAAAGAAAATCATCTCTTCGGAGGTTGTGTTGGCAAACGGATTACCGTTCCAGTCGCCGAGAATTTTTTCTACCTGCAATTTTGCTTCGGCTAGATGGTTTTGAATCTCAGTCAGGGTCCAGAATCTCAGTACACTATTGGAAGTTAAGAGCTCATCTTTGAACTGGTAGCGCAGCTCAAACGACATTTTGTTGTCTTCCATCGCAATGAATCGGCGTGCTTCTTTTACAGTGCCACCAGTGGGAAGCTCAATCTCGATATCGTAATTCCAGTTTTTCTGCCAGTCTATCGATGGATTTCTCGATTCGAACACAATCAATCCATTTGGTTTGAGATGCTTTTGCAGGCTCTTAAATGTTGCTGTAACGTCGTCATCCGTAAGCAATACCTGAAATGCGTGTCCAGTCATCACAATCAGGTCAAAAGTCTTACCGAGGTCGAAGTCCTGTGCAAACGCTTGTACCCATTCAATTTCATCGCCATAGAACTTTTCTCGGGCGACTGCAAGCATTGCTTCCGACGGATCGATTCCAGTGACTTTGTTCTTTTTCGCTGCGTACTCGTTGGCGAGAAGTCCCGTGCCACAGCCGAGGTCTAAAATTTCAGTACCTGGTGAGGTGGCAAGGTCGAGGTAAAACTGACGGTCGGGTGACCATCCACTGTCAAAGTCGTAAATTGCCGTCAGTCTTTCGTCTTCGTAGTGTCTGTCCAGAGCAAAGGAATTTGTTTGTGTCATTCAGCTTCCCGTTTGCTTAAGGCCTTTGCTGCGGCACGTTCTTGCGCTGCTTCGTCCTTTCTGTTCAGTTTTTCCAAAATGTCTGCTTTCAAATCGAATGCGTCAGCTTCCTCGTAATGAATACGAGCATGTTCGCTGGCGGGGGCAAGAGCATTTTCATACTCTCCCAGACCGAAGTATGCGTCTGCTACTGTACGATGCGCTTCTCCGCTGGTGGGATCGAACTTCACCGCGTTTTGCCCCGCTGCTAAAGCTTCAGAGTATTTGTTCTGTTGGTTTAGAGCCCATGCCTTGGATGCCCAAACCGCACCATCTGTAGGGTCAAGTTGCAGAGCCTTTTCTGCGCTTTCCAGGCTCTTTGGATATTCATAAGTAAAGTTGTAGCAGTCAGCCAGTTCGGCGTAAGCTTGTTCCAGTCGCGGATTTAGCATCGTAGCGCGATTGAATCGTGTTACGGCTTTATCGTATTTCCCATCATGAAAAAGCTTTTGTCCTTCATGCAGTTGCGCGTATGAAAGTGGCTGTGCTACGGAGATTACGAAGAAGGGAATCGGAAAGAGAATGGCAGTGGCTCTTATCATCATTTTGGTTTTTCTTGAGAAAACGATCGCAAAGTCGTTCGGATGAAGTCTGCGGTTCCAGCTCGTCCGAAATGCGGCAAGCGCGAATAGCATGAATCCTGCGACTGCCAGCCAAAGTGTCGGTAGATTCCAACTTGTGGAGACATATGCGATAGCTGCGGCGGCAATCGTGAAGTAAGCAAAATTGAAGGGTTGCTTTAGATGGCGGTCCCAGGTTTTGTAGAAATTTCCTGGAGGTTCCATACTCTGTCCGAATTTGTTGGAGAATTCTATGTAATCGTGCTGGCTCGAATTAAGTGTTTGGCTATTGTTGACCCTTAATTCTTCTTCCGAGCTTTGCAGGTTGATTTCAGGCGGCTCTTCCGCCTGCTGAGCGCCATCCGTTTCGGAGGGCTTTTCAGTTGTCGAAGCCGCATCTATTTGAGCTGATTCGCCGGGCTGAACACCTGGCTCATCAGTGTGCTCATCTGGACGGCTGTTTCTGTTTATTGAAACGAGGTTGTCGTCAGGAACCCGCAGTTCAATAACCGCGGAAAGGTCGCGCTCATCATATTTGCTGTCTCTTTGAGATCTGGACTGCACGTGATCACCTGCTTGACTGACTAAAGTATTTGTACCCGGCTCGCCTTCTTCTAATGCCGTCGTGTTTATTTCCAGCTCGTATTGCCTGTGAACCCTGGAGTGAAAGCATTTTCGGTGCGCGCATAGGCTAAGATCGGAGTGAATCTTTGGGTCTCCTCTCATGAACACGATTTTGTTGCTCATAACAGCGTATGTGCTCGGTGCTTTGCCAATCGGCTACTGGGTTGTGAAATACACCCGCGGTATCGACCTCTTGACTGTCGGTAGCGGTTCGACGGGATCCACCAACGTTTTGCGAACAGCTGGCAAGGGCGCTGCTGCTCTCGTCTTCTTTCTCGACAATCTCAAGGGTTTTATACCGACCTATCTCGCTGTTTACTGCGCTAAGCATGATTTGCTGCCCGAAATAGGCAACTCTATGTGGATTGTTTGCGCCGTAGCGATGATCTGCATTGTCGCCCATAGTAAGTCGGTTTTTCTGAAATTCAAAGGCGGCAAAGGCGCCGCCACTGCGCTAGGTACGACTTTCGCCATGAACTGGATGGGCTCGCTTACGTCCTTCGCTTTATTTATCTTGCTCGTATATCTGTTCCGGTTTGTTTCCCTGGCATCGCTGATTGCGGTGGGCACTTCGGCAATTGTGATGTGGCTTTACAGCCATGAACCTGCCTATACCGGCTTTTGCTTGTTTGCTGGAGTCTTTGTAGTCTACAGTCATCGCGCCAACATTAAGCGGCTATTGGCAGGCACGGAACCTAAAATCGGGCAAAAAGTCTAAAATCACTCCTAAAATGCGGCGATTTGACTGTTGAACTATAATCGGTTGAAAGAGGAGAACACAATGAAAAGCTTCAATCTGGCGGCGTTAATCTTAGTCATGTTTGCTACAGTGCAGCAAGCTCAAGCTGATATAGCGCCTGGTCCTCCACCACCGCCAGATCAGACGATGCCAATTGTGCTGGCTGGGATATGTCTTTCCCTTGCCATAATGTTTTTCGGGCTGTGGTTCGTCAATCAGAGAAAAGCGGCAAAAGCCAAGCTTGCACAAGCTCAGAGCGGCGGAAATGGCGCGACTCTGGACGCCAATCAGCTGTCAGGAAGACGCTAGCGAATGCTCGCTGTTTGAGTCACGGCGGGGCTGATTACAATGCTTTCGGTTCGCTCTCAAGCAAAACCCGACGGGGCAGTTGAATTTGGATTAGGATTCTTCGCGATTGCCCTGGCTGCCGCCGCAATGGCTGGCTGCGCGCCAATTGGTTTTTCTGTTGCAACTGTTTTTTTGTTTGCCGGTCCTCATAATTGGATCGAGGCGCGATACTTTCTTTCGCGTTTGCCTGCTCGGTTTGGAAAGTTCAAGCAATTCTTCGTCTGGTCGTTTTGCGGAATAGCCTTGCTCACAGGCTGTTATATCGCGCTGATGGCTGCTGTTCACTTGAAAGTTTTGACGGGCACCGCATACAGTGCGCTGCTCGGTTTCTGGGACGCTGCTTTCGTGCTCTGGTGTGTTCGGCTGATTGTCTTGTCAGGCAGATGGCGGTTAAGTTCCAGCAGCGGATCCGCTGCGCAAGGTTTGCATCGGCAAGGAGCGGAACCGCTCGGCTCTGAACTGCTCGGCTCTGAACTGCGCAGCTCGGAACTGCGGGGCTCGGTGCTGCCGGGCTCGAATTTGTCAGGCCTGGCATTGCCATTTGGTCTTCTTGCAATTTCTTTTGCTCTCGTTTTTCCTGCCTGGTTTAGTTTGGGACTTGTCTATCTGCATCCACTGATTGGCTGCTGGATTCTCGACCGTGAGTTGCAACGTAGTAAGCCGAGTTGGCGTCCGATTTATCACTTGTGTTTGTCGACAGTGCCGCTCTTTCTCGCCGCCATCTGGTGGACTCTGCGTGATGCGCCACCCCTGGGCGCCGTCGATTTGTTGACGTCGCAAATAACAAAACATGCCGGGTCTCAGGTAATGCCATACGCTTCATCGCACATGCTTGTAGCGATGCACACCTTTCTCGAAATGGTGCACTACGGCGTTTGGCTCGTCGCGATTCCACTGGTAAGTGCCGGATGGCGCAACTGGCAGCCAGGTTCGATCCCGATTGCTCATCGCTCCGATCAATTGAGACATTTGGTGCCTGCCATATTCGTTTCTTCCACTTTTGCAGTTTTAGCGTTGTGGGTTTGTTTTGCGCTGAATTATTCCATTACCAGAGATGTATACTTCACACTGGCGATGGCGCATGTTCTAGCCGAGATTCCATTCCTGTTGAAAACCATATCGTAAATGATAGACGTGAACGCTCTACTCCTCTGGACCGCCGTAGGGTTTACTCTATCGGTCCTGATCGAGACGCCGGTTCTCGTTTTTTGTCTGTGTGAGCGGCATTCTTTGCGTGAGAAGTTATTTGCCGGCGTGTGGCTGACGGCGTGTTCATATCCGATCGTTATATGGGTGATACCACATTTCATAAATCCGGTGCATCATAAGATTCTCTATTTGATTGCTGCGGAAACTTTTGCTCCGCTCAGCGAGTGCGCACTTTTCTGGTGGGCGTTTGGAACGCGTGAAGAGTTTCGGACGCGAACGTTTTATCGAGATATGCTCGCCGTCATTCTGGCGAATCTAAGTTCATTTGTTGTGGGCGAGTTTTTGAACGCTCTGAAGGTTCTTTAGCGGCGGCTGGAAAGATATTGACTGTGGTCATGCCGTGGTCACGCCGATAATTTAGATTCCTTGATGAAAACCGATTCCGGTTTGCCCGCCCAATTTACTAACGAATTGACACACACGGAAGCCGATTCAACTTTGAAGTGCAGTTTTGCAGCTTCATTGCATCGTTTCTATGGAGGATTTATCAACATGGCGAATTCAATACACCGTGCACCTGAATCATTTGACGCGGTCGAAGCTCGTTTATCTGCCGGAACTCCGCCATTAGCGAATGCAGCTGCTGATGCGTACAGCCCGAAAGATACCTCATATGCCTCTGTTTTTCCATGCAAAGCTACAAACGACAAGTTGAAATCGGATGATCAGCTAACTTCGGAATTGTCAAATTTTTCGTCTCCATACTCCAAAAGTGAAGCACCTAATCATGCTGCTGGTATCAAGGATGTTAATCGTGGTCTAAATGCAGTAGATGATGCCGCGTCTCATTTGAGTGACGCAATGGCTAGCGCTAGAAACGGAGATGTGACCGGCGCCTTGCTTGCGTTGCGAGCGACATCTTCTGATATGGACAAAGGCGGCGGATTTCTTGATCGCGCTCAGCCGAACGTGAGCGATCTCGTTAAAGGCGATAATGATGCGCAGAAGTCATTGAGCGAGGCTTATTATCGAGAAGGTCGTGCAAATTCACACATCTACGATGCTCAGGAACGGCTTCGCAAAGGTGATATCGAAGGTGCTTTGCGCTCGATGGGAAGTACTTCAGAGGAAATAACGGAAGAACAGAAGGCATTTCACCATAACCTCGCGCAATTAAGGCATGACGATCAGACTTATAATCATCCGCAGGGGCTGAAGGATATTCGTGCTGCCATTACAG
Source organism: Candidatus Melainabacteria bacterium (assembly GCA_003963305.1). Classification (NCBI taxonomy): domain Bacteria; kingdom Bacillati; phylum Candidatus Melainabacteria; species Candidatus Melainabacteria bacterium. The sequence continues at coordinate 162,988 of RXJR01000032.1, read as the reverse complement.
GTGGTGATCAGGTTACCAATGATTTGAATGACGCAATTCGCAATGCCCGTAATGGTGATCTCAATGCTGCTATCCAGAATTTGCGCCAGTCCTCGGGCGATTTGAATAGTTCCGGTGCTCGCCTCGACTCTGGATTTGGCAACCTACAAGATCTGATCGGCGCCGATAAGAGCGCGAAAAAACACATCGACGGGGGATATGGTGCCGAGCAGGATGCAAGTTTCCACATCGATAAAGCCGAGCGACTGCTGCGCGAAGGAGACGTTGAAGGTGCTGTGACTGCTATGAATCGCGCTCTGGGCAATGTTGCAGATGAGCAAGCTAATTTGCGTACTGGTCTGAGGCGTTTGAAGAACGACTACTTACCGGGGTCCGGAGATCAGCAAGTAGTTACGCATACTGTCGAGCCTTCCATAAAGACCACCTGGAACCCATATGAGGCGATGACCGTACCAATGCAGCCTTACCAGCCGGCTGGCGACCGCTGAGTGCGAATTAGCTGGCGATCGCTAACTGCGAATTTAGCTAACGCCCGCTAAGAGCAATTCTAGATGGCTAACTAACGGTGGATTGCGAAGAATTTGCGCCGGCTTCGGACTCTTTCTTCGCTTTCCATCGATAGTATTGTTCCATGCGACTTTGCTTGGCTGTTATTTCGTATTCTTTTTGAGTTGGGTTCAACGCAGGGTCTAGCGCGACACGTCGATCGAAAACGAAGCATTCGCCGTTCCAGTGAGCGCCGCCGATTTCTTCGAAGTATCTGAGGATGCCGCCGTCGAGCTGAAAGACATTAGGAACATTCCTTTCTTTGAGAAACAAAGCGGCTTTCTCGCAACGAATTCCACCTGTGCAAAATGAAACTACGGTTTTGTTCTGCAGGTCTTCATTGATAGTTGGTTTGGTGTCATCAAATGCTTTCGGGAATTCACTGAATTTTTCTATCTTGAAGTGAATCGCCTCCTCGAACGTGCCGATGTTGACTTCAAACTCATTGCGCGTATCAAGCAGCAATAGTTCTCTTCCTTCATCATCGTGACCCTGATCGAGCCAGCGCTTTAATTGAGCTGGCTCTACTGCTGGTGCACGCTCATCAGTCGGTTGCACCAGCATTGGATGCTTCATGGTGATGATTTCGCTTTTCAGTCTTACGACTATCCGCTTGTGCGGCTGTGTTTCAGAGACGCTTTCCTTGACTATGATGTCGGCGAATCTTCCGCCAAACAATTCATCAGTTCGCAGAAAATGAAGAAACGCGTCTATGGCAGTGCGCTCTCCCGCGACAAACAGATTTATGCCTTCGGGCGAGAAGAGTATGCTGCCCATCACGCCCAGCTCCTGGCAGCGAGCCTTGACTCTCGGTCTCCAGGAATTCGGATCGGGGATGCTTACAAATTTGTAGGCTGCTAAATTGACAATTTCCATTTGATTTACCTATGCAGCGTTTCTTAAAACCCAGTCGAGAAAGTCCCAGTCTGCTCTCTCATAGCCCTCGCCGACCGTGGTCAGGTCAGCCCACACCTGCCCGCGCGATTTGCCCGTGACGACGAGAAATGAGGTGCGTTCCTCTTTGTGCCGCGAAATAACTATTGTGCCATGCAGGTGTTCCATCCACCATTTGGAGTATTCGTCATCGCTCCAGCGCCAGGTCATGTCGTCCAGACCAGGTATGGTGTCGGGATTGAAGTCGTCATCCGGCAAGAAAGGCTTTTGAAGGAAATCGCGGGGTAATTGCGAAGGCAGCCAGTTGTTACCGCGCGCCGTTGTCATTGTCTCTTCCAGCGGAATCAGAGTGGCTCTTGGCATGACGACTCCGTCGGTGATTTCCGTAATGAAACGGCGATAAGTGCCAGGCAGTGTGACCCCCCATTTTGCTTCCCACGCCGCTACCTTCTCTTCAGAGAGCGGCTGCAGTACGCACTTAAGAGCGGAAAGCTTCTCCGCCAGTTCTTTCAATTCTTTGTTTATTTCCCAATCTTCTTTCATCAGGAGTTCATTTTAGCCGTGCTTGAAATCCGTATCAACAAAAATCAAAATGATCTCTTGTATTATTACGACGATTTCCGGCAGAGGGCTGGAGTTTGGATAGTGTTATTTCGCCGCAATGAATCATTCTTTGACCATAAATTCAAGTTCCGAAAGTGTGCAAGCAGTCGCCGACAAGCTTGAAAATATTTTGCGCAGCAAGAACATTCGGGTCTTCGCTCGCATCGATCATGCTGAAGCGGCTCGTGCACAAGGTTTGGAATTGCAAGACGAACAGGTGGTGATTTTCGGCGACCCGAAAGTGGGCACTTCTTTGATGCAAGAATGTCCTGCGGTTGGGATTGAACTGCCCCTCAAGATAGTGATCTGGCGCGGGGAACAGACGTTCATCGGCTATCGCGATCCGAAGCTTTTGCTGGAAGAATATGAAATTGTTGTGCATCGCAGCATTGTTGAAAAAATGTCGATGCTGATGGCGAATTTGGTTGCTGAATTGATCAAGTAGAACACTAGAGGAAACGCGCAATGTTGAAGGAACTGATCGGTGAATGGAAAGTGATTGGCTGCCAGTTGCATGGGAAGTGGCTGCCTTACAGCATCTTCCAGGAATTTCGTTATAGTTTCACTGAAGATGACAAATTCAATTTGGAATGGGCTGAGTTGTCTTATCCTATGTTTGTCGGTGGTTTTCCAAAAAGCAAAACCGGTGGCGTGAAGCTGAACACTGCGGTGTCACCAAACCAGATCGATTTGCTGCCTGATGAAGGTCCATTCGCCGGGCAGGCGCTACAGGGGATTTTTGAGCTTGACCACGATGTGTTGAAAGCGATTTTTTCATTCCCAGGCACTGCTCGCCCGGAAGTATTTCACACCAAGCAAGGGCAAGTTTACGAGATCTGGCAGCGCACTCGGTAGTGCTAGCTATCTAAAGGTTTTCTGTCATATTGAGTTAGGGCGCCGCTTGTAGTGGCTATTGATAAAACTGTATTCTGGGGCACCTGGTCCGATGTCGAGTACTGACCATCCTGGCGAGCCCGAAACGAAGGGTTTAAGCGGTTCTGGGCGTGACGGATCCGGACGCAACCGTCCTACCCGAACAGGAACGGGTGATGGACGAGGTTCGGATGGTGGCGGTTCTCATGTCGAGTGGCCTGATAGTCCGAGATTTTCTTATCGTCCGCGTACGGTGATATGCGATCGCCATGATTTGATTAGAGCGGGTCTGTCCGCGATGATTTCACCATTTATGGAAATTGTAGGTGAGGCAAAAGACGGCGCATCTTTACTCGAATTGGTTCGAACCCTGGCACCTGATGTCGTAATTTTAGACATCGTTTTCGATGATATTGGTGGCGTTACTCTGTGCAGCGCTCTAAGAAAGGAATCGTCGAATTCTAGTGTTTTGGTCTGGACGGACTCATACTATGCCACCAAATATTTCTATCAGTTGACCAGAGCTGGCGTAAACGGATTTTGTCTGAAAGGCTCTGGTCCACAAGTGTTGTTCGATGCTATTCAAGAACTCATTGCTGCGAGGAGTTATAGCGAGCCGAAAATTGTTCACTTGATTAGACAGACACCAACTGTCTCAACACATGATTTCGGTCTGACAGAGCAAGAAGTGGCTGTTTTGGTTCGTCTTGATCTTCGTAATAAAGAAATTTCTGAAGAACTGGAATTAGAATCGAGCGCCGTCGAGCATTGCATCAAAGGCATACTGAGTAAACTAAAAGTGCCGACAAGAACAGCGGCTGCGCTCAAAGGCGTTCAATATGGATTTGTTTTGCTTCCAGTTATGCAAGGTCGAGATCCTGTAAGTGGTTGTACTGAGGAGCAGAAGAAAGCAGAGGAATTCGCACGTGAGGCGATTCGTAGACATCGGGAACTCGATTGAATTTTGCGCTATGTCTCGGTATGAGCAACATAAACTAGCAAATCAGTCTTTGTCTCATTTTTTGGTTGATGCTTGCGTGCAAACTTGATTTGGTTTAAGGTGGATGAACAACCAGCAGTCATTTGACTGTAAATAAATTGTTTGAACAAGTAGTTGATTTGATCGTAAGCTCGCACAAGGCTGGCGATAGAGTAGGTTGGTTACTAGACGCAAATCATTATTTTGGTGAACACAAGGCGTGGCTGACTTTTAATGCCGAGTTCACCGATAATCCGCGTTGTCTGCTTGAATTGAAGGCTTTTGTGGCGCCAACTGTCCAATCATTTGACCAGCTTAGACGCATTATGCAGGAAATCGGCACGGAACTCTGTTTGAGCTTTCAAGCTACTGCTTTTGACAGTTATCGGGAAGCCTCGATTCTGCGGTTTGCGACGATCGGCTCTTCTCACGCCATGACTGGTCGGATGATTGTTTCAGGTAATCATTATTACGAGTTGGCTCGACGAAACGAGAACCGCTTACACCGCAGGCTACCGAGTTTTCCGTTTGACCTCGACTTCAGCGATTTAGAACTGCAACTTCGAAGTCCCGATGAGCAGTCCGTTTACGAAGTGGAAAACAATTGGAATGAAGATAAATTGTTGATTCCGGAAATCGTCGCTCTGATAAAAAAGATAGAACGCTGTGTTTCTGCCGGGAAGGAAAATTTTCTGGAGTCTGAAACAAGTCAGGATGCACTACGTTTTAATCTGGATGTCCTTAGTCGTGTAACCGCGCAAGTGTCATTTCTGAAAACGGATATCGCGGAGTGGCGCAAAGACATGCTGCAGGTCGCGCACCCGGCAACAAGGCCTTGGAATCGCGATTCGGAAACTGTTTGGAAAATGGCCGAGCAACACGTCTCAAAACTTCTGCCTATCATCGAGAAATATCGAATGCAGCATGATCGAGGCATTTGAATTTGTAGCTGAACTAGTAGTCACTAGTCTCATACTGCCAGGACCAAATCTCATCGGACATTTTTTTGATACGGTCCAATAAATCGCTTTTCCCCATGTTGATACCGGAATATTGATCCTGCAAGAATATCGCCAGTGCCTCACTTGATTTGATCGATTGCAGCGCGTGGTCTAGCTGTGAGATTTCCGCATCGTATTCGTCAGAAGGAGCCCCTAATGCAAGCAAACCAGCCGGATCATGTTTCTTGACTATTTGCCTGAGCCTATTGGTTCTTAAGGACGCAAGGGCGGTGTGAACTTCGGACGATGCCCTGGGCACGTCGATAAATGAATTTGAGAAATTTAGGTCAGCTTCATCAACTGGAACTGAAGGAATCTGCAGAAGCTCGCATACGGACTTGCTGATGTAGATTCCTTTTAGGTCGCTTCTCCAGTCTGGATGACCTCGACCGTCGTTCTCGTCCGCGATGGTGGCATACTCGATACTGAATTTAGATTTGATAAGAAACACTATTTCAATGAAAGCTTCTATGAGAATAGCCAGATTCGTCGGATCCTCAATCTGTGCAATATCTTCGTAGGATTTTGTACCTATGTACTTCTGAAACACCTTTGGTCGAATGTGGAAGTTGTAGTAAAAATATGGAGTTCTGTAGGTCGACCAGTAATGCGAGTGTCTCGCAGGCAATTTCACATTTGGAGATAGTTCCCAAAGCGTCCGCATGCCTTTCTCTTTTGGAGAACCGGAGTAGAGTGAAAACTTGCCAGAAGCTAACAGCAATTCGTTGATGGAACTTCCACTTAATCGTGCCTCAGAAATGAGCGTCAAATCGAAGGTCGGTCCACCGGTCCAGTTTTCTGGATCTTCAAAATTTTGCATGCGATTGGTTGCAGAGTCTGCAACGACAGTTATTGATTAATTATACATTGTCGGGCCGCGAACTGCCGAATCTTTGCTCCAAGGTGTGGCACACGATACGACTCGAGTATGGTTACTTGAAAAATACTGGGCGGCGACCGGGAGACTATAATGGCGAAATCGAGATCTGTTCAAAGTGGCAGGAGTTTCCTTCTATGAACAAAAGCCTAACAGCGTTCGCGTTATTCGCAACCTTTGCGCTCGCAGTCGGTCGCGTGAACGCTAACACCATGTACGGCGAAGTTCAGCGCGCAAAAACGATTCCGCCGAATCAAGTCGGCCCCAGAGTCGTTTGGAATATTTCCGCGGAGCAACCAGTTGTCAGACTATCTAGTGACCAACCTACTTTTGGCGCTGCTGCAATACTAGGCTCAGCAGACTTTGCTTTGATTATGCCCGGGACAGGGGCTCCTTTTCCTGACAGTGCTTACCTTGATGTTGAAATGGACCGTTATTTGAATCCCGGTTCTGAATTTGCACCGCCGCTGGTATCGGTTGAATTCTTTGCACCCGCGACTAAAATATATTCCTATGAAAGCGCGGCATTCAATTCGAGTCTATTGAAAGTCGAAACTGGCACATATCAGCCGGTATCGGTAAGAATTATTATCCCCAGTGGCTTGATGATTACGCGTGTAGCCATTGTTGCGAAGGCAAATGGAAATACTACGTCAGATTTCAGCGCTCGCAATATTCGTTTCAATGGTAAAGCTGCTGACAAAATCAACGTGAACTTGCTTAACGACAAGCACGCCATCGACAGATTGATTAATGTGGTGAGGCATTCAAATAAGTAAGTACAATATCGAGGCATGATTTCGCTCTGACAGAGCCGGACTTATTGGTTTATAAGCGATACCAAATCTAGTCATTATTGTATTCATCGCAAATATGAGCGCTGTTGTAACTGTCTATCCATGCGACTTTGCGGTTGGCTTTTACACGGAAGGACAATTAAATCCGAGTCTGCCCGGAAAGAGGCTAGGCGAGTGTTGGGATTATTGGCTGATGAAGAAGACCTATGGCTGACAGGTGAGGGACTCTGCACGCAACGCCACATCATGATAATGATTACTCGAACTCATTACGGTGCCTGTTTGCGCCGATTTACGAGGAGTGGAGATTGGGATGAGCGAACCCGAAAAGGAAATTACCGAAAGCGCTCGAATGAACGGGGATGGCACCATCGAGTGCACTCACGTCATTGTGCAGCCTGGTGTTAGCCCTGGACACAGTCTATGGACAGCGAGACCAGAACACTTCGATTTCACTGAAATTCAAAACAGACACGGTCTAACGAAGCCAGGACAGATGAGTACAATCCGCAAGGAGTTGCACAGCGGAGTCTGAAGAGAGTGGCAAGAAAAGGAGGGGGATTGGTCGTGAGCGAAAACAGCCCAGTCGCTGAACCGACAGGGGTTGCTGGCACTACATACAGTGCCGTAAGCAGCGAGAGCACCTTTCCATCGAGGAAACGAAAATGAAATTCCGGAATTGCTTATTGCCCCTTTTGCAAATTTCTGGTTTTGGTGATTCAGTGCACAATAGCCATGACAGGCTCTTCCGTCTCAGCAAGCAACGAGAGTAAAATACTTCAGGAAGGTGGATTGCAGAGCTCAAGCTCGAAGCAGTATCAATTCTGGTACTACTTTGAGCCCGAACATCACGGGGGCGACCCTACTTGGCTAACACCTAGCTTAACGTTCCGAACTTGGTCCGATGATTGCGAAAAAAGAGTTCTTGCTGCTATCAAAAGTGCTAATTTGAAGTAGAAAACACCTGAGTACGTGTCACTAATTGTTCGACTTAGGCCGAAGTTCGAGATATTTTGCTATCAAAATTCCGGCGGAGAGAACATCAATTGTCTTCCGCAATACGCAATTCAGTGCCTTCAAGAGTGTTCCAGATGAATTGAAAGACAGCTGGTTTGTGTTTCGAATTACTAACGGAGTGAAGTGCCAAATGCAAATAAATCTGTCTTCTTATGCCGACTCGGATCATTATTTTGCGCAAATAAAGGATGCTCACAATCCAAACTAGGGTCTCATTTCTTTCAGTCGACGGCACAGCATTTAGTGCACAGCAAATTCGGCCGCTTGTGATTCTTTTCGGTAACGAGGGACAACAGATTTGTTCTGTCGTTACCAGTTCTTATGCACGAAAATACTAGTCAGAAAAAAAGTCAGTTGATGAGACAATAGTTTCGACAACCGCGTAGTTCTAATTGTCGTTGATCAGGCTGAAGCAGAGATACTGAGCGAACGCACTAAGGCAGGGCTGCGGGCTAGACGTGAGGCAGGCGTGAAGCTTGGTCGACGAGCGAGAGACCGTGCTGCTGAGCGGAACCAGGCAAGAGAGCTGGTAAGCCAAGAACTCAGCATGCGACAAGCAGCAAAGTAGACTGGATTGAGCGTCTCAACACTTCAAAGACTGCTGAAGACAGCCTAGCAAGCCTGGCTGCGACCGCCGGCAGGCACCCCCACCCTTAACGTCAAGAAAAGGCGATCGTGGGGTGCATGCGCCGTCAATATCTCCACCAAAGCAAAAGGGCGGCTATGTTTTGTATATATCGCAAGTCCAAAATTTCCCCGCCCTGAAATAAAGTTAGGCACCATTTGCGATGCCTCAGAGACGATTCTTGACACGTCTCAGACTATGCTGGAGCCGGGCATCAGAACTCATAAAACCGACTTATTCGTACCTGGGACTTTCTGCCTTGAAAGGTAGAAATCCCTCAAAAAACCATCCAAGGTCTGGTTCACCATTTGATAGACTTCTTCGGGCAGTCTCGCTCGTCCAAAGACACCAAAAGTGTCCCCCTTCCATACAATTGCCCACTCTGACTCCTTTAGGAGTTCCATGCGGTTGGCTTGTAAGCTGCCTGTCTGGGGATCTCGCTTTTGTTTCAGCACCAACCATGGAACCACTTGCTCTCGTACGGTAATCGAGATGGTACAAAACAGCATGTCATCATGAATGAGTGAATTAACGGCAATGTCGAATGTCGGTGCATCACATTCATCGATATCTCGACAAACGGCTATGCCGTTCTTAAGCAGTTTTAGCTGCACCATCGTTTTTATTCTGTCTTCATTTACACCAAAATGAGCCGCTTCCTTTGGTATCTCTTCGACAATCACAGCTGCTGTCGTGAAATTGCGCAAGTTCTTGTGGTCTAGTGCACTAGCCTTCGAGCCCCAGAGCAGTAGAAGAACAGTTTGAAAGATTAAAAACCATCTCATTGAAAGACCAATTAACCAATTAACCGATTTACTACATACGTTTAGAATCAGTGAGTTCGGTAATTTTCCGTAAGCCACTTAAATACGCGGAGTGCCAATGAATTAGTAGTTATATGGCTCGTCTTGCCGTGGTAACGTTCCACGCTTGAATACCAAGCGGGGCGTTCATCAGCTGGGTGATAGAAGACTTGATGCTCAAGCTCCGAGATGTAAACGTCTTCACCGGGATATTTAAAAACTATCTTGACTGGATTGCTCACCAAGTCAAAGTGAATGACTTCATCCTTAAGCGAAATCACTCCGCCTGGAAGATCGTCTTCCATAAAGCGAGTCATAAAAGGACCATCATCGAAAGCGTTCAACCCGGATCTGACAGAATCAAAACTTTGTTTAAGATAATCGAGCAAACTGCCGTCTTTCAGGCTCTCCAACGCCCGCCTTTCGCTAATGTCATATTGATTTCGTTCCGATATCAAATCCAGCGCGCGGTCCCTAATTTTACGAACTTCGTCCTTCTCAGTGCTGCTCAATTCCATTTTTCTTCCTCCAAAAACTATTTCCCAAGACGTCGATAGCCGCTACTGTAGACATCCCGAATCAGCTCATAGGTCTGATTGTAGGGTTCAATCATATTTCCGTACTGGTCCGTAACTCCCATATCCATGAAGACTCTTTTCATGAGGAGTTGCGCGTTGCATGCCAAGTCATGTTCGTCCATGTCGCCATGTTCTTCCCACTTGTGATCACCAATTATCGTAAGCAGTTCATAGGCTGCCGCAAGCTTGGTCAGTTGTTCTTTTGAAATTTGCATTTTCAACCTCATTTTATTGAACGAGTGTATAGGTGAAGTCGGCTGGCTTTCCCCACAGATCACAAATTGTTCAACATTCCATGTCGACCTTAGTCTGCATTCGCTGAGCGATTCATGCCTTAATGTCTGGAGCACAAATGTAAATGCGCCGTGGACCTGATGAGGAGGGCTAGGTATCTTCGGCGTATTGCTCGCCTCAACTGCTCATCTATTAACGCCTTAAGCTGGTACGCTGCAACACTAAGGTGCCAGCTGGTGTCGTGACCGAGTCAGAACCATGCGGATCTTCTAACAGCGCATGAATCGAACGTATATACAATCGGAAAGGGCTTGCGCGCCATGCTCGAAGTCTGTTATAGCTTGTAGTAAGGGTGTCGCTTTACGAATTTACGATAGGAGCTACATAGGATATGGATTTCGAACACACAGTTATTATTCTTTAGGGGTTAGCAGCCAACCGTGACTAGCACCATTGAGCAGGTTTGATAAATAAGAAGACGATCAAGTTTTGTGATTGTGCCTTTCACGGCAAGATGCGACTGAGATTAATCACCATATACGCCACCATGCTGTGGCAAATGGTGGTGAACTATTAGATTGCAAATTGGCAGTGTTTAACCCAGGTTATGAGACGTGAGCACGTAGTAAATGATGATTTTTGCCCAAGGGCGATCAAGCCATACAGAGTTTTTTATAACTTGTGCTGAATTAGTTGTACCATATGTAGTGGCTTAATGGTCTAGGACCGATCAGTGCAAAGTACGTATCGAACCATGTTTAATGAACGATTCTGCAAGGTTTGGTGCGTCCGTGATCGGAACCTTCATTCTGCCTTACGGCATGCGGTGCTGCAATTCTTGCGTATTCGTGAAAATTCAAAGTGTTTCAATCTGTCGCTGATGTAAAATAGTTACAACTCTACTCTTTCGACTGTCGGTGAAACCCCTATTTCTGAGTATTCGACATTCGGCAGGGCACCATTAGATGGATGTTACTGTTACGCATCTGATGCTGTCGGTAAGCGATATGTTTAGGTTAAGTGATTGGAGAGCTTTATGAGTGACTACAACGAATTTGAACGAAACCAACGGGAATCTTTGATGGCTCTTGATGGTTTCCGGATCGCCGTTACGCCTTTGCCATGTGAAATTGAAGCATTCGATCTGCAAAGTAGTTCAAAAAAAATTGAGGAAGAGATCGAGAAGCTTGTGAATGACGCCGGTATAAAAACGTTAACCAGTGAACAGTATGGAGCGGTTAATGCACCCGGAAATTTGGGAATTACCGTTGAAAGTATAAAAAGTGACCGTGGGACGTATGTCTACGCTGTCCGCGCTTACGTCACTCAGCTTGCTGTTTTAGAGCGTGACATACGACGGGAGCGAAATGACTTTTACCCTGTAGTCACTTGGATGTCACCACGGCTTAGGACCGGGGAAGTTAGTTCCCAATTGTTTGTAAGTCGTATTATTGAACAAATAAGGGCGGTAGCAGTGGATTTCGTCGAGGCGTACAAACAAGCGCAGTCAGAATTGCAGCTGTGAATTGAACTGCACCGGTTTACTGGTTTTCGTACAATCTTGGCAATATAGTGAGGTGGACAGCGTAGTCTTCGACTTAACTTGCTTCTTTTGACACTTGGGTTATGATATCCAAGTTACTTGGGTTTTGATAATGCAATTCTTTACTTTGATTGAATTATGCGATGAGCACTACCGACAGCTCTGCGCTAAGCTGCCTTGCCCTCCTAAACTTGAGAAACAGCCCAGCATCCGACACGGTTTTTGCTTTCACCACGAAACTCCGCTTAGGATTTGTCAGGCAACCTCTAATCATTTTGTTTATTTGGTGATGGAACCTGTCGACCTTCGTCTAATCGCAAGCGCTAAAGGCGGAGGGTCTACGACCTTGGCAAAGCAACAGGCTGCCAGAAACAACGGGGCGAAAGGCGGTCGGCCTGCCAAAAATTCAAATCTATACAAAACAGCGAACGGGTTGCACATCTTGAAGCTGTCTGGGGAAGATTATCAAGTTGTTTATGCCGACGGGTCGCCAGCAGCTAACAATATAGACGGGTCTGATGCTTTATTCGGCTCGTTCTCAGAGGCTGAGTTGCATGCAAAGTCTTGGCGCCCAGCGCAGATCATCTGCCCTATATGCGGTACTAAAAACCTGCGCACCAATCAAGAACGACTGAAATGTAGTGGCGAAGGTTGCTCTAGTTCGTTCTCGATTAGATGACAGTTGATCGGGCGTTTGGAGCATCTGTTATACCTTTTAAATATGGAATTAAATGCGGTGGTTTTAAGCGCTTTAGCTGTCGGCGGATTGTCTGATGGTGGCAAGCTGCCCCAGCCAGCCCTTTAGTTGGAGCCCTGGACCTTAGAAGCTACGGTGGTGAGACAAGCGAGTCTGTGGAAGTTTAAAGCACAACGAATTTTGAAGTTGATTCAGCGCCCAAATTACCGCCTAAAATTCATGCGAGAATGAACTTGCGTGCTCTTTTTTGAAACTCTAGATCTAGATAGCATCATTTGATGATGTTGTTCAAAAAGTAAGGTCATTGTGATTATCGATTTGCCGACTTCTGATGAATTTGTTGCCACCGGTAAAGCCTTTTTAAATCTCGCTTGGGAAGAAATTATTAGGCTATCTACTGAGCTTGATCGGTACAAGGAATATGACAATTACAACGATGAGGAGGAGCAACTAAGACTTGAGGAGAAATATTGGAAAAACTCTCAGCATAATTTGTTAATTTCGATTGCTCTCGCTCAGCAGGGAACAGAGTTTATGCTGAAAGGAAAAATAGCGGCGATCAGTCCGTATCTCCTTATTTCGGATGAACCGGGGAAGTGGATTTCCGGGTGCGATACTGAAGACAAATCTTTTGCTGACTTTAAAACGGTAGATGCGCAAGACTTGATAAGGCTCCATGACACGATTTGCTCGCCGAGGCTGCCGGATTCATTTAAGACAACTTTTAAAAGACTGCGAAGATTGCGAAATACAACAATGCATTCGCTGGACAAACGTGCGACCGTTTCAGTTAAAGACGTGGCTATTACGATTATGCAAATAAGCGAAGTGTTTACTGGACCTCAATCTTGGCATTGTACTAGAAAGATGTATTTTGAGGAACGAGACAATTTATTTGGTGCCTATGATATTAATCCCGGTGCACTTTTCGCGCAAGAAACTCTACACGTCGTAGATAAGCTTGGATTGACACCGGCTGAACTCAAGAAGCATTATGGTTTCGATCCTCGGCTACGACGATACTTCTGCCCAGAGTGTTATGACTCTAACTACTATTACAAAGCAGATTTAGCCCAATTATCACCAAATACTCCTGACTCTAAGGCTTTGCGCTGCTTATCCTGCCAAACAACCTTCAAAGTGTTGCGCAGGAAGTGCAAAAGTAGAAAACAGTGCCCTGGAAATGTTTTGGCGGATTCGACTTACGACCACCGCTGTCTTACTTGTTTTGAATAATTTATAAACGTTATGTAAGCCTAAGAATGGTAGCGAGTATGTTCTCTTTTGTGAGCTCTTTTGTCACGTTCACAAACCACGCCGGATCGACTGGTGCGAAAGTGTGATCAGGTGCAGCAAAAACAACTTCGTCAGGCTTAGCATTCTTAGCGTAGTTTATGAAAGTAAGCAACTCGTTCGGTTTGTCAAAGCTAGCCGCGTTCGATTTTACTTCAACGAACAAGGTTCTGCTATCGGCTAACACCAATAGGTCGATGTCGGTGATTTTTAACTTTGATTCCGAATTCCACAGGTCGATGCAAGGCCAAAATAACATAGACTCCGTCGTTTTCTGACGTATTGCAGAGATTGCCGCTATCACTGGTCTCAGGTATAACCTGTTGAGAGCGGTATAGATTAATCCATTCATTCGTACTGATTGCTTACGATTGTGAGGGAGGTTAAATTGCAAAAGACAAGATGTGCAAGTCACAAGGCGGCTAAGCTGATCTACTGTGAACCAACCTCTAATACCGCAGCTGGTGCAAGTGAGCTCAGAGCCCTCAAAAAGTATTCTTCTTTCCAACAATTCTGACAGTTCAGTTTCATATTGTTCTTCCGACCAAACTTTTTGTGATTTGTGAAATAGGTCTTTCAATCCTTTGAGTGTTAACGTGTGCGGTTGCTTGTGGCCTTCCCTCCGGTAGGCTGATACCAAACGGATTGCAGCAGATTCAAAGGATTGAAGATCATTCGGAAAGAATTCCTGAAAGTATTCTCGTAATTCGCTTTCAAATAAAGCTTTCAATTCTTCCTCGACACTGCTTAGTTTGTCAAAAATACTTTGCCAACCTTTTTGACGTGTAAAGCGTTCATAATTTTCGATGCCATCAAAATGAGATAGCACGCTGTCAACGGATTGGGTCAGAGCTGAAGGATGCGCAGTAGTCGTAGCAGTATTGTCTGATGCCGTTTTCAAAATATGATTCATCAGGTCTGGAACGTCAGGTATTTGAAGATGCAAATTCTGAGTGCTGTCTAAATTTGGAATTTCTGCCACCAAATGCCCGGATTTATTGATCTTGCAGCGTGCGTTTTTGCAGAAAAGCTTTTCGAGCCCTTCACGGGCTGGCAGGTGCCAGCGACCTGATTTAAATGTTGCAGCGTTTCCGAGGACTGGGGTCTGAAATTCGATTTCCACGATCCAACCTAACTTTTTCTTGTTCGTGTTCTTAAGATCGGTTGGAGTCGGTATGTTGATCAAAGTGCCCTTGCTTTCAAAGGTCCGAAACTCCATATCATCTTGTGCGCAACCCGCTGAAGTTGATACTTGGCATGGATCAAACTCTTCCAGGCGCAAGTTATTTGCTTGAAATCTTTGACCGGAGCTTTCAGAAAGCGTCCTAGCGATTTTTTCCAGAGTGTGAGAAGTCTCGGTATAGGAAGCTAGTTGAAATCTTGCTGGACCTAACAGGTCGGTCCATCCACCAATTACTTTGCCTAGTTCAACGAAGAACAATTCATCACCGTTAAGCATCTCCCTTGGAACCCAGATTGTGTCTCGTACTGGCATCGGAATGCGTTGTACTGTACCCCTGTTCCACCAATGGAGTACTTCGTACAAGCTATCTCCCAATATGATTTGTACATGCGACGAGAAAAAGGGTATGTCAGGTTGGAAGCGGGAAATGTTCCAGCTACAGAAGTCTATCGGCCAAACTTTGTACCCGTACAAGTCAAACATCGAATTCGGATTTTCGATCTGAAACCTCTCGACGAACGTTAGGGGGTCTAATTCCAGTTTTCTCCAAATGTCCCGCGGCAGAAATCCGAAATTGCGCAGCGCATAATTGTCGGAAGCTCTACGAATGTCACTGCCTGTTCCGAGCGTGTCGAAAGCTGTGAGCATAGGGCACCAGGTTTGTGGCGCAAAATTTCTGAATCGTGAATGCGTTACGTCACTGACACTGGCGACTTCAAAGAACTGGCTGTCAAAATGAAATTCATTCCTATCGCCGTTTAGAAGTGTGATAGGCCTGACTCTTTCGCGAATTTGAGCTTTGAAAGTGTCGCTAATTTTGATAGTTGAATAAACCAAATCTGGCTCGGAGTTAGCCAAGAATGACAACCAATCACCAGACATTTCGTTAATACTGCTCACTGGAACGATTGGAAAATGCCGTCCGCCCCACACCGACATGCAGAATAGAAGTAACGAATTGATCTCCAAATCGGATGTGGTGGTTGGATCAATCAAAAACGCAATTTTTTGAGGACGCGAAAACATTTTTGCGGTGTTAAGTGACATTTTTAATTGCAGCTCATGAACCAGTTTGGGTTATAAAAGTCACGATTCGGTGCAATAACATGGAGCAAGAATCTGGTCTCCCACTTCGGAAACATGGTAGAAATTCGTTTCCGTTTTAGTTTGCAATGATTAGTGGTGCTCAATCTAAACTAGGTCCATTCGAATCTTTTCGTATTTGAGGCGCATTAGATTCAGGAAGCTTTCGCCTGCAACCACTCTGTTAAAGTCTTGGCGGTCGAAAACTATGATTGCAACTCCCCGGTCTTGAAACACCTTCAAAATTTCGCGCGCACCAAATTTCTCTTGATGTCCGATTCCCCGACTTACTCCGTTTTTCGAGAACAATATTCCGCAGCGAACTTTTGCTGAATCAAGTACGCGTGCGAACTTTGCTACGGTAGAAAAATCGGCTTTGTCCCTCCAACTTTTGCACTCGCAAATGAAATAGCGCCCCAGCTCTGCCCGAAAGTCATTGACAGAGCCCTCCATGTAGCATGTGACATCGAAATCGGTGCTGTGTGTTCCACGTCTGCGATAAGCTTTTATGCCTGGTACAAGCATTAAACAGTACTGAGCTAGTCTCTCCAACGCTAGACCAGTTGTGATGGTCGGGTTGTCTATATCAACAAGTAATCTTCGAATATAGGCAGCGTTGGCGCGATACTCATTTGCTTCTTCAAGCGTAGGAAATTCTGAGGAAATCGATCTATCTGGAGTTTCAATATTAGACAAAATCCACTCTGGAAACCAAGAATAATCAAACGTCGGTTGAAATTGTGCTTGTGTAAGTTGACCGATTTCGTTCAGTTGCAATTGCGAATATCCGTGTTGCCATACAAGTCGGAAATAAGTGCCGCTTGTTGCAGGAACCAGTCCACCGTGACTTATGGAATCTTCAATGAGAGACAGCAAGAGGCTTCTTCTGGCGCCCGCTCTATAGTTGAGTGCGGATTGACATTCCGATAGGAAAACTAACGGCATCGCTTTGTGAACCCATCGGTTCAAGACTACCTGCCGTTCGGTCATTGTCTGGTACAACAGCTCAAATACCGCTAGCGCTTCGTGCAGGCGACCTTGCGTTCGGTAGAATAAACCAACGTTTTGCCAGGCTAATTGCTGGGGGCTTTGTGCAATTTCAATCCCGTTGATAAGATTCACCGGCATTAACGTAAGGAGTTGAGCCGCGCTATCCCGATCGTTCTGTAGGATCGTAGCGTAGTTTTGAAAACCGTTGCCGTTCAGCCATTGTATGAGTTGCGTGGGGCCTAGTTGAACAACCATAATCTTTCCTGTATCTAGATATGCTGCGAACCAAAAGAGCGCATGTCAGGCTGGGAGTTGATCGCAAGCAGTAATTTGTGGTCAATTGAAAGTGAATTTTAAGTTGGTCCCGAATTGTACCCCAAAATTTCATCAGAATTCGTGTTTGATCTTGTCCACTTTAGCTACCCAAAATGTTCAAGTACATGGCAGAAAATGTGGCAGATCGTGTCCACTCCAGTCAAAACAAAAAACAAAGCCTGACAGGCTTTGTCTTTCAAACTCTATAAGGCGAAGATGGGGCAGACGAGGGGTCAGGCAACCAGCTCACGCACGTCAAATTTATGAGTCTGGATGCGCTTTGATATTAAATCTGGTACAAGGGGATGAGCGAAGCGAATAAAGACGCACTTCGATCAAATGGTTACTCAGTGATTACATGAAAAGCTCTGAGAGCTGAAACTCTCGGGACGACAGGATTTGAACCTGCGACCTATTGCTCCCAAAGCAACCGCGCTACCAAGCTGCGCCACGTCCCGGCCTACAAATATAACACAGGTCGGATATCAGGGAACGAATTCAGGCGCGTTATTAACCACGTCAACCGTGTCTTTGTCCACGTAGCCTGTCTTTCCGTTCGGTAACTGAACTTTATACTTGCCATTTTTGAGACCTGTAAGCACAACCACCTTGGCGCCCTTGGAGGCTACACCGATGGGGTTGTGGTTCTCGTCGCGAATGGTTCGATTGCGGTTCAGCGTGCCGGTCGTCAAGCCTTTCTGTAAGGGCTCTGTGGACTCTTTGGCGGCGCTTGATTTGGATGAGGATGATTCCTTCGGTGTGCTCGACTTTCCAGTCGAAGAAGACGCTGTCTTGACCGGCGCAGTGCTTGTCCGTGAAGGACCGTTGCTTACTTGCAGCTGAGGTGTGCCTGTCGATTGGTTGCTGTTCTTACTTGACTTCGAGCTGTTCTTACTGCTGTTCGTCGAAGAGTCGGTTTTTGTCGGGCTTGAGGTCGCTGACGGGCTCTTGATGTCCACGGTCGACATGGCGATGAAGCCCTCGGTGCCGCCGCTGCGCACCTTATACCAGCCATCCTTCTTGCCGATTATTTCGACTTTCGCGCCTGGTCTCAGGTGTGCCAGTGTTCTGTAGCCATTGCTTGGTCCGCGGCGCAAGTTGATGTTGCTGTCAATAGTCTTCTCGAGTGATGGGGTGAACGCCTCGTCAACCGGATACTTCACTGCATGCGACTTGGGGTCGACCACTTCGATTTTCTTGGAATCTGTTGAAGGGTTTGCGTCTGCTGTCTTGGAAGTTTTGCTGCTGGACGAATCTTTCGTGTCTTTTGATTCTTTGGAATCCTTAGACTCTTTAGTTTCCTTGGACTGAGCGGTTTTGGTCCCCTCGTCTTTGTTGGTCGGAATGTTCTTCGCACTATTGATGATGCGATCTTCGATTGGAATATCGGTCTTGGTATCTTTCTTTACGGCTGCTTTCTTCTCGACGATTGTTGCTTGATGGTGGTTCAAGGTGGGGTCGTTTATTGCAGCCACTTGAACTGGCACGGTCGTAACTGTCACCGGTGCTGTATTTTGAGCTGTCGTCGTGCTGGTTGTCTGTGTTTGCACCTGTGGCGCTGTCGATTGTGCTACCACTTCGGATGGCTTCACCGGTGGTGGCGTTGGGACGGTCTCATCCGTTTTCTTGATGTTGCTTGCTACAACATGAGCATCCGCTCCGTCGCCCGATTTTTGCAATTCAACTCTGAAGCTGCCGGCAGATCCCGTCAGCAATCTGCTTACTGTCGGTGTTCTGCGCTGTTTCGATGGAGCTTCAGTCCTTCCAATCACGAAGTTTGGCGCATCTAGTTTGATGGCATTCGACTTTATAAAGTTGATTGCTTTGGTTGACAGAGTGTTTGAATAACGATCTGTTTCGGCTGGTGACTGCATGCATCGTGCCACTGCATACAGTGCTCCAAGTGCGCCTTTGCCGTTCGAGATGGTAGATGTGTAAGCTCCATCTTTCCAGGTCAAGACTTGCTTGACTCGTTCCTCTTCTCCGCGTCCGATACTTGGTTGATGTTGCGTGAACAGCTTCTGCGCAGCACCTATGGAGAATAGCGAGAGCTCAGCAACTATGTCTTTGTGGTTCGGCGCGAAAGCTGCGGAGCCTTCACCGACAATGGTTGGCACTGCTTTGGCAGATTCGTCTTGAATATCGTCAGGAAGCAACGCAAAAACTTTGACCTGTGGTCTGTGTGCGCCCTGACCCGCGGAGTGCCCAATCAATACCAGCGAATTGCGTGCGTGGTCGTTGAGAATTTGTGCGCTGTCGAAAACTTCGAAGTCAGGCAATGTATAAACTTTTGTACCTGCAGGAGAGTTGAGCACTACGAAGTCTGAAGCTTGCACAAGCGTGTCGATCTCTATGACTCTCAAACCGCGTGGCAATTCAAACGAATGCACTTCGAAAGCGTCTGACGCCAGGATTGTTTGTAGTTTCTTTACTAGTTCTGGAGATTGGTCTTTGCCGTTAGCGACGAGGAATTCTTTAATCGCAGAATCAAATTCGTTCTTGAGTTTGGTTGCGTGCTCGGGGTTTTTGGGTCCGGCAAGGAAATTTTTAGCAACACGTCCAAGCGATTTGGAAGGGTCTGTGAGGCTCGGAACAACCGCTGATGCAACGCCCCAGAAGGTCAGTGCGGTTGCAACTATGCCCAATCCAGCCCAAACTGCAACCGGCACTGGCTTGCGCTTGAACTTGTGACCGCACGCGTCGCAACTTCTCGCTGCAACGGAATTTCTTTCAGAACATTCTGGACACCGCATAGTATTGTGGTCTCTGTCTTTGTCGGGCCACCGCCACGACCGAGTCTGTGACGATTCAGGTGGCTACTTACATCTCGATAGTAGTCTACTAGATATAATAACCTGTCATAAAGAATTGCTTATTTCTTCAGATTCTAAGGAGTTTTCCGTTGCAATTTGTGCTTTCCGAAAAGCAGGCAAGAGAGGAACTGGTCGAGGTTTCCAGGCTTTGCTACTCACGGGGTTACATAACCGGTCTTGAAGGCAACTTCAGTGTAAGGCTGGCTGATAATCTCATTTTGACCACGCCGGCCGGAACCTGCAAGGGCCGCTTAAATTGTGATGACTTAGTTCTCACAGATATTAATGGTAACTCACTTTCCGATTTCAAGCCTTCGACAGAGCTGAAAATGCACCTGGTTGCCTATCACAGGCGTTCAGACATTCGCGCCGTCGTTCATGCACATCCTACCGCTGCGGTCGGGTTCACCGTAGCCGGTGTCAGTTTGTCGCAATGTGTTTTGCCTGAAGTCGTCTGCACGCTCGGACACATTCCCACAGCACCGTATGCGACACCAAGCACTGCAGAAATTCCTGACAGTGTTCGCGAATATGTTGAAAAGTATGACGCGATCCTGCTTGACCACCATGGCTCATTGACCTTGGGAAAAGACATATTTGACGCATTCTACAAGCTCGAGACTGTAGAGCACTACGCTCAGACAATGCTTGTGGCACACGTTCTCGGTGGTCCGAAACCTCTTCTTGCTTCCCAGGTGCAAAAGCTTTTGAACATTTGCAGCATTTATGGAAGGAAAGAACCAGCTGATGCAGAGAAGCTGGTCACTGCCGGATTCTGTCAACCTGATTAGCTACGTGGAGAACTGAGTCTTGTCTGACGATTCTAAGAAGAGCGAACCGCTGCACCCGGAGGAAGCAATTACTTCCTTGCTCTTGATTCGGCATGGGCACACTGAAGCGACTGAAGCCGGACTGCTTTATACGGACCCCGCAGCCAGACTGACTGAAAAAGGAATCGAGCAGGCGAAGGCTATTTCGCGTTGGATTCCAAGGCATAATCCTCATGTGCTAGTCGCAAATACTGCAAAGCGAGTGCAGGCGACTGCTGACATCATATCTGGTGCCAGCAATCTGACTCCTGTTATATGTCAGGGGTTTGATGAATGGCGCGTCGGTGAATGGGAAGGGCGCACTTACCTGGACATCAAGAAAAATGATCCGGAGATCTATGCTGCGTGGTCCAAAGACCCGATCACAAATCGACCTCCCGGCGGAGAATCAATCGAGGATTTGTGTGAACGGATTAGAGGCAATCTGGAAGCGCTGATCAAAAATTACGAAGGGCAGACTGTAGCATTCGTTACTCATGCAGGCATTATCAGGGCCATTCTCGTAAATGCACTGGGTATGTCGGTTCACAATTTTTGGCGCATTTCTGTACCAACAGGATCTGTTTCACGCGTCGACTACAGTGCAAACTTTGCTACTGTGCACTTCGTTTCTTACAGACCGGATCTCTGATTCGCCGAATCTCTAGATTAACCGGATCTCTGATTAACCGGAGCTCTGATTATTACGCCTTGTGAAAACTGGCTCAGATGAACTTACGGCTGTAAGTGTCCTTGATTCTGTGATGCAGATTGCGTGGATGGCTGAGACGGCATCGATCTCTGCTCGCGGATGATTGAAACTAATTTGGTGCGCTGCTCCGGGTTCAAAAGTTTTCGCACTTTCATATTTAACTTCAGTCTGTCAATTGCCATCGCTCCCTGAAGTTCATTGATTTTGTTTTGGGCGGCGAGAATTTTCTTTTCGTCCAGATCGGGCTGCAACGACAGAGTACGAATTTCTTTGATCAGGTCCATTATTTCATGCGAACGTCCGATGTTTGTCTGTTCGAGCTGTGAGGCAAGTTCAGTTATCTGAGCATGCTGGGTGGCATCTATGCCTGCCTTAACATAGACGTCGAGTGGGTCTGCTTGCGCTTGCACCATACTCGGTGCCAGGGCGTTTACTCCGATTGCGAATGTCACCGCTCCAGGCAGTAAGCACATCGCTCCCGCTGCTAAACTCAGCGCCATTGTGGGCAGTAGAGAAATTCTGTTCGAGAAGTTTTTCGCAAGCTGAAGCGGGTCCGTTGGCTCTGGCATTTTCTACTCATCGGTTAAGGGCTGTTGCCAGATTTTAGCATTACTTGCGGCTGGCAACATCTACACCGATTGGTCCATCCACAACACGTTTCAGATCCAGATCGAACACGACTTTGTCGGTATCCATTGGTGGCAGGTCTGGAATTTCGAATTTCGTCACCATGTTAACTGCTTTTACTGCGCTTTCGCGGAACAGCGTTTCGGCTGCTACATCTCGTTTGATGTCCGGCGCTGGAGTGAAATCGATCAATTGACAGGAAATGTCGCGGTCTTTCGTCACTACCATTCGCAGAGTCGCGGAACCAGGACCCACCTCAGCATACTGCCAGCGGCAATATATGGCGCGTGCGACGCGTTTGTACCATTCGTCCCAGGTAAGTTTTTCTACGGCTTGCGCTCTCAGTTGTGGCAACAGCAAACCAGTCGCAACCATTGGCTCAGGACCGACCAGAACTTTTGCGAACTGCGGTTGCGATAACACTCCCTGATTAGCCAGCAGTGCTGGTGTTGGAGAACCGGAATGCCAGACTCCGCTCAGTGTTTCTTTGTACGCTCCCTGCACTAACTTGGATAGTTCATAGCCCGGAGTCCAGCTAACCACACCTTTGTTGTGGGAAATAACTGTAACTTCGTAGCCGGGCGCGAAGGCTGTGACGCCTTTCTGCATTGTTGTCACCGGATCAAATGCCATTGGTGGCGATGTGACTGTCACCTTGTGCACTTCATATTTGGGCAGATAAGCTGCAATACCAGTGCCTACACCGTGTCCTGCCACTATCGAAGCGGTTGCGCCTGCGACCTGGCTGATGCTGGTCACATCGAAACCTGGAGCCCAGGTTGTAACGCCTTTCTGAGTCATTACTGAGCTGGAGCTGCTGGTCGGCGGTACATAGTCAGTACTGCGGCTGGTGTTGGCTGGAGTCACCTCATAGCCTGGTGCAACCCAGACTCGACTGTTGCTTCGAGTCATGGTGTAAGTGGAAATTGGAGCGATCGTGCCGCTCATGGTGCGTTGATAAACTCCGGGCTGAGCGGAGGATGGTTGCAATATTGGTGACAGAGGTCCTGAACTTGTGTGTCCGGAAATCTGTGTTACCTGTCCCGGTATAAAAGTTCCTCCACCAGGCAGCAGTGGTTTTCCCTTTTCCGTAGCGGGTTTGAGTAGTTTCAGCGAAGGGTTTAGAGAGGCATCATCTTTGATACCACCCTGCAGCGCCGTGTGTCGAGCACCGGTTGACAATGTCGTCGATGAGGTATTCCCATTCAGTTGAGTTTGGGGTGTGCCACCAGATAGAGTGCCAGCTTTTCCGGTGCCCTTAAGTAGATTCTGATCCGCTCCTGATGGTACTGCATCGACTTTCAAGCCACCATTGAGCAAAGTCTGTGCCGCTCCGCCTGAAAGAGAGCTTTGATTCGTTCCACCTGTGAGGGTTGTCTGGTTGGTTCCCCCGGTCAGAGTTGTCTGGTTCGCTCCACCGGTTAGTGCAGTCTGATTGGCTCCGCCTGTCAGAGTTGTCTGGTTCGCTCCACCGGTTAGTGCAGTCTGATTAGTTCCACCTGTGAGTGTGGTCTGGCTAGTCCCGCCTGAAAGCGAATTGGCTGCCGTTCCACCTTGCAGTTCGGCTTGTGCTGCGTTCTGGCAAACACCTATCCAGACTGACATAGAAAGAAATTGAGCTGCAGTACTAAGAGTGCGGCGTTGACGCCATTTAGGTTGAGACATTTGACTGAAATTGTCGCTCCTGCGGAGATTGATACTAATGTACCACCGCATTAACGGCATTTAACATGAAGGGATGCCTGAAAGGCTCATCAGGCTGGGTGCTTCCGGTCACTCAACCTCTTGAAAGCCCGTAATAAATCCTTCGTTTTCTTGGGCGTAAAATAGAGCGTTCTTGTAGATTCGTTGGATCAAAAATGCGCATCCTTTATTCCGTGGCATTTCGGGCTGTTAGCATTTTTGTCATTGCGCTTTTCCTGCCTTCGATTTGTTTCGCGCAGGCACCTCAGGCAAGCGGTGGCGCGCCGCTACAGCAATTCGATCAGATAATGCTAAGTCTGCTGCAGAACTACAACGTTCCCGGTGGCGCGCTAGCTATCTGCAAAGACGGAAAGCTCGTATTCGCGCGCGGTTATGGATTCGCTGAACTCGAGAACCGCCGCCCTTTTGAACCGACCACATACATGAGTCTCGCCAGTGTGACCAAAGCTGTGACCGGCGTAGCGGCCTTGCGTCTGGTAGATGAAGGCAAGCTGAATCTAGATGACACCTTATACAACGTACTCGGTAAACCCAGGCTGGAAAATGTTCTGGACCGCAGAGTTTTCGACATCACAGTGCGCCAACTTTTACACCATTCAGCCGGATGGGCTTCTGATTTTGTCGGCTACGATCAAGAAACATTCAATTCTTTGACGGCGAGAGGACCAATTGAGTTTGAAAAGCTGCTGCTCTTCGTCATGGCTAACAAACAGTTAGATTATGCGCCGGGAACGGAGTGCCATTATTCAAATTTCCAGTTCGGCGCCCTTAAAAGTGTAATCGAACACGCATCGGGTCAAGATTTTGAAAGTTACGTTAATCAGCACGTGATGTTTCCGATGGGAATTCGTGGCAATCGTCTTGAACCTGAAAGGGGCCGCTATTTAGCAAATGAGGCGCACCGTTATGCGCCTATGCTCAAACCTCTGCCCGGTGGGCATCCGAATGGTGAGTTGACGGGTTCGCTTGGCAGTTGGGAGTCGTCAGTCGTAGATATGAGCAAATTCCTGACCGCTGTCGATGGCACCAGAACCAAGCCATTTCTCTCGAAAGCCAGTTTCGATACGATGGTTGCTCCGGTACCACCCCCGGTTCCCGTGCGTGAGAATGGAAGTACATTCGGACTTGGTTGGGATTCGGTCAAAACTTCACCTGAAGGTGTGCAATTTGCCAAGAACGGTGGAGTTCCCGGTGTTCACACATACATCGAGCATTTGCCAAATAATATAGATTGGGTCGTGTTTTTCAATGGTACTGGAATTAGCGAAAAGCCGAACGTGCTTGTTTCGGCGATGAAAGCAATGCATCAAGCACTTTCGGACGTAACTGACTGGCCCGCCGTCGACTTGTTTACTCAGTATTAAGATCCCTGAGCTTTATTTGGCGACGAGCTCATTCGATAGCCTTCGTTGTATAGCGTTTCGATTAAGTCGAATTTCTCGCCGTCGCTGAGTTTGGAGCGCAGTCGATTCAAGCAACTGGTAACGGCACGGTCAGTAGCGTCGGTGTCCTGGGGCCAGACTTGTTCGATGATTTGCGTCGAGGTAAAAACACGATCTGGATGGGTCATAAAAAATTCGAGCAGCGCGAATTCTGTCGGCAGAAGTTTAACCACGGCACCGCCTTTGGTTACTATGTGCTGCTTGCGGTCGAGCGACAGGTCGTGAATCGTAACCAGATGAGAATTGTCGGTGGGCACCCGTCGCAATAGCGCGCGCACCCGCGCTTGCAGCTCCTTCAAGTGAAAAGGCTTGGTCAGATAGTCATCTGCACCGAGGTCGAGCCCTCTCTCTTTTTCTTCCAGGGTTTTGCGTCCTGTGACCATCAATATTGATACGGGTCGTTTCTGATGGCGCACGGTTTTGCAAATTTCCAGCCCATCAGTGCCGGGAAGGTTCAAATCCAGAATAAGCAGATCGTATTGACTGACTCGCAGCTTGTCGAGCGCGTCATTGCCGCTGAGCGCCACTTCTACAACATGGTGTTCGCTTCGCAGCACGTGCGCAACCGTTTCAGCCATTTCCTTTTCGTCTTCAATTACCAGAATCTTCGCCATGGGATCTCCGAGCTGCCTTTGATGTTTATTTGCCGGGCTCTTCTTTGTTTGGAATAGTAAACCAGAATGTGCTGCCCTTGCCAGTTTCGCTAATCACTCCGATTTGTCCTCCGTGCCCTTCGACGAGCGCTTTGCAGATCGCCAATCCGAGACCGCGTCCCCCTTTCTTCTTTGCGTCGTCTTTTTCTACCTGATGGAAACGTTGAAAAATCAATTGCTGTTCGCTGCTTGGTACGCCTCGTCCTCTATCTACGACGGAAAAGCGGACGCCGATATCAGTGGATGATGCGGAAAGGGATACCACTGAATCTGGTGGCGAAAATTTTATCGCATTAGACAGGAAGTTCATCACCACTTGTTTTAGCCTGCTCTGATCGGCATAGACACGCAGTTCTGTCGGCTCGCATTCAATTGTTACTTGCTTCGACACCGCAAAATCTTGCAGCAGCTCTGCCGATTCCTCCAGTAAGCTACCAGCCAAGAACCATTCTGGCACCAGGTCGATTTTGCCCGACTCCAGGCGCTCTACAGTCAAAAGGTCGTCAACGAGTTTAACTAGATGCGCTACGCTCTTCTCAGCTTTTTTGGCTAAGTTTAAATCGCCTTCGGTTAGTTCCGATAGTTCTTTTGAGGCAATGAATTCTAATGCCAGTTGCACGCTAGCGAGCGGTGTTGCCATGTCATGGCTGACCATTGCGATTAGCTCTTGCTTCAATCGTTGGAATTCTCGTCGCTCGGTTATATCCATCACTGTTGCGAGCAGCAATTTATTGTTTGCGGCAATCGGAAAGTCGCTCAGTGACAATTCGATTGGAATGCTCTGTGTATTGCCTGATGGATCGTCCAGCGCAGTGCCGCCTTTAGACTCGAGTTCAATTGAACCACCACGATTTTTCACTTCCTCGAAAAAAGTGTCGAACGACTTCGATCCCTGTTTTTCGAAGAGGTCGAGCAGGCTGCAGCCGACCCAATCTTCTCGTTTGATACCAAGAATTTTTGCTGTCTTTCTATTTGTGAGCTGAATAATTCCGTCGGAGTCGATGACCAGGAGACCGACTGGAAGACTTTCGCAGAGCAATCCAAATCTAGATTTTGCGTCGAGGGCTGCTTCTTCGTTTCGCGGGGTCTGCACTGGGTTGGCTCATGAATTTAGGCTATGGGCTATCTATGATAGTTTATCAACACACGTTGGATGCTTTGCAACGGGTATGATTGAGCAGGAATCTCGTTTGTTTGGCCCGCTTATTTTGAATGATTCCTAACCGCAAGTCGCCTATTAATGCCCGAACCCACTGACACCACCGCGAAAGAATCTAAGAAGGTACATGTCAAGCTTGACTGTGACCTTTGTGGCAAGCCGTTCAGACCCAAAAATCGTGGCTCATTGACAGGCTGGATCTTTGGCGAAGAATCCGTGCCGAGCCCGAAGGACGCTGCGAAGTACTGCAGCTGCGCCGACGAGCAGAACAAAAGGGATGGAACTGCCCGAGGTGCCGGAACTGCTGGGGGCGTCGGTTCCACCGGAGATTTCGGAACCACAGGAACTGTAGGAACCACAGGAACTGTTGGATCCGCTGGAATTGCGGCAGGCACTCGCTTCGATGATGGCGCTGCTGCTGACTCGGGTTACCAGACTTTGGACCAATCTGTGGTTAGTTCGAAAAAAGAGCCACTTCCTGCAGACGGAAATGTTGGACGAAATATCGGCGAGCGCTATCAACTGCTCGGAGTACTTGGCGAAGGCGGCATGAGCACTGTGTACAAAGCTGCTGACAGTGTGCTCGACAAAATGATGGCGCTAAAGTTATTGCGTAAAGAGTTTGCTACGAACGAACAAAGCGTGAAGCGATTCGAGCAAGAAGCGAAAGCTGTCAGGTCGCTTTCACATCCTCATTTGGCGACTGTGTATGACTACGGGCGCACCGATGATGGCGCACCATATCTGGTGATGGACTACATTGAAGGCGATAGCCTGTCCGACTTACTCAAGAAGGAGATCTTTTTAGACATACCGCGCGCTCTGGCAATTTGCCTGCAAATAAGCACCGCTGTCGGATACGCGCACGAGCATGGAGTCATCCATCGTGATTTGAAGCCTGAAAATATCATTCTTACAAATGCCGGACCTGACTTCGATTTCGTAAAACTGATCGATTTTGGCATTGCTAAAGTTCAGTCCGAAAGCGGTTTAACCACGCAGCGTGTAACTCAGACAGGCGAAATATTTGGCAGCCCGCTCTATATGAGTCCTGAGCAGTGCATGGGCTATCCGCTTGATGTGCGCTCCGATATTTATTCACTGGGATGTGTCATGTACGAGCTTGTCACCGGCAAGCCGCCGCTAGCAGGTGAGAATCCTGTGCAGACTATTTTCAAACACTTAAATGAGGAACCTGCGCCTTTCAGTTTGGAGTTCAAGCAGTTGAACATTCCGCGCAGCTTCGAGACTCTCGTGTTGAAATGCTTGCAGAAGAAGCCTGAAGACCGATATCAAACGATGGATGACCTGCGTCGAGATCTCAAACTGGTTTGGTTGGGAAAAGACATTGGTCGGTCTGCCGGACGGTCCAAATCTGATGGTCCTTTCTACAAATCACGCGGCTTCCTGTATGGTGTTTGTGCGGTTGCCGTGGTTTATGCGATTGGTGCGTCAGTGTTGCTTTACCAGCAAATGAATTCGAATCAAGGCCGGAGCGGAAAGTCCATAGCATCGACGGGAACTGGATCGGCTACGTCATCTGGCGGTTATTCGGATACTCCATCGTCTACGCCATCGTCTACGTCTACGTCATCGGGTCCATCAGCTGGTGGTGAGTCGCCGAGAACAACCGCGCCGTCTCCTGGTGGTGCCAGTAAGACCAATGAACCCGATATTTTAACCCTTGCTCCAGCAGCGGTGCATTTTGAGGATCGTGAGCCGTTGCGCACCAATCAACCAGCTCGGCTTGATTGGCGTTTGCCGCAGAAGGAATTCAGCGATCTAACCTTTGATATAAATTTCCATGATGAACTTCCCAAAACGCCGGTTTTGTTTTTGAGACTTTACGAAGGTTCTATTGGTAAGAGCCACTTTTACTTTGGCTTTCAAACGCATGTGCATGATCCGCATAAACCCATATCACCAGGTCGTGGTCTGATTTATTCACGCTGGGGCAAAATGGATCCCGCTGATGCGCGTATAGTCTTGCCGGGTGGTTTCGCGGACGGTAACCCCGACACTCCCTTCATTGGGATTCGGCGTCTATATCCGTGGGGCGCGCATCGCTACCGAGTGCGTTTATCGCAAGGCGATCGCGATGATGCCGGCATATGGTATGACCTCTCGATTGAAAATTTAGACACGAATGAAGTGTCTAAAATAGGGTCTTTGAAGTTTCCGAAGGAAAATGGTGAATATCCTTTGATAAAGGATCGCGGTTGGACAATGCTGCAAATTTTGCGTGGTGTTAAATATCAAAAGGATGTTCCGCGCTGGCACGTTTCCTTTGAGAAAGTGCGGATCGGCAAAGACATGAATGCTCCGCAGAATATCAACGTAGACTATCAGCAAAGCGAAGCAGCCGACATTTTTGTTAAAGATGAAGGCAAGCAAGGTGCCAGCATCGAGCTTTTGATGCAGCCATATGCGAAGAACCAGCACTCCGAGTAAAACTCTGGAACAGCAAAATGCGAAGAACCAGCACTCCTAGTGAATGCTGGTTCCTGCTCTCTCTGAAACTTTGGTCGAGTTGTCGCTAGTTCTCTAGCTTCGGCTCTTTCTCTAGCTTCGTTTAACAGTCACTGTGCTGGCTGGCGCGCTGGTAGCTTCTGGTTGCTCCGCCGGCGCTTCCGGCATCTCCTGAATAGCCTGGTAATCTGAATTGGCTTGCTTGTACGCAGTTACCGACTTATCGTAGAATCCAGCGCCGTCCTTTGGCGAGCCATCAACAGCGACACCATCTTGCTTGAGGATGTCTGTGATACTGCGGGTGTTCCAATCTTCGTCATGAAGTTGTTGTTTGAGGGCTTCAATGGACGCTCTGGCTGTCTCGGAAAGTACAGGATTGGCCAGTGCTGCATCGAGATCGCTTCTGCCGATTTTTCCATCACCGTCACCACCACGAGCTGCTATGTCGAGGTATTGCAGCACTGTCATATTGGTTCCTGGTACGACTTCGAATAGTCCAGCATCCGTCTTGCGGCTTGCATTCTGCGCATCCAATTTCTGAGCGGCTTCTGCCTGGTTTTCTGCGAAATCGTTGAACTGCCCCTCGGTGTATGTGCCGTTCTTCGAGCCAAGAGCTTCATTTACCTGGTCTGTAATTCCATTTGTATTGTTGGCCAGCATGTCAGTGAAGACTGCGTCGAATGATTGTTGAGCTCCGGTGCTGCCTGATAGTAAGAAGTTGTCGTGAATGATGTCGTGCTGCGTGATTTTGTCTCCATCAGAACTGAGATTGTCTTTCTCGTTACTGAGCACGCCGATTGCGATGTCTGGTAAAACGCCTGCTTTGGCAAGTTCAGCGGTGGTGTCCTTCAGCCACTTTTGTGCGGCTTGTGTATCGTTGCCATGCTCTTGTAGATAATTGTTGTAGTCGGCGGCGAGCGTAGCAGAGGCGGCTTCAGCACCCTTGCCGGTTTGGCGGTCCAGATTGGCGATTCTTGTAGCTTCGGCGCTTGCATCTAAAGTCGACATATTGATCTCCTTCGAAAAATCGGGTTAGGCGGCAGGCAATCGAGACCATGCAGAACGAAGCATGATGCGTATTGGCTTGGAGGGCTAACGTGCAGTTTGGTCTCTAGTAAATCGGCAGGTATACTGCATCGACTCAATCGGGCAATTTGGAACCATCTTTTATTGAGAGATGATTGGTCCCAACACAGTCATAGTAATTCGACTTTTTCTCAAAATTGTGGCAACGCTTGGAAACCCCGCTGGCGAACTTTTAGCCGGTCAGACTGCCGTCTAAGGGTCAAGGGCTGGGACTGAGTCCGGAGCATCGGGAGACATGACGCCCGTACTTGCGACTGCAAGCGAACACCCTACCTGACCATTGAGCCATTGGTGGCATACATCAATGGCTCAATGGGACTATCGGTGCGTTGCGCTACTTCCGTCGCCAGACAGAAGCGAGTGCGGATATAAGTTGATATTTGCGCTGATGCTCTCTGATAAGCAGTGGCATGTCGAATTTTTCCAGCAACTCGAATTCTGCTTCCATTCGTTGCATCAATGATTCTTCCGAGGATTTATCAGCGTCGGCCTGCCCTCCGAACCATAGCTCTTTCGGCGTGAAGTTCTCCATCCACGTAAATGGCGTCGTCAGCACGAGGATTCCACCCCTCCGCACAATACCCCGCGGTCCGCTCATACGTGACAGGCAGGACATCGGGCTCGGTAGTCGACAGAGCAGATTTGCCATCAATACTGCATCGAAATCTATAAATTCCGGCGGCAATGCGCAAGCGTCGGCGCGCCTGAATTCAACTTTCTCAGCGGATGACCTGTCAACTCTCGCCACCAGGTCGAGTAATTTTTCTCCTTCCGTGCGGCAGCTGTATTGCAGCGAACCTTCAGATTGCAGTTTTTTCGCAGCCTCAATGAATGACTGACTCAAGTCGACCGCTGTGACATGCTCGAATTTTTCTGCCAATTTGAAGGAAGAACCGCCCACTGCGCAGCCTACATCCAATGCCTTTTCCGGCGTGATGCCGAGTTTCTCGGTCCACTTCATTACCAGCTCTGCGCACCGTTGAGGGAATTCAGTCAGTTCTCGACTGATGAAGCTGAATGGCATTTGAACTTCGGCTGGTGCGAAGTGCAGCGTCAGGTATTCGTTCAAAATCGCTTCTGTTTCATAAGGATTCACTTTGCTCTCTTCGGCTCCGAGCTTCGTCACTGCACCATCACCGGTGCTGGACACGATTCTGAACCCTGCGTGTTGGAAGAAGTGCGGACGGAAGTGGAAGCGAGCCCAGGCTGTCGCTTCATCGCCTGTGCTGATGAATGAGCCGCCTACGATCATCTGGTGCTCGCCATCAAAGCACGGCACGCTGAAGTCGTCGTAGTACTTGTTGACTGCAAAGCCTGGCAGCGGATTGAAGTGGTCCTCGCACCATTGCCATACGTTTCCGAACAGGTCGCCGGCGCGATCCGAATCGATGTCGTTCAGGTCCATTCCGACTGGACTCTCTGCGCCGGAGCTGAGATTCAAGTTCAGCCGCTTGCTCGATGCCATGTCAGCGGTGACGTTACCTGCGCGGTCGCGTAATCGATAGTGCTCAGCTTCAGTCAATAATCTGAAGTTGACTTCGTTTCCACTTTCGCTCTTTTCTCGTTCGTTCCTCCATTTGCAGTATGCTTCTGCTTCGTAGAAATTGACGACAGCGGGCCAGGACCATTGCATTGGGATCAGCTCATAGATAGTTCTGAGCTTGTATCGATGCAATCCGGCTGGACCGTCGAGCTTCCAGAACGTCGGAAATTTGGTGTTTCTGAACGAACGCCATTTCCATCCCTGCTCACTCCAAAACCTCGGTTCCAGGTAACTTCCTGATGAGACGAATGCGTAGAATTCGCCGTTGCTGATCAGGTTTTGGGAGACTGCAAACGCGCTTACGCTGGATGTTCGTGAACCATACTCGTTGTCCCATCCGTAGTATGGCTCGGAATGTCTTTTGCCGACGGTGACATCACCGGGCTCGATGCACAACATCTTACTAGGTTGGAAGTCGACGCCTGCCGTCGGTGGAAATGAGGCGTCACCAGATCCGGTGCCAAGAATCATCTCCGGCCAGGCGTCCGGCTTCCGAACGCACTCAATGGGCAACTCGCGTATCAGTACCGATGACGTCTCGATATGAATCCGCTCGTGCTCAAAACCCATAAACAGAGTCCACATTGGGTCTTCAGGAGTGACCTGTGAGTGACCTTCGTCGAGTTCTGGTCTCGTTGCAATCAGATCTGAGATGAGCCGATAAACCTGTTTCCGGTAGTTGTGAAGCTGATACAGCTCCGGCCACTGCATAGTGTTCTTTGACATGTCGTCCCACGACATCTCATCTACGCCCGTTTCAAACAGACTTTCAAATTCTGCATTGACTGGACCTGGTATCAAGCCACCCAGGCGCAGCTTATTGACGTACAGCACCGCCGGGTGCAAGTAATAGAAGATTAGCGGATGACGCAGTCCATGGTAAGGCACACGATAGAAAACCTCAGGCGATGCCAGCCCTGAGAGGACTACTTCCGTCAATGTCCATGAGTTGTCGAAGTAGTCTTGAACTTCCTGCCTGGTGCACGTTGCCAGGTTCGGGATCGGTAGTGAATGAATCTTTCCCCATTGGTCTACACCCGGGCAACTGCCGTGTTCAGGGACCTTTCCCGTGTACCAATCACGTGACTGCATCAAGGTGGAGGCGCAAGGTCTGATGGGGCGGACTGCTGTTGCTACAGCCGACAGCTCGGGCTTGGGATTCATTCTTTTCAATTCCATATCTAGGAAACTTCCTTAGTGCGGGACGACTCAGCCGTTTACTTGTTCTCTAAGACTGATGTTGAACCCGGAAAGTGTCCGGCGTGTGAACGCAAGCAATATCAGGATTCTGCAGCCCTAGATGTGCCTGCGAGAAACGTCATCAGGGTTCCCTTCCCTTTTATTTGTTGTCGGCTAAAGCCTTAAGTTTCGACTGCAACTGTTTAACTTTGATTTTCGTTGCGGGAAGGTGCTTTTTCAGTATAGCCAGAGAATTTTCGTAATGGGCTTTGGTGGACTTCTTGTCGTTCATCGTGTAGTAGTCGATGCCCAGGCGCAACTCAGCATCTGCAACTTGCTCACTATCGGCTCCGTACTGTTTCATCATCGAAGCTATCGCTGTTTTGTGCATCTCGACTGCATCTCTAAGCTTTCCGAGTTCACATTTTGTGTTTGCCAGATACATCTGGTTACTGCACACATCGGGCGATGTCGGGTTTTTTTCCATAAAGAGTTTCAACGACTCTTCAAACTTTTTTTCTGCTTGAACGTAATTTCGATCGTTGTAGTATTTGACGCCGCTGGCAAATATTTCGGCACTGGTCTGTTTTTGTGTACATGCGCACAGCGACAAGCTAAAGATGCAGACGATTAAGGTAGCCAGGTATTTCTGTTTAGTAGTTGTTTTCAAAACTTGGCGTCATTTCAGTGGAGCAATCCCACTAATTCTCCCACTTCTTCCATATTGAGGCTAGCGATATTATTTCACTGGTGGAAATGACTGCGATTCTCCGTTAGCGACTTCTGAATTGGGCCGCGACGAGCAGTTAATCGCGGTTGCTTCATGCGCAGTGCCACTATATACGGTTTCTTCTCTGTCGATTGAACCGACGTCCTGGTGGTTGCAAAGCGTTTGCCTATCCCCTCCCGGGGCTTAGCTTTAAACGTGTTGGAGCGCTCGTTAGAATTTGCCCGTTACTCACAAGGGGAATGAAATGAGATCAAGAAGTGCCAAAGGCCAGAGCATGGTCGAATATGCCTTGGGTTTGGGCTGCGTTGCAGCTCTTTGCATGGTCGCTCTAGGTTCGTTGGGTCATATGAACGGTCACATGATTCATGAAATCGAAGAAGCAATCAATTACGGCGGTCAGAAGTCGCAGCATCCCGTTAACATGGTCAATGTCAGCGCCACTCCCTGGAACATCAACTAGCTGATTTTTAAGACGCGGCGCCAACGAAGTTTCGGCATGAGCGGAACTTTTAAGCCGGTTGTCATGTCGCTGCTTTTCTAGAGGGAAGGCACGGTGGTAGTTAGGCATGGACAACGAGTCTATTAAATTTGCGATTTTGACGGAAGCTGCGAAAAATGGGAACCACATCTACAAACTCAAAAGTGAGTCAGGCGATTACGTCAAGCTGAAACACAGTTACAGTCAGCCTGATGACACTCGATGCCACCCGGATTGGCATGCAGCCTGAGTGCCTGGATTGGTATGCAGCCTGAGTCCGGATTGGCATGCAGCCTGAGTCCGAATTATACGCAGCCTGAGTTCAAGAATGTTGCTGGTAACTGTTCGTAATTAACTACTTAGTCGCTTTCTGCTTTCTAAAAGCTTTCACCAGCACAGCTTGTTCGAATCTTTTGTAATAGCGAACTATGGCAAAAACAGCCACAGAAAGCATTGGTAGGCTTTGCATCATCGTTTCAAGAATATGATGAGAACAGCATGGTTGCATGATCAAACTCCAGAAGGATTAATGGCAGCACTCTTTTTTGGCCGGGGTGGTTAAATCAAGTTCAATCGAATCAACGTCTGGAACATAAAGCTCTGGCGCTTTGCGGAAAACTTGCATTAGCTCTTCGATGACACGAGCCGAATCTTGTTTTTGGATAGCATCGACGACGCAAGTTTCGAGATGCTGTTTCAGCATTACTTCTGCTGTCTTGTCCAGTGCCGCCTGCACTGCTTTGAGCTGATGTAAAACATCCATGCAGTAGCGCTTTTCGTCGACCATCCGATAGACGGAGTTGAGATGCCCAATCGCTTTTGAAAGGCGCAGTTTCAGTTTTTCTTTGGAGTCATCAGTAATCGGCATGTTGAGAGTTTACGACAAAACAGAGGTAAAAGTGCGTGCCCCTGATTGTCAATTTACTCATCTTGAGCTGATTGACGCATCTGCGGGTCTAGCCCACACGTCTGTCTGTTTGGTGTAAG
Source organism: Candidatus Melainabacteria bacterium (assembly GCA_003963305.1). NCBI lineage: Bacteria > Bacillati > Candidatus Melainabacteria > Candidatus Melainabacteria bacterium. Next base: position 127,666 of record RXJR01000032.1, on the reverse strand, counting down.
TGCGCACTGAGCTTGTGTTGTGCATGTTTATGACTGTGAGATAAGTGCAGCAATTTGCCTCGACCATCTTCAGATAGACGTGTGGCATTTTGTAAAAAATGAGGAACGATCAATAACCCTGCGATCGCGACAATTTCGAGAAGAACAATTTTGGCGGCAAGAGGAACTTGTTGCGGCGCTTCCGGTTCGAGTTGTACGTTTGTCCAGCGTCTACTCGTGATCTGGCTGGCCGTGCCAAAGTCGTATTTATGAAACATTTTTCCGTCCTCCATCTCCAACATAACAATGGGTTGTGGAGGAAATGTGAGGTCGAGATTGGTCTCAATCAATACCCAGATGCACAAACGGAGCCCACGCATGCACTGGTTGACCAGCCTTAGCGGCGGCACGTTGAGTTTCGCGCAGAGCGTCTGCAATTTGCAACTGTTTGCCAGTTTCTGCCGGAGCAAGATTTTTGTGAAACTCTTGCATCAATTCCGCTGTGGACCTGTCTGCAACTTCCCACAAGCTGAGGACCAGATTCGGCATGCCTGCGTACATCAAAGCGCGCGCCAATCCTAAAATTTCGCCGCCTTCTGTGATTTTGTTCACGCCTGTTTGACATGCAGACAGCACAAGAAGTTTTCCGCGATCTGTTCGCAGAGCGTTGCCTTGCAGAATTGCCGCCGCTGTCAAAATGCTACCGTCGGCAAGGACGAGTCCTGATGCAAGCGGTTCTTCAGGATTGAAGACCGCGTGCCCGGCAAAGTGCACTACCGAATATTGACTGAATAGTTCCGGCAATGATTGTTTCACTTCATCGTTTGTAAGCAGTTTTGCGTCTGATGTTTGAGAGAAAATGTTTTGTGCTTCTTCCATGGTGTAGGTCAAGTCTTCGAGACCAGCAGCAGAGCGCAATCTCGAGCTGAACACCAAGCCCTCTCGTCTGGTAGCGGAGTAATCGCTGATCGCAGAGACCAGGTATTTGTTCCCTTCAGCGGCTGTGTTGCGATTCGCTTTTGCGAGAACAGGAATCAAACTTGTAGTGGGAAGGTAGCTTATCGAATACTGTTCGCAGAGGAAACCTTTTCCATCATGCAATGCGGCAAAAGGAAGATGGTGCAGGCTGGAGTGTGGAACAATCAGCAATCTGTCTATCGACTCTGGAATGCCTGCCATCACCGGCGCCACCAGCTTGTTGTATAAGCGTTTGCACAAACTTGTTGGCACTTCCCAACCTTCGGTCGCTGACATTTCCAGGAAGCTTGCCAGGTCAGCGTCGAACGACTCGCGGTCTTCTTCGCTGGCTATGATGTGGATGGTCGGTTCGTCCTTCCCGTACCAGATCGCTGCGGAAACGATGTACTGGTCTGTCCAGTAAAACTCCAGCAGAGCAGTTCTGCGGTTCAATTGATATTGTTCGGGATCGTTTCCACGTGGTGTTGTCCAGAGCGACTTGATCTCGTCGAAATTGAGCGTGGTGGCAGTCACCAACCCGGCGTAATTGGGATGGCGTCGGCGCAGTTGATTAACGACATCTCTCCACTCAGAGTAAATCTTCTGTGAATCTTCGGGCGCCAGAGTCGCGCTTCTGGAGCCAGATTCGCTGGCTGGTGGACCTTGCCAGAAGAGTCGTTCGAAGTGAGCAATCTGACTGCGCAGTTCAGATTCGCGTCTGATCAATCGAGCCAGAGATTGGTCGGGACTCTCAGTCAGTTCGGAAATATCGATTGGCGAATTGCTCAACAGATCGAGTAAGGCGCGAGATTTTGCGCGACCAACGTATTCGAGCGCTTCTACTCGTTTGTCCATGGATAGACAGACTTTGACCATGTCTCGATAAAGTTCTTGTCCGCGATTGGCGAAACTCGTTTTCAAATCGTCTGCTTTAATCGAAGCACGCTGCTCGTCGAAGAGATTGATCGCCTTCTCGTAGCACTCAAAAGCAGGCTGCAACTGCTCTCGCTTCTCGTAGACTTTGCCGATGTTCGATAGATAAATGCGCTCGCCCTGTCTATCATCAATGTCTTCGCTGATTTGAAGCGCTTGTTCGTAGTACTCCAGCGCCGTTTCGACTTCACCTTTTGCCATGAAGCAATCGCCGAGACTATCAAGGTGAGCCGCTTCCGACTGTGGATCCTTATACTCCCGTGCTAACTCTACTGCTTTTGCGCAACAGTCAATCGCTTTATCAAGATTGTCCAGTTTGAGCCAGGTGGTGCCGATGTTCCCTTCCCATATACCGACGCGACGCCCATCTCCAACTGCTTCGGAAAGCTGCAGTGCATCCTGATAGCACATAATGGCATCCGGATATCTCTTCAATTCGAAGAAAGCGTTGCCCTGACTGCCTCGGCAGATTGCCTGGGTCATGTAATCACCACGCGCCTGCGCTTCGTCAAAGGCGATGGAGTAGTAGCTGACAGCTTCTTCGAAGAGACCCAACTCTGCCATGGATAGACCGAGGCTACCAAGCCAGGACGAGCGATTCGGTGTCTCTTCTCTTGCTTCCAGTGCGTGTCTGAACCACTCAGAAGCTTGCTCTGCCCAACCTCTTTCCAGATAGAGGCGACCGAGATTACCGAATGAAATCTCCATTCCGACGTTGTCTTCGGAGGTATATGCTGCGTCCAGGGCTTGCATGAAGTGTTGGATAGCCTCGTCGCAGTGACCGCGATCACGCTCGAATTCGCCCAGCAGCAGATTCGCGTGTGCTTCGATTTGAGGCAGATGATTGTCACGTGCCACTTGAGCCGCCTGACTGTAATCGGTATGCGCTTCTTCTAATCGTCCGCAGCTCTGTTTGGCGACACCCAGGTAGCTGATGAAGACAGCAAACGCCGCCGGATCTTCCAGGTCCTGGGCCAGCTGCACGGCATTGGAATAAGATGTCAAAGCCAGTTCGAAATCGCCAGACTGCAAAGCCTCCCAGCCCTGCTTGCCCAGCTTCTCCATTGAGGAGCGTTTCTTACTGTTTTTCGGTAGGGACTTACTGCCCATACAGACCCCTGAGGACGATTTCGTTCTCACAGTTTAAGCTCATTCGGTTGATTGCGACTATGATTTCGCAATCAGCGGAAACGTTTGTTCCTTCAGTATTTATCCAAAGCTGCCGTTTTTTCGACATTTTGGTGGTTCGCAGCTGAAATGCTGGAG
>RXJR01000032.1:0-124481 GCA_003963305.1 Candidatus Melainabacteria bacterium | reverse complement strand
AATCGGCAAATGCGGCGGACCGATATCGGTTTACGAAAAATCGGCAAATGCGGCGGACCGATATCGGTTTACGAAAAATCGGCAAATGCGGCGGACTGATATCGGTTTACCAAAAGATCGGCAAATTGCAGCGGACCGATATCCGTTTGCAACGTTGGAAATTTAAAGCGATATCGGTTGGCTGAGGGACCGAAAAATTCGTGTCAGATAGGCGCTACTGTGCCAGTGGCGGCTGATGGGCGTAGGGCGGATAGACCGCGATGCGCATTTCCTGGTGCGGCTTTTGGTTTACTGCCTGCATCATGCTGGCTCGACCTGGCGCGCTGTGCGGTTTGCTTGCTCTTGGTGCAAAGTGCGAATAGTTTGAAGCGGGCGCAGGAGCCGCGAATCCATGCGAACGCATGTGGGTCTGGAAGCCGCCTGGGGGCAGGCTGCTTGCTTGTTGCGGTCCATGCCAGGAGCCGAAATAGGCTGGCGGCGCTTGTACTTTATTCTTGACGCGGCTGCGGATCAGCGATTTGAGTTGATCCTGAGGCAGCAGGCTGAGGGGGAATGGAGCTGGACCCGGTCCCTGTTCCGATTCGAGTTGATTTTGCAGTTGTGGCGGACGAATTATGTCGTTGCCTGAGCTCGAAGGCATTGGAGCCGGTGGCGTGGCTATTTCTTCGGGGCTCGGATAGCCGAGATCGGCTAGGCGTTCCTCAGAAGGAATGGCTGCTGGAGCTTGAGCCAGGAGTGCGCCGCCCTGACGAATCATGCGCTCGCCGGCTTTCGGCTGTCCAAGCCAATCGTTAGCACTGTTGCTGCTCGCGACTTGCGGCTGGAAAGACATTGGATGCGCGACGGGTTTGCGCATCTGTCGATTGACACGGACCTGCCCTGGAGTTGCGATGACCTGGTTGGGAGTGACACGCGGTGCCGCATAGCGATTGAGAGTAGCGGCGTCGTAGGTAGAGATCGATCGGTCATATGAGCGCGGCATCTCTGTCATAGATTGCATGCCGAATTCGCTGATCTGCCCGGATAGCGAGGCTTGTGGCGGAGCAGCCATGCGCGGAGTCTGAGCGAGCAGCTCAAGTTCCAGGTCGCGCTTGCTGGGCAATTTCCGGTTTGGTACAAAGGGGCGCAGTTTCACGCCATAGGCGGGTTTCATTTCCGCTGCTTGCGGTTTCATAGCAGATAGCACAATCTTGCTGCGTTGAGCTTTGACCGGTGCCGATGTCGTCGACAGGCTGGACTTCAGGAAATCAGCTGTTCCACTTTCTTCCGCTTGTGCCGCGCTCTGAGCTGCGAGAGGAAGACTTAGGCTGACCAAGATTGCCGAGAATTTCATCTATTGGGTGTTTCCGTCGTTGGGGGCGACATTAAGGGCGCCCAGCGAGACTGTGGGCGGCTCCGACATTTAGCTTTTCCGATCCAATGTCAAAAGTTTATTGGACCGAACCCGGCCTGTCACTGGGAAAACTACGCATCACATTGCCCGGAAAGCCTTGTGGGCCCTTGAGGGTGGGGGAATTCCCCTACTGGCAACCTGTGAGGTTTATCAGTCCCAGACGAGTCGATACCCGACGCCGCGAACGGTCAAAATATGTTTTGGCTGACTTGGATTTTCTTCTAATTTTTCACGCAAATATCTAATGTGTACATCGACTGTTCTGCTTTCGCCCAGAAAGTCTGATCCCCAGACCTGCGCAAAGAGCTGATCGCGCGTGAATACTCGATTTGGATGCTTCGCCATGGCTGCGAGCAACTCGAATTCTTTGAAAGTCAGGTCAATCTGCTGGTTGCCAACCTGCACTGTGCGGCTATCCATGTCGATTGCCAGATTTCCCAGTCGAATGCCCTTGGGCTGAGATGGCGCTGCCACTGGGCTTTCACGAAGATGAGCCTTGACGCGGGCGACCAACTCGCGGATGCGGACCGGTTTTGAGATGTAGTCGTTGGCGCCGAGTTCCAGACCTACAACTGTGTCGATCTCGGAAGTACGCGCTGTCAGCATGAGAATCGGAGTTTTTCTATCGCTTGCTCTGACGCGCCTGCAGACCTCGTAGCCGTCCAGACCCGGCATCATCAAGTCGAGAATAATCAGGTCGGGCTTTTCTGCTTCTACGAGCTGTATAGCCTTGTTTCCGTCGTGCGCAAGCATCGTCGCGAAACCCTCTTGATTCATTACATATTGAATCGAGTTAGCGATTTCGACTTCATCATCAACAATAAGCAACTTTTTCATTTTCACTGTGCGCGTTTTTCGCGCACCCTTCATAGTATTATCGACATTATGTTATCGACTGAGTGTAAGAGACCGCTTTGGCATTTCCCTTCCGTGACAGTTTAATCCAAAGCTTCAAGTCTCCGGCTTCCTGGCAACGGTCGGTTTTTCGAATTGCCGCCCTCCTCGGCATACTCTTATTTACTAACTATGTTCTGAAATTAGACGCGGAAGCTGCAAAAAGGGCTCCGGCAAATACCGGCTATGATTCCTTGAGCCAGGTGAACTTTCCACCCTACCCGCCGATGTTATACCCGGTACGTGTAGGAATTGGGAATAGAAAAGGGTCGACCCGCATCGCCGTCTGGGCTCCGGGAGCAGTCTTTGTCGACTTTACACCGATTTTTACTTTGCAGCCTGGACTGGTCTATCAGATAGCCAACGGGCGCATCACTGAATATGCAACAGGGCGAAGCTGTGCACTGCCAATGGATAAGCGCACCCGCATCGCTTCTCGTGATTACCAGATCTGGTGTGACAGTAAGTGGTATCGCGGTTCGCTCGAGATAATTCATTTCCGAAACTCGCTGACCGTGATTAATCTTCTCGACCTGGAAAATTATTTGATGGGCGTCGTGCCGTCTGAAATGCCTTCTAGCTGGCATCTGGAAGCGTTGAAGGCGCAGGCAGTGGCTGCGCGCAGCTATGCTTATGCTCACCTGGGTCCGAATTCAAAGTGGCTGAAAAGCGAAGGTTACGACGTTGTGCCTGATGTGCGCGACCAGGCGTACAAGGGACGGGCTGCAGAAGCTGCCAGTACCGACCGAGCTATTCGTGAAACGCAAGGCATTATCTTGAAAGACTCAGGAAGGGTGAAACCCGGCTTCTACAGAGCATGGGTGGGAGACGCCTATGAGAATCTCAATATTCGCAAGAAAGCAGTGCCAACTACGACGCTCGAGAAATTGACGGGAGTGCAGAATATCGTTGGTGTGACCGTCAAACAGTGGGATGCCAATGCAAATGCTCGTAGCATCCAGGTTATGGGCGCCAAGAAAACCGCTGACGTGTATGGGGTGGAATTAGCTCGACGCCTCGGTTTCGATACTGCTGGAATTATCGATGTCGTCGAATCTGGTCCGAACTGGGTCTTCACCTATCGCGGACCTGGAAACGGTTCCCGAGGGCTGAGCCAGCACGGCGCAGACATGCTGGCTGCCCGTGGATGGAATTTCGAACAGATTCTTCGTCAGTACTATCAGGATCCTGATGGACGTTTGCGCCTGGATTATATGGACGGATATAAAGCCGCTACGGCTTTCAGACAACGTTCGGCAGCTCCAGTGCGCGTTCAGCAACCAACTACAGAAATACCGCAGCCGCAAGAAGAATAAAGTGGAAGAAGAACAACGTATCAAAACTGACTTCATGGACCGTCAGGCCCGTGAAATTTCAACACCCCTGTTGCAGCAAGGTCCAATTCGGATCTTACTTGCCATTGTAGCGATTGGTGTCATATTTGGTGGCTACAACCTGGTTATGTTCTTCATGAACATGGGCAAGAATGCAGCTATCGGCAATGTTGCTGTTAACCTGAAAGACCCCGATCTGCAAGATGGCATTGCCAGAGTCGATGTGAATGTCTCGAATCTGAATCCGTTCTGGGTGGACAAAATCCAGTTCAAATACACGATTAGCGGACCCGATGGAAATGCAGCTGCAACTGGTGTTGTCGGCGTTCCAGATCAGGTTCCTGCTGGTGCTGCTCGAACCTTCCATCACGTTAAACTTGGACCATTGCAGGGCGAAGCTGCACGCATGAAAGCTGAGTTGGTCGATCTCAATCTTGGACCGAAACCCTCACTATCAGCTGGTCTAGAGAATCGATTTTCGGAAATAATGCTGCTCAAGGGACCAGAAGCAGTCGGCGCATTTACTGAGTTTGTTGGTCAGGCACCAAAATTTGCTCCGGGGTACATCGGTCTTGGTCGCGCTTACATGGCTGAAGGTGACGACAAAAAAGCGAAAGAAGCTTTCCAGAAAGCCGTTGAGATCGACCCCAAAGATGCTGATGCTCACTATCAATTAGGGCTGGCACTGCTCAACCAAAAAGACCGCGATGCTGCTGAAAAAGAGATCGGTGCTGCTTACGAATTGGCACCAAATGATCCCGACATTCAGCGAACCATTTCTGAAAATCGAAAGTAGTGCACTTATTCGTTTGACGAATATTTGACGAGGTGGACTGTATCCTGTTGGCAGGTAAGTTTTTACTTGCTTTTACTAGTGCTCAAAAATCTTTTCGAGGTACATGCCGATGGCATTTCATCCTGTCGAGGTTGATCGTTCGTTCGTCAAAGATCATGCTCAGCCGATTGCTCAAGCTGGTCTTGCAGCTAGTAGTCTTGCGGACGTGAGTGCAGCTCGCACGGCTATGTCGGGTGCTTCGATGCCGGCTGCTTTTGGCAATTTTTCAATTGCTTCGGATCGGTCGAACACAAATGGGGACGCTCCAGTGAGGATGGCACAAGCGAGTGGAGAATCAAGGTTCGTTATCTCGTCGCCAGGCGGAGCCGGTTCTGACTGCGGTAACGTTGCTCCCGGACCAAATGGGACTGTTATAGTGAAGCCCGGTCCGAACGGATGTGACGTTGGAAATGTCACCTATAGAAAAGGTCCTGACGGCAAAACTGTGCTTGAAGTACCTGCTCCAGATTCTGGAACACCCCGCATGGAATACTAGGATTCACAGATCCAGTCGACGCTGGGTAAGTAAAGCAGCTACTGTTTGTTAGTTGACTGCATAGACTGTTGCTGTTCTTTTCGTTGAGCGTGGAGCGATTTGAGCCTACTTCAATCTGAATCTATCTTGCGCACTGCATATGGTGCGGAGATCTTGATCGACCTGGTTCTTTGATGTCGAAAACATTTGCAATTCTTGTGAGGATTGTGCAGGTTCGCAGATCACACCATTGGACATTGCCTGTTGTTATGATTAAAATGTCGAGTTAGCAGTCCTCAGCAAGCGGCTCCAGATGGTGCTCCAGAAAACAAGTCCACCCAAAGACAAGCGTGAATCAATCATCGAAGCGATGCTTGACCTGGTTGTCGAGCGTGGGTTCCACGATGCCCCGATGTCTCTACTGGCTAAGCGCGCCGGCGCCAGTGCCGGAGTGATTTATCACTACTTTGCCAGCAAAGATGAGGTGCTTCAGGCTGTCTATGAACATGTCAAATCAATGAAATTGCAGTTTATGCTGGAGGGGCAAAAGTTCGACGTACCCTTCAAGCAAGCCTACATTCAAACTTATATCAACGCCTATAACTTTTATCGCACCCATCAACGGGAAACTAAATTTCTCGATTTGTACGAAAGCTCCACTTACTGTACGCCCTCGAAAGCCGGCGAGCAGTCCGAAATGCGGCCTGAACTGGTTGCTTTTATGAAGGCATTTCGCCCCAGAAGCGAGGGCGGTGTACTGAAAGATTTACCCATATCCGCCATCCACGAATTCTCTTTTGGAACAGCTCGACAGTTGGCCAAAAAAGACGTCAATATTTCATCTGAAGACGTCATAAAGGTCGCGCATGCTTCATGGTCTGCTATTTCGGACGATTAATCCAAATCTTTTTTTGGGGTACTAGAATGAACATTCGGTCTATGGTTGAATGTATGCATTCTCGGTGAAGACCACTCAGGATTTTTTATTCATTCCGCCACCATATCTGATGCTCTGCATCAGACCTCTTCTGTGCGGATTCAACAAGAAGGTTTAAAAATGCAGTACAAAACTCTAGGAAATACTGGTTTACTCGTCTCAACGCTTTGTTTTGGTGCCATGACTTTTCATGGTGGCAATGGCCCGTTCAAAATGATTGGTGGTTCGGATCAGGCTGAAGCCGACGATCTCATCAAAGCCTGCATTGATGCCGGCGTCAACTTTTTCGATACTGCAGACGTCTATTCCGAAGGCGGTAGCGAAGAAATTCTTGGTCAATCTTTTCGCAATCTGGGCATTCAGCGGAAAGATGTTGTTATTGCAACAAAGTGCTACGGAAGAATGGGACCTGGTCGCAATGACGTAGGTGCGTCGAGAAAGCACATCCTCGATGCGGTTGATGCGAGTCTTCATCGTCTTCAAACCGACTACATCGATCTCTACCAGATTCATGGCACAGACACCGTGACTCCGATTGATGAGACTCTTCGTGCTCTCGATGCTCTCGTTAATTCGGGCAAAGTTCGCTACATCGGGGTCTCAAACTGGCAGGCCTGGCGCATTGCCAAAGCCCTGGGAATTTCCGAATACAAAAATCTTGCTCGTATAGACAGTTTGCAAGCTTATTATTCCATCGCCGGTCGAGAACTTGAGCGTGAGATTGTGCCCCTCCTCGAGCATGAGAAGACCGCTTTATTGGTCTGGAGCCCGCTAGCAGGTGGTTTACTGTCAGGAAAGTTCAGTCGAGAAAATCAGAAACCTGCAAACTCACGCCGATCTGAATTCGATTTCCCGCTCGTTGATAAAGAGCGTGCCTGGAGAATTCTGGATGTGATCGCACCTATTGCAAAAGCACATAACTGCAGTGCCGCAAAAGTTTCCCTTGCATGGTTGCTTGCGAAACCCGTTGTCACTTCGATTATTATCGGTGCGCGGAACGCACAACAATTGCAGGATAATCTCGGCGCAGTCGATATAAAGTTGAGCGAAGACGAGATGAAGCTGCTTGATGCGGTTAGCGAGTTACCGCCGGAATATCCAGGTTGGATGATTCCGTTTCAATCGATGGATCGTCTTGAACCGATTCCTGACCGGTGGCAGAAGATGTCCGAGATGGTTGCTCAGAAGTAAGTCTGCTTTCAGCGCCAAAGGCGATGGGCAGGTATTTCTCCTGCCCATCGTTCCGTTACTTCAGGTTGCATGTCGGTGGGTCGAGAGATAAGGGCACAAGTTGTTGATTGTAGATAACATTTACAGTGGAGCAAACGGTCCCTTGTCCGTTAACCTTATCTGTTGCGTTGTAAATGAAAGACAGTTTGGTGATGGTGTCTTTTGGCGAAAGCTTTGATTTTTTCCCAACCAGGTCGCTGCCGTCAATGTCGAGCCTGTATAAGTCTCCAGCGTTCCCCGTACTTATATTTGGCAGGTTGGGATTACTGTCGGCGCCGACGGTGAAATTTTGCACTTTGTTTGGTTGCCCGGCTACAGCGACTCGAAGTGTAATTTCATAAGTTGAAGCGTCTCGAGGCGGCACGAAGTCGACAAGTAGAGCCTGAAGTCTTTGTATTGTTGTGCCTGCGATGCCATTGAGATAGAAACCGGCATAAGAATTTGGTCCGAACGAGGTCAGTTGGGCGCGCCCCCTCCTCTGAGTGCCGATAAATTCTGCTTTGCCCCCGTTGCAAGCGCCTAAGGTTTGAATGACATCAGCAGAAGCGGCACTGCTCATTGTCATGCAAAGTGGAACAGCCAGCATCAACGACAAGAATACGGTGCGGAACGGCAACGACATGAATTTGCTTCCGGAATCCAATTTTGTCGTGAAAGATTTCGCTTTCATGGGCACCTCCAAACTAATTTGATGTCGCCATTGAGCCACACCGGTAGTGGTGTGATGTTAGCACATTGTTTTTGGCGTTCATCGCTCTAAGTACAACATTCCTCATTTATGCGCACCAATAACGCTTCATCACTGCACGTGAAGTCTGCGTTCTTTTGGTCTCGCATAGTCAAAGAGTCTTACTCTGTCTGGAAGTTGGGGCAAAAATCTCTAGTTCCAGAGGAGGGAACTGCATAAGTTTCATCATTTTGTTATATTCGTTTTGAAATTTATAATTGTGGCACTGTATATGGTGCATCGTTAAGTACTTGAAAAAGTAGTGCTGCCATTCATCTCCATTCGGACAGAAGGCGGCACCGGCAGCGGTGCGGGTGTTGGCTGTTTGGTCGCAGCAAATCCGTCTCTTCTATTGAGCTGGAATTCGATAGTTGGTCACGGTGACAGAGAAATCTTGGGGTGGTGACTTTTGATGATTCTGTGCCGGTGCATAAAGTTGGTGAATCTTGCGTGTCAGCGATTGCACTGTGTTAGTGTGTTTGCCATACGCATTTTCGTAAATGGATAACACTCGCATGTACATTGGCTCGCCTTCGTCTTTGCGATTCATCTGAGTGTAGAGATCGCCAAGCTTGAGAAGGCAACTAGCAACGCTCAGCCCGTCCGGTCCATGAATGCCCTCGAGAATGGTCAGTTGGCGAGTCAGTACAAATGCCGCTAAATCGAGTCTGTTTTGTGCCTGATAGACATTTGCCAGGTCTTGCAGCGTACTGCTAACTTCCACGCCGTACGCACCGAAATTTATTTCTTCAATGGTCAGGGCGCGCAGGTAAATGCTTTCAGCAGCGGGATATGCGCCCTGGCGAACATAGCACTCCGCCAGTCTTTTGAGCGTGAACGAAATCACTAAATCGTCAGAGCGCAAAGCTTCTTCCTGCAACTTGAGCAGATAGCGATATATCGACTCGGCTTTCAGTGGCGCGTTGCCGTTTTCGTAAATGCTTGCCAGTTGGTCGATTGTGCGAACAAGCAAAGAGTCGTTTGGCGCCAGATTGCGTGCGCGAAATTCGACCAGACGCCGCACCAGCGGTTCTGCCTGTGAATACTTGCCGCGATTGCAATAAAACCATGCCAGTTCTTCAAGGCTACGTTCGAGGCTTCCGTCGACAGCCCCGAGCGATTGCTCACTCACCTGCAAGGCTTGAATAAAGAGCTTTTCTGCTTCTTCTCCGCGTCCCTGTTCGAGATACTGCATCGCCAGCTTTGAGATGCCGGTGCTCTCAGAGGGCAGTTCCTCGCCTTTGTAGAAGTTGTCTTGTTCCCACTTAGTGATCGGTCCGTCGGGCTGAAACGCCATCCGGTCCATCTGGACGCGAGCAGGCCCAGGTACTTTCGTTCGCTGCGTGATTTCGCCATCGAACGCAGGACTTATTTTCATGGCTCGGCCAGGAATCGTGTTCATCGGTAGTAAAGTCCTGTACGAAATCCGGTCGGACGCGTCGAAAGCGCGCACGAACGTCTGACTGCCTTGGAGTTCTATAGTGTATGAGAAAGTCGTGTGTGACAAGTGGTGTAATTCCCACTGGTGACGCGAAACCCTGTCAAATTCTCATTCTCGAAGTTCGAAGTTCGTTGTAATAAAACAAAATTACCTTCCGGTAAGCTTGAGGTTACGTCCTATAAAGCATTGGCGCCATGCAAACCCCTAAGCAAAAAGGTGCAAACCCCTAAGCCGAAATTATCCAAGATGGTGCGCGCAGCCCGATCGCTATCCAAATTAGTTGTCTTTGGATATTTCCTTGAGTTGACGCAAAAGTCTTTTGCGAATTTCGTTCATGCCGGAAGCTTCGTCTTTGAGCGCTTGCGCGGTTCTTGTGATTGCCGTTTTGTCGTAGTTCGGATTACCCTTCGCGTCGGAAGTGCTTGGATTGGTGAGCGCAGTCAGCCGCGCATATTGTTCGTCGACCTGTTGCATATTGTCTTGCAAGATTTCGATTGTCACTTTTATGCTGCTATCTATTGACGCGGCACCGCCCAGGGCGTTGACCTCATTGGTCAATATCCGCAGCAGCTGAGTAATCTGATTCTGGTCGTAGTCAATCCACTTCTTTCGAGCCGGAAGGGGTTTCAAGGCGCCCGGAAACGGTGGTGGCATTACATTCATCAGCCCTGGTTCTCCCGTCATCCACGGGTCCATGACCAAATTGTCTATTGCATCTGCGTTGTACGAACGATTGCATTCCGACTGCAGGTTTTGAGCGGCGTGGGACACCTTTTTGATAGTGTCGAACAAGTCCCGAAGCTGTTCCTCAATGGCTTTTGGATCTGCAGTCGGCTTAGACGCCGACGCGGCTGATTGTGCCGCCGCTCCGACCGGTTGTGTAGATGGGGCGACCGGTTGAGGGGCTGCTGCGACCGGTTGAGTGGATGCCACTGCCGAGTTCGGCAGCCCATCTTCACACCAGACCGGAGTCTGTGTTGAAAAGCAAACACCAAGACTGCATAGAGTTGAAAGCACTTTGCCGCGCATTAGTTTCCTCCAATTGCTGGTTGATCCTGAATTACTTCGAATTGTTCGGCCCAGTTGGGCGGCGATAAAAATCCAAATTCCATTTTTCTTTCTAAATGCTCCGGTTTTATAGGACCGCCGGGCAACTCGTGATAGCTGTACATGGCGCCTCTTGCTACGGTCAGCGAGCGACCGCTCTGGAATATGATGAACAGCATCGCAGGATGCCCCAGCGCCAACGTGGCACCGGATGCAGTGCTCCCTCTGGGTTCATTTTCATTGACGTTTCCAGTATCAAGAAATAGGCTTCCAGCTGTCGGCGGTGAGAACTTTTCCAGAGCCAGATCAATTTGCCCCAGAAAGGTTGCGTCCGCCGGTGAGGGGCTCAATCCGTTGATTTCACGCGTTGCGATTGTTTCCAGCCTTTCCAGTAATTGAGTCAGATCCTGGATGCGTTGTTGATATTTTTTTGCACTATAACCGAGTCCGCTCATCTGGATATTCAGTCGTTGTAGTTCCGTTCTCATATTACGAAAGGCTTCCGGTGCGGGCTCCACATAATGCTTAAGCGGTGGAGTGCCAACAGCATTTGCGACTGCACCTGCACCTGTACGGAGGGCTGCACCTGCAGCTGCATGTGGGGCTGGACCTGCACCTGCACGCGGGACTGAACCTGGTAATGCGCCAGCACCAGCGCTATTTGACTGCGCCTCTGGAGCAGCATTTACGCCCATACTATCTTCGTCATTTTTTTGTGGCACGGCCGGCTCCAGCGCAATCTGATTATCCAGCCAGGCGCCGAAGCCACTTTCAAGTTTTCGAGTCATCCAGAAATTTGTTTTCAAAACGCCCTGCACGGCTTCAACCGGCATCTTAAAGTATGAGCCGAGGACTTGCCAGACAACGTCGCGGGTCGCCTGCTTTTTTACTGATTGCATCAAATCTGGTATCACATTAACCAGTGTCGGATCCAGTTTCCATATCATTTCGCCGAGCACATTTGTGGCTTGTGTAATACCGTGTGCGTGCATAACCAGCAGTGCAAGAGGTGGTGCCGGCACCTCTCCTCCCTGGACGAAGTTGTGTCCGCGCTGCTTTAACCAGGGCAACTCTGCTACTTCTATGATCGGAAAAAGTCTAAAGGCTGCTTGCGTGGCTCTTTCAGGGTGACTCGATTCGATGTCGAAAATAGATGTGGATGAGATTTGCATCGGTCGTTGTCGTCTCACCGAGAGCAGCAATTTGGTTCGGTAGAAAGGCTCAGCCAGACCCTGTAGAGACATTCTTGAATCGCCGCCGGTTGATTTGAAAACTTCCCGATAGTCTGTCGGCGTCAGTGTTTTAATTTCGGTTGTGATTGGAGCACCAAGTTGCGCCATCATCGTATTGATTCGTTGCCAGACCTGCAACCCCGCTTGTTCTCCAGCCATACTCTTGTCGAGGGCCCGAAAGAGCAGGGCGGAGCGCCTGAATGAATCTCCACCGCCGTCTGCAGCTGATCCTTCAGAGAGGGGAAATCCGACACGCGATAGCCACTGTTTTGCCCGGAAGAAATTTTGCAGTCTGCGAGAACTGTCGTACCAGCCGTATGGCTTATAAGCTGAGAAGTCTTCCTCGACACCAAAGATTGCAGATTTTCTGTTTTGATACGAGAGAATGTTGTGCAATTCGCGATCGGCCATGGCTGTCGCTCCTGCCATCGTTGGTGATGGTAAGCCCGGATCCAACAGTCGTAGCCCGACGCTCAAAAATGCCAGATTCTTTTCCAGGTCCGCTCGAACGTCTGCATCATCTGCTTCCTTGTAGTCAGCCGACGTTGCCTTCAACATACCCGCCAGCAAAGCTCTCAATTCAGGCAGAAGATGTTCTTCTATCATGTTTGCCAGCATGCCGTTTCGCATGGCAAGGAATGAGTGCATGAGCGCGTCCACTGTGACGAAATTGCTTTTCTTCTTCAGCCGATTGGCGCGGTACAGTTCAGCTATGGTGTTGTATTTGGTGTTGTCTACGACAATGAAGAGGTTTGCACCTAGTGTTGTCGTGTTTTTTTCGCTCAGACCGCCCACGGTCATATTCTGCAGATCGACCGGGTTGGGATAGGCATAGGGGATTTCCGTGTGCGGAAACAAGTCTTCCAAATTTAACTCTTTTTTGTGCAGAGGCACCTGCGGCTTCTCTTTAGGAGGAAGCCGCATTGGTTGAGTATCAATTATCGGCGACTGTGCCAACGCAACAGTCGGAAGACTGACCGCCAGAGTTAGAAGCCACGCTATGGCACGTTTCGGCGACATCTAGGAAGGAAGATGTGAAGCCGGCAGCAGCGACACAAACTTTGCCATGTGGATTCCATCGATGTTTGTGAGATCTTTTACGAGTTCTGGTTTGATTGGGTCGTCTAAAGTCATTACCATTACCGAATTTTCCCGAACGCCTTTGCGTCCTACACTCATTGTAGAGATGTTGACGTCAAATTTCCCGAGAGCACCCGCAACCTTCGCTACCATGCCTGGTTGATCCTTGTGCGCGGTGAAGAGCATATAGCGCTGAGGCGTCAGGTTGATTGGATGGTCGTTGATGTATGTAATGATCGGTTCGTCATGCGGCAGCACTGTTCCAGATAGCGAAGAGACGCCTTTGTCGGTTGAAATCATGATCGAAAGCTCTTCTCTGAACTGACCTGATTGTTCGCCCTTGCTCTCCCGCACGTGGATACCGTTGTTTTTCGCGATCAGTTCGGCGTTGACATAGGTAACGCTTTCCATTCTGCGCAGAAGCATGCCGCGAAGTGCCGCTACCGCCAGTGGTTTGGTGTCTTTCTGGGCCAGCCCGCCGTATGCAATTACTTCGATTTCTTTGACTGTGCCTTCGCTCAACTCGCCTGCAATGGAGCCCATCGCTTCGGCCAACCAGACGTATTTGCCCAGGCTCTTGAGCACTTCCGGACGCATGAACGGCAAATTGACTGGGCTTCTTGCCAGACCTGTGGTGAGGTAATCTCGCATCTGCTCCGCCAGATCGATGGCCACATTGAACTGTGCTTCAACGGTCGATGCGCCCAGGTGCGGAGTCAGAACTACCTTATCGCCAAGTTCCAGAAGCGGAGAGTCTTTGGGTGGTTCGTTCTCGAAAACGTCGAGGGCAGCGCCTGCAACGCGTCCTTCTTTGATAGCTTTGGCCAGTGCGGCTTCATCGATGATGCCGCCACGTGAGCAGTTGATGATGCGCACGCCTGGTTTGACTCGCTGCAGAACGGCACCACTGATCAAGCCGGTCGTTTCGCGTGTTTTTGGAGTATGGATGGTGATAAAATCAGCACGCTTCCATATTTCTTCCAGTGATACGCTCTGAATATTCAATTGAGCTGCGCGTTCGGGGCTGAAGAAAGGATCGAAAACGATGACTTTCATGCCCATTGCCTGGCAGGCTTGAGCGACACGTCCGCCCACTTTGCCAAGCCCAATCACACCGAGAGTTTTGTTGAAGAGCTCGCAGCCAATGTATTTGTTGCGTTCCCATTTACCGGCTTTGAGAGATTGGTCTGCAGCAGGCACGCAGCGCGCCAGCGACATCATGATTGCCACAGTGTGCTCTGCAGCGCTGGCCGTGTTGCCTTCAGGTGAGTTGATGACGAGCACACCAGCTTCGGTGGCGGCGAGGATATCGATATTGTCTACACCCACTCCGGCGCGACCAATAACTTTCAGCTTCGTGCCGCGTTTGATTACTTCAGCAGTGACTTTGGTGCGGCTGCGAACCAATATTGCATCGTACTCGCCTATTTGCTCCAGCAGCTCTTCCGGAGTGATTTTAGGATCGTAGTTGACAGTCAGAGCCTGTTCCAAAAGGTCGATGCCTTCGGAGCTGATTTCGTCTGCCACCATTACTTTCTGCATTTTGGTTCCTTTTATTTCGGTGTTAACTTCACTCAGCTTGTTTTCTGTTTTAACCACGGCATCCTCATTCATTGTTCAAAATTAGTTTGTGTTCTTGTTGTTTATCGAGTTGGGCATTGGAGAAGGCTACTGGGAGCGGTTTCCCCTCTAACCAGGGTTTGAGTTGGTCTGCTCTATTCGAGGATAGAATGTGACCGGATTGTCCTAAAGGAATTGATTCGAAAAATTGGTCGGGGTCTGCCATGTCGATGAGCAAACGCACGGTTGGACCAGAGTCGCATTTGAATAGCCAGGGCTCTGCCTGGAAGTCGACATTGCAAGCATTGACTGTATCTGCGTCTCCACCCACTCCAACTGCTGCAATTTCGAGAAACGTGCCGATTGCCGAGTGCAACCAGGGTGATACATCTGCCAGGTGCGAATCAAAGTTTATCTTGTGGAACTTCTGCCATTGCCATTGTTTCTGGTCTTCTGATTTTGAGGCAACAGTGAGGTTCTTAATCGCCGCACCAAATGTGGTGAGGACAAAAGTTTCGTATGTGCGCTCTTCAGGCGGTAACCATTCTTTAGGTTTTTGACTGAGTACTTGCTCGACAAACACAGACCAGCGTGGATAGCGCCTCATGTATTCCAGAGTCATCTCCGTGCCCAGCTTCGGTTCCAGTATGCGTTTGGCAAAGGTGATGATGAATGATTCGTAGATGCTGGCAGCGACGCTGTTCGGTGTCATCTGTCCGTCCCACTGGTCAAGCGCAGTGATGGCAGAAAGCTGTAATTTGTCGATGCTTTCGGTGCGAGTGCTGGCTTGTTTTACTTCTTTCTTCACCAGTGCGGAAAGATGGGCCAGCTGGTCGCATTGCAGATAAGCCATGTCAGGCAGACCGACTTTCTGGTTGCTCTTTTTCAGTGACTCAAGAGCGCTTTCGACGCGCATAGCGCGAAATGGATTGTTGAAATTGTACCCATTGAAAAGTGCGGGCGAGTCGGCAACAACGTAATTTGCCGCCGGTTTGAATCCTGAAGGCAGGCTGGCAAACGCTGCTCTTCCGCGCCATTCAGAGTTGGCTTGCCAGCCCGGCATGAGCTGGTTGCCGTTGTTAACGACTCTGACTGGTATGTTCCCTGCGCACTGGTAGCCTATATTGCCCAGTCTATCGACGAACAAAAAGGTTTGCGCCGAACCTGCATAATGCGATAAGGCGGCGTTGAAATCTTGCCATGACTTGGCTTGATTAATAGCCCAGATCGAATCGAAGACTGGCGTAGTGCCTGAGTCAGCACCAGACCAGGCGAGAGCGACACCCGTCGTCTCTGTCTTGGAAAGGATGGGTCCATGTTTGGTGACCAGCACTTTGTGAAGCAGGGGTTTGCCGAATCGCACAGGAATCGCTTCCGTCAGCTCGACGACGTTCTCCCAGCCTGTCGGGCTGTGATACTTACCGGGAAATTGAGGGGCAAACTGCTCCAGAAATAGGTCTTGAGTGTCGGCCTTGAGAGCCACGCTGCTCCAACCTATGTCTGCATTGCGCCCGATCAGAATTCCTGGCACACCAGGTATGGTGGCACCGGCCAGGTGCATTTCTCCTGATGCCAGTGAACAAATAAACCATTCATCAGGCGAAGTGAAGCCTGAGTGTTTGTCGCAGGCGAGCAACGCCCCTTTACTGTCAGAGAATGGTGCGGCAACCGCCCATGAGTTGCTGCCCCAGGCAGATTGGGGAGCCCGTGGAAAGTTGCTCAATTCGCTGATTGTTCCGCGAATGTTTTCTGCGGGGTTAAGGTTTTGTCCGATCAAGTCCTTTTGGAATGTTTGACTGAACAAAGTGCCGGCCTGCTGATCGCCGATTTTATCCAGCACTCGCTGCTTTAAGTCGTCCAGACGCCATGATTCTTCCAGCGTGTATTGATTGTATTTCAGGATAGCTATCGAATCAGTCGGATTCCATTTGCTCGGTTCACTGCCTAGAAGCAAGAATTCAGGGCTGATCTTGCCTTGATTGGCTGACAGATATGCATTAACGCCGTCACAGTAGGCCTGGATATCTGCACGAGTTTTTCGAGACGTTTTCTTCCACTCTTCTTTAGCGATACGATTGAATCCGATTGTGCGGTTCAACTTGTCTTCGGCCAGTGAAGACGGTCCCAGCAGCCCTGATAACTCACCAAGAGCGGTGCGGCGCAGAATATCCATTTGGAACATTCTTTGCGACGCAGTTATGTATCCTTGCGTAAAAAATATGTCGTGCGCGGAGGATGCTTCGATGTACGGAATGCCGCGATCGTCGTATTTGACCATAGCTGAACGCACAAGCTGCGGTGCTGCGACGATTCCGTCCATGACCGGCAAAGACCGTTGTGCAAGCCACCAACCAAAAGTCGGAACTCCCAACAGAGTCAGCAAAAGAACAAGCGCTAATATTCTGAGCACGAAATCCACATTGGGTCGAGCAGTCTATCGCTGCCAATAAATTATATGCTGCAATGCCTGTCTGCTTTTATTCCAACAAGCGCTTGATGAAATTCGTTACCGTCGCAAAACTGCCATCTATGTGCTCGCAAATCACCTCTGCTTGTTCCCAAGAGGATTGCTTGGCAGCTTGTTCAAGCTTCTGGCTGAGCTTTTCCAGCTCTTCGATTGTCATGACTGCGCACAGCCCTTTAAGTTGGTGAGCTTCGGTGGCTAAATCTTTATCATTCCGATCGCATATATGTTGATTGATTGATTTGATCAGTTTTTCACCTTCGGCTAAAAATGAGCGCAGCAGCTCAGGCAGCCCCTGTTCACCGTAGAGCGATGTGAGTTTGACAACGTTTAGAGGTGCGTCAGTTTCAGCCGGCTCTGGGGCGAAGTTCATCGTTTCCGGGGCGGGCGGTGCATTCTTTCCCAGCCAGCGTTCGAGTACTGCAATTAGTTGCTGTTTTCCAACTGGTTTGCTCATATAGTCGTCCATGCCGGCAGCGATGCAATTTTCGCGGTCGCCACGCATGGCGCTGGCTGTCATGGCTATGATTGGAATATGCTTGCCAGTAGATTTTTCTATTTCGCGAACGGCGCGAGTAGCTTCGAATCCGTCCATCTCAGGCATCTGGCAGTCCATCAAAATGAGCGAATAGTCGCCTGTCTTTATCGCTTCGACTACTTCTACTCCCGAGCTGACCGGCACAGCGACGATGCCCATCTTCTTTAGCTGTCTCACGCCCAGTTCTTGCATAACGGGATTGTCTTCGGCCAGCAAGATAGGCTTCGTGCAGGCAGGATGCAGCCCTGCTACCACAGGCGTCGTGTCCGCTGACACTGATTTTGTGAGGAGAAAGGCGGCTTCTGAAGCTGATTTTTGAGGCATCGACAGGGTTCGTCCTGACCCGTTAGACCCTTTCGATCCGTTCCCGTTTTGACTGGAGTTTGGCTCGAAGTACCCAGCCTCGTTGCTTCGGCAAAGCGAACGTATCGTTTCAATCAGCTGCGTTTGCCGTATCGGCTTAGTGAGACATGCTGAAACCCCCATAGCAAGAGCTTTATTGACTTTATCTCTCTCATCGAATGAGGTCAGGAAAATTATCTTCGCAGTCGCTAGCGTCGGAGTTTCCAGAATCTGACTGGCCAGGTCGAATCCATCCACATCTTCGTTTGCCAGATTGATAATGACAATGTTGAATGGCTCTGTGTCCTGGAAAGCCTGATTGAGGCAGTCGATAGTGGCGTTTTTGGTGCTTGCAAATGTGACGGAGACTTTGGCTGCGGAGAAATAATTCTCTAAAATTACTCGACTTGCCTGCGCTTGATCGACGATAAGTACTCGTGCGCTTCTTAAATCGCCTGGCGGGATCGAATCGTCTTGATCGTACGTAAATGGTACTGTGAACCAGAAAGTCGAACCTTCTCCCTCACGGCTTTCAACACCGATTTCACCCCCCATTAACTCGACCAGATTTTTGCAGATCGACAGTCCCAGTCCGGTGCCGCCATATCTTCTCGTGGTCGAGCCGTCTGCTTGCACGAAAGGGTGAAATAAAAGTCGGCGCGCCTCTTCTGAAACACCGATGCCAGTGTCGATGACTTCTATACGCAGCCAGATCTGTCCGTTGTTGTCAGTGTTGATGCGCACCGCACGCAGTGTCACTTCGCCCCGCTCCGTGAATTTGATCGCATTGCTGGTCAGATTCAAAAGGATCTGGCGCAGCCTGACGGGGTCGCCGGAAAGGGTTTTGGGTATCTGAGGATCTATTTCAGTGACCAGCTCCAGCCCTTTTCGCCTGGCTGTTGAAGAAAGTAGCTCTGCGCAACTTTCGAGAATTGAATGCACTTCGAATTCTATGTTTTCGAGTTCAACTTTTCCTGCTTCTATTTTCGAGAAATCAAGGATGTCGTTAATGATTGTCAGCAGCGATTCTGCTGACTCTCTAACGATTTTGGCAAACTGCTTTTGTTCGTCCGAAAGGGCAGTGTCTAAGAGCAAATCAGACATGCCAATCACGGCACTGATAGGTGTGCGCACCTCGTGACTGATGTTGGCCACAAATTCGGATTTCAATCTTGATGCTTGCAGAGCCTGATCGTATGCCACTTCCAGCTTATGTGTGAGCAGCTCCAGTTCGCGATTGACAGCAGCGAGAATTCCTACTCGCTGTGCTAAATCTTGATTGAGGTGTTTGATTTTGTCTTGTGCCGTTTTTAAATCAGAGATGTCCATCATCATGCCGTTCCAGACGACGTCTCCGTTGCTTTGAATGGTTGGCGTCGATGAAGCCTGCACCCACCTCAGTTTTCCAGATGGCGTGACCATTCGACCTTCCCACTTGAAGATGTCCATAGTATCCATCGATTCTTGAATCGCTTGCGCCAGTAAGGGGCGGTCTTCTTCGTGGATGATGTCGAACGCAAGCTCAGGATTGGCCTGCAATTCATCGGGTCCGTATTCAGTCATGCCGCGACAGCTTTCACTCATATAAGGAAAAGATCGCCGACCATCTGCGTGAATCTTAAACTGATAGATAAGACCCGGCATATGGCGCGTCACAGTGTCCAGTCGTGCTTCTGTCTCTTTTAACGACAGTTCGGCCACTGCACGCGCCAGATTCAGCTCGTCGTGTTTGAGTTTGTTGTCAGTGACATCGATGACGAAGCAGATGATGCCGACAACCTTGCCGTTATCGTCGAAACAAGGAATCTTGTCTGTCTGTACCCAGATTTTTTCACCGCCTCTGGCCACAACCTGCTCCAGGATGCCGATACGGGGCTTGCCTGAATTTATGACGCTGAGGTCGTCCTGGTAATACTGGTCGGCTTCATCAGGGTAAAGCTCCCAACACGATTTGCCGTTCAGATCTTCTGGTTTAACGCCCGAAGCTGCAGCCGCTGCTTTGTTGACCAGAATGATGCGATTTTCCGTATCTTTGTACCAGACCATAGCTGGTACCGAGTCCAGAATCATCTGCGTATCGTCTTGATGTTGCAAAGCCGACGCTGCATTTAGTGAAACGCCAAACATGCGCGGCGGTTTCCCGGTTTCCTGAACGATGTTGACAATTTCGCGCAGCCAGAGAAAACTCCCGTCTTTTTTGCGGCGGCGCACAACTCGATCGTAAAAAGTGGCGCCTTCCTGAAAATCTTTGTTCAGCCTGGCTTTGTCGTCTTTGTGCAGCGTATCGTCCCACAAAGATTGGCTCTGAATGCACTCCTCGCATGTATAGCCGAGAAGCGGGTAGACGGTGTTGTTGATTTGCGTCAGAGAACGAGTCTGCATGTCCATTTTCCAGACAATCGTGCTCAAAGAATTAAGAAATTCTTTGTTGGAATTGTTGGACTGGTCAGCTTTTTGCTGTTGCATTGACTTGGAAAGGTCTGAAACTTGTAAACCCTAACTAGATCATAGCTCAGGACTCGCAAGCCGCTTGAAAGTTTCCAGGTCTGAAAGCAGATTTTTTGAGGCGTTCTGAGTTGGAATTCATCGAATTTACAGAAGTTGATTCAATTTCGAGAAGACCTTTGTTCATGCGTGTATGCTTGATCCGATGCGAATTTCTCGGCAACTCCTGATAATTGTATTTGTCTATTTTTTGATCCGGCTACCCTGGCTCTTTTCTGTGCCTATGGCTGAAGCCCCGGACGAGTTTTCGCACTACTGGGTTTTGCGCTTTGTGGCTGAACACATGCGGCTTCCTTCCGCCCCAGAAGTCGCTGCAGGAGGACCATCTGGCGTTTATGGTTCTTTGCCTCAGCTTGGTTACGTGCCTCACGTGCTCGTATGCAAGATTGCTCCGATCGGCGATTTGTCTCTGGTCGGACGCTTTGGCAGCATTCTGGCTGGATTGGTCACGGTCGTTGCTGCATATTTTATCGGTGCGGAAATTTTCGAAGCAGGAATTCTGGCTCTTTCTTTGCCGTTGATTTTGTTGTTTCATCCACAACTTGTGTTCGTCAATTCCTACTCCAATTCAGACAGTACTACCTGCGCTCTCACTGCAGTCATCCTCTACATTTGCGTACGCGTGTTGAAGCGCGGTGTGACGATGCGGCAGACTATCTTGCTAGCATTTCTGCTTGGTTGGACCGTTTTGACCAAGTATTCCGGCATAGCAATCTTGCCTGCTGCGCTTTTGGCCTTGCTCTGTGCATTTTTTGTTCATCAGATTTCCCTGGCGCGAATAATTCAGTATTTGAGCCTTTTCGCGGGTACGTTTGCTATTACTTGCGGATGGTGGTTCGCGCACTCGATGCAAGAGTTTCATGGCGACGTTTTGGGCACCAGGACCATGCGTGAAACGTGGGCTCGCACTTACAACCGCCCTCTGGAATTTCACTTACCCGTCTCGCACGTGATCAAGGATAAAATCTTCTGGAGCACTGTGCACGACAGCTATTGGGGCGTATTTGGCTACATGACGCGTTTTTTGCCGGGGCAGGTGTACTACAGCTACCTGGGATATCTTATTGCTGCCATCGCAGGCGGTGTCAAGTTGATAATCGAAAAGCTCAGTACTCTCAAGAGGGATTCTTCTGATTTGCTCGTACATCGTCAAAAACTTGCTACGCCCGCAATCTGGCTGACTTTTGCCCTCTGCTGCTTCATCAATATTGCCGCCATGGTGGTGGGTGCTTCGATGAATCTTGGAGGCGCTCAAGGCCGCTATCTCTTGCCGTCGGAAGTAGCTCTGATAGCCTTGATTGTCGGAGGTCTATCCAGACTGGGAAAATTTGGGAAGTGCGCCGTAATTTCACTGGTTGTGTTCAACGCAGCAGTCTGCATTGGTGCCTTCTTTATGCTGATGAATACTAAATTGCCTGCTTCCACTCAAGGCTACGGTTTCACTACCAGGTTGTATTGAAAGTGCGCCATTCTCAAGTACGAGTACGTGACGAGCCGACTCGCGGCTGCGATGAGGTTTGATTGAAGAAGCTGAAAATTAGTTTGGCGACAACCAGGCAGTTGCTCCAACCAGAGCTCAGCAGTTGAGTCTTTGTGTCTCTCCTGTCCGTTCCCCTTTTGTTGAGTAACATCACCGCATAGCGGAAATGGGCGAAATGCTTACTGTGTCAGGTGAACGCTGATTTGCATGTCAAGTTTGGTTCGGTGGATGTCATTTGTGGATTATGTTCCACATTTAATTGTCTTAAGAGCCGCATTATAAGCCGTGCTCGCACTGTACGTCGTCATGTCGGTCGGCGAGCGTTTTTTCTCCACTGGCGTGCATTTGCTGTAGGGAGTGCGATCTTAATGTTGCTCATAATCGTCATCATTTCAGCGCAGATCAGTCAGTTTCGTAGTTAGCATTAAGTCGAAAATGTTCGCAATCTCATTGGTCGGAGGTACAATGAGATAAGACCTCCGTCTTTTAATGTAGACGCTTTTATTACATCGGTGATCCTCTGGTGGAAATGCTCGAGCGAATGGGATTAATTATTGCTGCCAAGCGGGCAGAGATGTGTATCGGTCAAAAGGAACTGGCAGACCGTGCAGGCATCCACCGGACCTATATCAGCGATATTGAACGTGGTCGCCGCAACGTCACAATTGGCACTCTCAATAAAATTGCAGAGGTGCTGGGTATGACAGTCGGTCAGTTGCTTCTCACAGCGGAAAGAGCGCATGCTGAAGAACAGACGAAAGACGGCAAGGTTATTGCTGAGCTCGCCGTTCCCGAGTTAAAAGCCGAAAGCGATAAGAGAATTTCATAACTTCAGCTTCCAGGTATCTTGAAGGTTACCTGGTGTACTAAACTTGTCGCCTGCGAAGTCATCAGTTTGGGCAGGTTGTGACAGGCGGAGTTTATCGGGCGTCGTGGTTCGGTTTGGCATACCTTGGTCTGCCTGCTCTGTCGCTGGTTTTGTTCGTTGTCTTCGCGGCTTGTGGAGTTGCCACCTCTCCATTAATCTTTCCCCTGACCGTTCTAGTCGTCTGCTCAAGCCTCTGTTATCGAGCCTATAAGCAGACGCGGTCTGTAAAAATCGCGCTCTGTGACGCGCTTGTATTTGGGCTGAGCATTCTGGTATTGCTTGCGCTGTCAGCATTTGTTCTAGACAACTCCTGGGACGGTCAGGCTTATCATCAGGAAACTGTGCTCAAGGTGGCGCAAGGGTGGAATCCGATCCGTAATCTGAGAGATCCGTTCGCTCCAGCGATGGCGCCCTGGTTCAATGCAAAGGCTCACGAGTTTGTCGCTGTTACTATGTTTGCGGTGACTGGACTGATCGAGACAGGAAAAGCGACGAACTTCTTTCTTCTATTAGCGAGTATTTTTCTATCGTTCGACTTTTTCAGGCGTTTGATTGGCACCTCGAAGGCTGCCAGTTTCTGTGCGATTTCTGCTGCTTTCAATCCTGTTGTTCTCGTTCAATTGTCGACCTTCTACGTTGATGGGTGCGTGGCTTCCGGCTATCTCTGTCTTCTTTCGTCTTTAGGTCTCTGGTTTTTGAATGACAATCAGATCATTGCCACAATTGGCATCGTTTGCTCTGTTTGTTTGCTTGCCAATTTAAAGCTCAGTGCAGTTTGGATTTTGC
The DNA here is from genome assembly GCA_003963305.1 of Candidatus Melainabacteria bacterium. Taxonomy (NCBI): domain Bacteria; kingdom Bacillati; phylum Candidatus Melainabacteria; species Candidatus Melainabacteria bacterium. Next base: position 101,313 of record RXJR01000032.1, on the reverse strand, counting down.
TTGTCACTTTTATCAGCATGACTGCATTTTCTTTTTTCTATCAACGAGATTCAAGGAAATTTCTGAAACTGCTTGCGATCTGGAGTTTGTCGGCAACCATCTCGCTGGTCGTGGGAATTAATCCATACGCCATAAACTTATGGCATCTGGTTAGGCACCCGGCCCAGTATTTGAGAGAGAGTGAACAGTCTGTAAGAGAAATCGGACTATTTGCGCCTGTGAAGTTCCTTGACACTTATACCAATCACGTGACAAGAATCGGCGTCAGCATCCTGGCCAAGACCAATAATTGCAACGAGTTCGCTTCCGGTCCCAAATTTGAACAGATGTATCCTTATAAGTTGTATGAGCAGCATGCTAATTTGCATTCATTCAATTTCGATATCAAGCGTATTGAGTTTCCTGCCCCATTTTTTTTCGACCGCGATGATCTGACCATCTTTCAGGATTGCGATGTACGCCTGGGCGGTTTTGGTCCCTGGTTCGGAGAGGTGCTTATTGCCGCCCTGTTTCTGGTTGCAGTTGCCCTTGCGCTAATACGCCCGCAACTGAAAAGTCACGCCTCATTAGCTTTGTATTTTGCTGCTGTTATTGCTGCTTCGACGATTGTCATTGCTCATGCCTGGTGGGCTCGGTATGCGTCAATTTTCTGGCTGTTCCCGAATTGGTTGCTGTTGGCCTGTTATGTCATGAGTGAAAGCAAGAGGGCAATCAGGTTGTGCACTTGCGTTCTCTACGGTCTGCTTCTGTGCGATTCCTTGATAGTTGCTATACCGAATTGGTCGGCAAACTATCAAAATACTCTAGTCTTTCGCGAGCAAATTTCACTGGCAAAAGAAAAATGCCGGCAAGAGCATACATGCATCGATATTTACGTTCCGTCGTTCACTGTGTTCCATTCTTCAATCGAAGAAAGGTACAGAGAGGCCGGAGTGCCCTGCAGGCAGGTTGATTCGCAGCCTCGACCGAGCGATTTTTGCTATCGCGTCACTGATATGCCGTTCTTTTCATATGCGGCAACAACGCCAGTTCCTGACAAAAAACCGCAGGAATAAGTTTCTGCAGTCAATTGGAGCAGCGTCGAGCTCCATCTGCATAAAAACGTTGCTGCTTGCCGCTAGTAGACAAGCTGCAGTTGTGAGCAACCATCCACCTTGCTAACAGCGATCTGATTGGGGAACATCTCTTTGATGTCAGCCATGTGGGTGATCACCAGAATGCGGGCAAAGTCTGTTTGCACTGCTTTGATCGCTTTCACCAGCCTATCGCGGCTTATGTCATCTTGTGAGCCGAAGCCCTCGTCGATAATCAGCGTTTCCAATCGCGCCCCAGATCGTCTGGCAAGTAGCCTGGAAAGTGCAACCCGCACCGCAAAGTTGACTTTGAATGCCTCGCCGCCGCTGAACAGCTCGTAATTTCTGGTGCCCATTTCATCGGCAATGACTAACTCCAACGTCTCAGTTACGCTGCCCGATTTGTTTTTGTTCTGGGTGATCAAACCGACGTGCATTTTATTTTCAGTCAAACGAGATAGTATTCGGTTTGATTCGGTTTCGATTTCAGGGATGGCATTTTCGATGATCACCGCCTGAATGCCCTTCTTACCAAAAGCTTCAGAAAGAAATAGATAATCGTCAATTTCTTTCTTGCAGTCTTCTAGCTGTTTCTTTTGGGCAATGAATTCGCCCAGATCTTTGTTCAATCTTTCTATTGTGGATTCAATTACAGCCAGTCGCTTTCCGAGAGCCTCACGTTCTAACTGATTGGCTGCTAACTCTCCTGTTTTTGCCTCGAGTTCGACTTTCAGGTGAGGGGCACTGAGAATTTGCGCTTCCAGCTTTTGCAAGTCGTTTTGCAGTGAGACGACTTGTGCCTGTTTACTGAACAGCATCTCGCTGCAGGCTTTATCCGACTGTTCTAGAGCCGGTTTGTCGCTTAGCGCGCGCTGGAGATCTCTGAATAATTCGCTGTTGGGAAGCAGTTCTGAGATTTGATGTTTAAGTGCATCGTGGGCATTACGATCGTATGCGAGAGAGTTTAGTTTTTCTTGCAGCGACTTCAGCTGATCTCGTATCTCGTCGCCATAACTTTCGCCGGCAATTTGGCTGGTTAAGTTGGCGACTGTTTCCTCCCACCTGGGCATCTCTGTCTGCAAACGCTGCAGCTCACTCTTATCTCGCTGTAACTGCTGAAAGCGCGCTTCGATGTGACGCTGCATGCGCAGCTGGCTTTGCAGATTTGAATAGACGAGCGGATCAAATTCGAGTTTGTGTATTTCAGCTTTCAATGAGATGAGGCTCTCTTTTTCGAGCTGAGCGTAGTCCAGTTTTTCTAATCTGAGGCGAATTGTTTCTATTTCTGACTTCAGCTGAAGAATTTGATTCTCCGCGCGTTCGATAGAACCTAGTTTTTCGTTGTACTGTCCAATTTGAATGTCGAGATGCTTTCGTCCATCGAGTTTTTTGCGCAACTCTGCGTACTGTTTGCGCAAATTTCCGCGCTCAACTTCAAGCCTCATACACTGATCTTTGTGTTCCGATATTTGCGCATCCATAGCTTCGTTCTGTTTCAGGTAACGGGCTACGACGGCAGCTCTATCGACTATCGGGGCAGAGCACAACGGACAAATGCTCGAGTCTGCATGAGCATGCAACTCCGCAACTTTTTCCAGGTTTTCCTTTTGATTTCGTTTTAGCAGCTCGATTGCCTGTTCTGTTGTCTCCAGCGAGGATTTGATTTGCAATCCTCGCTCTTGAACAAGGTCAAACTCGGTTTCGAGCTTCTCCATTTGCAATGTTTCTGTTTCGAGCTGTACCTTCTGATTCGTCAGGGTATCTTTGCTGAGTAGCAGCTTTTCGAGGTCTTGCGCCGACAGCTCTTTTTGTCCGAGATCTGCTTCGAGCCTGATGCGCGACTCGGAAATTATCGATTGCAGATCGTTCACTCTGGCAGTCAGCTTTGTGAAGGTCTCTTGTGATTTGGTCATCTCAATTTCTTGTTTGACCAGCTCTTTGTATTGACCGTACGAAAGTTCTATCTTTTCGCTGTCGTGCAGATCTGCGTTCAGTTTTACAATTTTCTTTTGTGCGTCTGCGAGAGTGGCTTGAGCACCACCCAGTTCGTATTCGATGCGGCTGCGAATTTTTGCCAGCTGCGTCTGCAGTTCAGATTTCTGAGCGGTAAATTCCTGCATCGTCAGTGCTTTGCGATCGAGTTCTTCTGCTTCCAGTTTTAGTGCCTGAAATCGATTTGCGGCGCTTTCAATTTCAGGTGACTGTCTGACTAGCGCATCAATTTCGCCGAGGCGACGCTCAAGATCTTGCTTTTGCGCAGTTAGCTTTTCGATATCGCCTGACAGATCAGACAGTTGGGCTCGACTTGATTGGATTTTTTGTTCGGCGAGACTGATTTGTTGCCAGTCTGTTGTTAACTGCGCGACCAGGTTTGCTGCCTTCTGTGTTCGTTCATTGACTGTTTCGAATTCTGCTTTCACCTGATCAAGTGAAGATTTCGCTTCTTGCAAGCGACTTTCGGTATCTGCCTGTGTACTCAACGCATTTTCTAAGTAATCGGCTTTTGCCTTCAGTGTGCGCGCCGAGTCTTTCGCTTTGGCCTGTAACCTGTCGAAATAGGAAAGCCCGAGAATCTCGGACAAGACTTGTTTTCGTTCAGCTGGTGCTCTCGTTGTAAATTCGTCGGCTCGACCCTGGCGTAAGTATGCACTGTTGACGAAAGTATCGAAGTCCATGCGCAGCAAATCGCATATTGTTTTTTGAGTTTCACGCATGCTTCCAGATGTAAGCGTTCTCCATGAACCGTCGTCTTCTGTTTGCATCATTTCGGTCGAATTTGTACGTGCGCCTACCGCTGCCAGCACTGGTGTTTCAGTGCTGAAAACTTGAAGCTCGAGTGTGCCCTTACTGGTCGATTTGCTTCCGGTTTTAGAGGCTCCCTTCTGCCGCGATCGTCTGACTCGATATCTTTGACCTTCATGGGTGAAGACGATATCGACCCACATTTCCTTTTCGGTCAATCTGATCATCTCGTCTGATGATGCTCTGGCGCATTCCCATAATGCCCAGGTGATTGCATCGAGCAATGCTGATTTGCCCGCACCATTCTGTCCGGAAAGGCAAGCCACATCTACGCCCGACAGATCGAGTGTCGCATCAGCGTAGCTCATGAAGTTATGCAATGTAAGGCTATTGAGTATCACGGCGATGTTGATTCTAACTGAGATGTGACCATTCCAGTCATGCCCTTTTTTTCATGATGATCTAATTACAATGTATCGCGTAGTCGTCACTGGTGGTTGCGAACACTGTCAGCTCAAATACTATCAACGAACCTTCAAAGTGTTACCCGCTGCGCCTTTCGGGCAATGACAATGACTGAAACTTTGTTTGGGAGCGCGTAAGATTTTATGATTTGATGTATCGAGTGGTACTACTTTCGATATCAGGTGCGGGTTTAAAGTCGGCGGGAAGTAGTCGTCGGGTATATGGAATGGTGTCCTTATCGATATTACTGGTCTGATCTGTTTTCTCTGTATATATCTTTGGGGCGATCGATCCGCAATGTGCATATGCCGGCGCAGTTAAGTCTGGCTCCGCATTGGCTGCATCGTTGATTGCTGAGCAGACCTAGTCTGGCAAACATCGGCGTACGCTGCACCCAGACGTGGTTTGAAAGGGGGACATACGTCTTGTGCCTAAATTGTCGCGGCAGCAGTTTGACGACGTTGTCTATTGATTCGGCCGATTGTGTATATGTCATCATGCTCTCCTTCTTATTGATTTATTTAGTGATAAAGCGTCTTACTGTTATGTACGTCGTAAGTCTTGAAAAAGTTCAATTGCCTCGTGACGCTGATGCCGGATTTTGTCTCGACCTGCATTCTGTGATTGGTCGCTTGATTGCCATGGAGACGGTTTTGAGTCAAACTGGCTCTTAATGGAAAGCGAAAATCGATCTATGACTGCCTCGGTTATCGATGCCAACGACAGAATGGTCGCTGTCTATTTCTGCTTTTTTCTCTCTTCGTTTGCCGCATTGATTTATGAATTGAGTTGGCAGCGCATGTTGTTGCGTATTCTCGGCTCGACACTGCCCTCGGTGACCATAATTTTGTGTGTTTTTATGACGGGGTTGGCGTTTGGATGTTGGTTGGCGGGCAGGTTTGCCGATCGCAGCAGCAATCCTTTACTCGCGTATGGATTGATGGAGCTTATTGTCGGAATCTTTGGAGTCTTTTCGCCGTGGCTGTTCAGCAGTCATAGCGGTTCGGTTTTAAGCGGCTATGATGCATGGGCTACGCATCTTTTCTCACTATCGAACGTCGATTCATTCGAGCCATTCAACAGCTTATTCTGGTGCCGTGCTTTTTTCGCGTCGATTCTTTTGCTCATACCCACAAGTGCAATGGGTGCGACTCTTCCTTTTGTAACCAGGTTTCTTCAACAGACAGCGGGGCTGAATCAAAATCAGAATCGGGCATATTTGTGCAATTTAAGCGGGGCTGCCGCAGGCACAATATGCTCGGGCTTTGTTCTCATGCCCTACCTGGGATTGAATGTGGCAATCTATGTGGCTTCGTGTTTATCCGTATCTGTTCTGGTTGTAATCTTGACCAGATGTTTGCGCATTGGTTCGAGCGCCGACATACCCAGTGCCGTATGGCGCGGTGACAGATCGGTCTATCCTGTCGCGCTTGCTGTTTTGATAAACGGTGCTGTCAGCATGATACTCGAGGTTATCTGGTCGCGATTGTTTTCGCTGCTGGTTGGCAGTTCCACTTATTCCATCGCTTCTGTCTTCGCTGTCAGCATTGTCGGGCTGGCTGTCGGCACCTCTATTTTTGGGCGGCTCTCGTTGCGGATCAAATCACACAGAACTGTTATGGCTTTGATGTTTTGCGTAATTGCCGGCTGCTTGTACTTGAATCTCTGGCTGATTCAACTGTTGCCGTGGTTTTTCAATGTCAATCATGAGTTTTTCGCTGGAATAAATTCATATAGCGCTTATTTGTTCGAGCGCATTACTGTGATATCGCTATTGGTGCTGCCGACGGCAATTTTTTGCGGCAGTATTTTTCCTCTTGCTCTGGGCGAAATTTCCGAGCGTAACGAGCAAAATGCCGGTTTGCCGTTGCTTTACACATGCAGTTCTGTTGGTTCAGTGGTGGGAGCTGCCAGTGCCGGTTTCGTGTTCATACCGCTCCTGGGGCGGATGTTTTCCAGTGGAATGGAGAGCACGATTTGCCTTGTCATTGTTGTCGAAATTCTCTTTGCTGTTTACTTGCTCGTTTGTTCTAATTTCAAGAGCAAGTTCGTTTTGTTTGCCATTCCACTTGGTCTGGGTGCATTATTGTTCTGGCGACCGGCCTGGAACAGGTCTCTCATTTCCAGCGGTCTCCCATTTCTTTCTTTGCCTACAAAGGCAACAACTACTAAAGAAATTTTCGACCGCATTTTGAGCGACTCCGTCAACAACAAGTTGTTATTTTATCGAGAGGGTTTGAACACAACAGTTACTGTAAGTGCCAATCTTCCCCAGAATGTTGTCTACTTGAAAAATGACGGCAAGGTTGAGGCGGCGCTCCCCTTTAATACTAATCGTCCGGCTGACACCAGTGATCTGATTACTCATTCGATGCTTGGACGTCTTCCTGTTTCGCTCAACGCCGCCACTGAGCAAGATGTGTTTGTCGTCGGTTTGGGAAGTGGTGCCACCTGTGGTGCGGCTTTGCAGTCGTCGTCGGTAAAGCGTTTAAAAGTGGCGGAAGTGGAACCGACGATATTTGAGATTCAGCATTACTTCGAACCTGCCAACGGTGAACCGACTCGACCGGCATGGTTGAAAGACGGCAGAGTCGTTCCTTTCTGTGGTGACGCGCGTATGTCACTTAATTTCAGCAAGGAAAAATATGATGTTATTATTTCGCAGCCGGCTGAACCTTGGATTAGCGGTTCGGCCGACCTGTACACGACCGAGTTCTGGAGCGTCGCCAGAGCCAAGTTGAAGGATGGCGGTTTCTTTTGCCAGTGGATTCAGCTTTACGCTATTGATCCAGAGTTTCTTGCGGTTTTGTTGCGCACATTTCAGGATGTTTTCCCGAACACATACGTTTATCACTACCCTCGCGCCGGTGAGATTATTTTGCTTGGCAGCCTGAAGCCGCTTGATCCAGTTCTTGCTAAGCGAGATTCAAGCCTGATTGCCGGACCGGACCAGGTCCGCAATTGGTGCGAAATTATAGGGCGGAGAGCCAATAATTTGAGACTCAATACAGACGATAACCTGCTTACTGAATATGCTTTACCGCAGCGACTATACTTGAGTGAAAACTTGATCGAAGAAAATCTGCAGTCGATTATGAGTGTCAGATGATTTTGTTTTTGGCCAGTTTAGTACCTGTTGAGCTTGTTGCTCAATTCCTTTGGGCGGCGGGATGTGCGAGCACTTTGTGCTGTCAAGGGTAAGTTTTATCTGAATTGTGGCGTTATCCCTATAAGTTATATGGGGGCCGTCCTAGCGAAAACCATCGCCATATGACGGGTTTTGGAGTTTAATCAATGGTAGGTTGCATCCCCTGATGGGGTGAACCTGATATGGCATCCCAAGGAAACCAGCGGTAATTGTTTATATGAGCTACAGACTTCTTCTTATTGAAGACAGCCCAACTCAGCTTATGACCATCAAGAGAACTCTTGAAGGTGAAGGCTATACAATTTTAGAAGCGCGGAACGGCGCAGAGGGCTTGGCTCGTGCTTACAACGAGCTGCCTGATTTGATCATTTCAGATGTGGTCATGTCGGGCATTAACGGTTATCAATTAGCTCGATTGGTAAAAAATGATCCTGACCTGGCTCAGACTCCCGTAATACTGCTGACCAAGCTAGACGGCTCGGTCGATCGCTTCTGGGGTTTGAAGTCTGGAGCCGAACGCTATATTCCTAAAGAGCCGGGATTTCCCAATCTGATCAAGGCCGTTCGAGAGATTTTGGGAGAGGCTCAAGTGCAGCCTCGTCTTCGCATACTGAGTGACGCCAGCCGCAGCCCCACGTCAGAGGAAATCAACAATCGTCTGAATCAGCTGTTGGAACGATTGCTTTTCGAGGCTACCATTGTTGATGAGGTGCGCAGAATCGGTGAAGACATTCTGGACCTGGAAGTAATCACTGAAAAGCTGTTCGCTTTGCTGGCTTCAATCATTACCTATCAATCTTGTGCGCTTGTCGTCAATCAGGGACGGTTTTCCAGCCTGATGCTCGATTTGTCTAAAGACAGTCAGGAATCGGCAGTCAAGTCTTATGTTTCCAAGGTCGCCTTGCAGCTAGGATTGCCGCCGCTGCGTGAGGAAGTTCAGCGAACGGCTAATTTCCCAGAGAACGCGCTTACTCAGCCTATTGATATGACCGGTCTGCGCCTCGGATTGCTGATCGTGTTGCCTTACCCTAATCAGGCTTACAAACCTGGAGATCAGAAAGTAGTGCGATTGATAGCCGAACAGCTTTCGATCGTGCTCAGACTCTACCAGTCGCATGCACAACGAGAAGGCGCGCCAGTGCCAACTTCCTAGGCTATTTGCGCTTCTTCTTCTTGTCTTTCGAATCGCCCTTTTTCAATTTGTTCAGATTTCTTTTGAAGAAACCTTCATTTTCGTTGCCTGCATGTTCGTCATCGCCACCATCGTGTTCGTCGTCCTGTGATTGATCGTCATGGACTTCCAGCTCTCCTGTCGTAGCTTGATCGGAATGGGGAGCGTGCGTTTGGTCTAGGTTGGTCTCGACTCCGCTCTGTTTTGACTCAGTATCAGATGCGGTGTTAGAGTTGCCTTTTCCTAGTGTTATATTCGGTGCCACCGAATTTGGTGGATAAATGGAGATTGGCTGAGTTTCTTTTGAACCGTGAATCATCGGTTCTTCTTCTTCTTCTTCTTCTTCTTCTTCTTCTTCTTCTAGCTCGTCATGGTGTTGACTTTGCTGGTGCGCTGCCTGCTTTTCAGAAGAGGTCGTCTCTTCTTTGGGCTGTTCCCAGTCTAATTGATCTTTCCAGCTTGGCACAGCATTGGCTATTGAGAGCGGCGGCTTTTCCTCTGTTAAGGCATCTTGCTTTTCGCCAGAAGTTTGGTCTGGCGTTTTCTCTGCACCGTCGGTGGTGTCGTTTTCAGTTTCTTGCGGCTGATGCCAATCGAGCTGGTCCTTCCAGCTCGGGGCCGCATTGTTGCTTATTTTTAGCCCTTCAGGCTCGCCGGCCGGTTCGCTGTTGACGTTGCCCAATAGCTCTGCGAGACTTTGTTTTTCCGGATTTCTATCTATTAGCGAAGCGTCGTCATCTACTGGCAGGGGCTTGCTCCAATCGAGCTGATCTTTCCAGGTTGGCACCGCCGATGATGTGTTCAGATTTTGCGCAGGCGGCTCGGCTGGACGCGGTTTGACCGGCACTTCTTTGATTTGTGGGGTGTCGGGCAAGGATGCATCGCCGGATTCGGCAGATTTCTCTGTTAACTGCGAAAGTTCAGCGGCAGTTATGTATCCGTGATCGATCAGCGTGTCGGAAATGTTGGCACCGCGAGACTGCGACAATTCCATAGCGACCTGGAATTGTGCGACTGTTATTTTCCCATCCCTGAGCAATGTTTGACCAAGCAATACCGAGTCCAGGTCGCGCTCCTGGATGAAGCCCTGGCGCACTAGAAATGTGCCAAATTGTACTTCCGGCATAGCCTTGTGCATGTCGCAAGCGATTTCCAATTCGGCTTGCTCCAGCAAGCCTGCACATTGCAGCAGTTCGCCTATTCTGAGCGGAGTCCGCTGACCGATCCGTTGTGGCTCTTCTGCATGAGGTGCGGGCGCATCGGGCGAGCCGCGGAGACCCATGTCTCGGAAATCATAGTCAGTGCGTGTAACGGGATCACACAAGATGTCTCGGGCTACCCAGTTGCGCCGCAGTTCTTTGAGCAGTTCATCGCGCTCGGGTCTGACCGCAGTTTTCAGTTTTAGTAGGATTTTTCTGATTTTGCGCAGGAAGTTCTTGTGTATCTCCTCAAATGGTGACATCTGAGAAACGCCAAGCATGGCATACAGATCAGGCGGCTTCGGCGCAGCTGGAGCCAGCGGTACCTCTTGCCCTGTGATTTCCACTGCCGCTGGCGCTTCTGTTGCCGGTATCGCATTTGGTGCTGCAGTCGCTGCTGGTTTGACCGCTGGTGTCGATGCGACTGTTTTTGTCGGCTCTTGTACCGGCACCGAGGTCGGTCCTTGATTGGAAGCCAAATCCGTGACCTGTCCCTGGTCTGACGACGGCGGTGCTGGTTGCAGCGTGGCGGGCGTTGGCGCATCCTGTGCATCAAGATAGAGCGATGCTGCTGGATTTATTACAGGTAACTCGGACGTGATGTCTTGCTTATGTTCCGTATCTGGTTCGGTGTCGCTGCTGACAAATTCTGCCTCGATAAAGCCACCACGGGCAGGGGCCTTTATTGTGCTGTCTGCGGCTGGTTGTTTTTCTGCCTCCAGGCTGAAGTCGATGTCAGGCTTGCCTGCTTTGGCTTGCAATGTAAAATCAATATCGGGTTTGTTTGGCTTTGTTTCTGATTGCAGGCTGAAGTCGATATCGGGCTTACTCGGCTGGGTCTCTGATTGCAGGCTAAAGTCGATATCGGGTTTCTTTGGCTGCTTTTCTGCTTCCAGGCTAAAGTCGATATCGGGTTTCTTTGGCTGCTTCTCTGCTTCCAGGCTGAAGTCGATATCGGGCTTGCCTGGCTGCGGCTTTGATTGCAAGCTAAAGTCGATGTCGGGCAGATTTGGCTTGGTTTCAGCTTGGGGGGCTGGTTCTTGTGATTCTGCCTTGATTTCCGACTGCAGTGAGAAGTCTATGGCAGGCATCTTCCGAGGAATCGATTGACTTGCCTTTCGTTCAGCATATTCTGCGGCTTGCTGATTGCGAATATCATCAAGCATCTGGTTTGCACCAATCTGGGGCAAATCTTGGGTGGCGTTCTGCAATGATTTTGGCGAATCTTGTTCAGCCTCCCGCGGCGCCTGGGGACTTTCTTGAATTGAGTCCTGAGTCAAATCCAGAGCGCTGGTTTGTACATTCTCCGATGTCTCTTGATCGGAGCCGGTGTTGTCCTCCGCCAGATCAGCATCTGGGAATTCTTTTACCTGAGGCAGGTCTTGTGTCGTGTTCTGGCGAACCTTTGGTAATTCCTGCGCTGGACTTTGCAGAACGGGCGAGATCTTGGGAAATGCTTGCGGGGGCGGTTGACGCAGTTCAGGCGGCAAGTCGGCTGAACTGGTGAACGTGGAGCTGCGATTTTCAAATTGCCCAAAACTTGGCGGCTCAGGAATTGCGTCGAACGGTCCGACCTGCCTTTCTGCCGTATTTGGAAATTGCGGCGGGATGTGCGGTACGTCCGCGGTTGGGACTGAGTTCTGAGCTTGAGAGGTTTCGATTATCGAGGAGCCGAAGATCTCGGCATACTCGGATGACTGGTGATCGAATGGCAGCTCCACCTTTTTGGGTGGCTCCGGCTTGCGCATGCGAATGAACTCTTCTTCTTCCGTGAGCGGTCTCGCCGGTTCTTCCTGAAAGCTGCGGGCAGCAGGCTCAAGTGCGGCTTCTCTCGTGCCGAACTCACTCGTCGATTGTGAGCCGTGTGATTTATCAGACTCATCGACCGTTTCGACGAACTGCTCGCGGGTCTGTTTGTATTTCAAGTATTGGGCGATGGCGTGGGCTTGCTCCGGGGTTTGCCTGCCGAAACCGCCGGCGGGTTGGCGTACCGAACTCTCGCGAGACGGCGCCAATTTGTCGCCGGCTTGGGTGACTTCGGTGTCGTCCTCGTCTTCGGCTTCAGTGGAGATGGTCTGCTGATCGCCTTCTTCGCCTGCTCTGGTATATTCGGTTCGCTCGAATTCTGTCTGCTCGTCAGAGAACTTCCCGTCTTCGGTCTGGTCACTCTCGGTCTGGTCACTCTCGGTCTGGTCGTAAGCGGGTTGAGCGTATCCGGACTGGTCACTACTCTCGACCTGGTCGTAAGCGGGTTGAGCGTATCCGGTCAGGTCACTCTCGGTCTGGTCGTAAGCGGGTTGAGCGTATTCGGTCTGACCACTCTCGGTCTGCTCATCGTACGCTTCCCCATCGGCAGCCTGTGCGTATTCAATCTGCTGGCTCTCGGTCGGCGCGAACTCAGGTTGCTCGTTTTCGGTCAGCTCGCCTTCGGTTGGCTCGAATTCAGGCTGCTGGTAGTCTGGTTGACCGAAGTCGGTTTGTTCGCCTTCCACTGCCTCGTACTCAGGTTGCTCATACTCGGGTTGGCACTCTTCCCCGGCATCGGCATGTTGAAAAGCGCCCTGCTCTTCGGACGATTGGTCTTCATAGGCTTGTTCTTGATATCTTGAATCTTCGCTGTCAGCGTCATCCAGTGCAGAATCCGGCCTGTCGGTGGCGGAGCTGTCATAGTCATAGATAACTTCATGACTTTCGGGTACATCCGATTCGTGGCTTACAGTGTCGCCGTTCGTTTGAGCCGGCGCTGCCTCAGTGGTCGAAATGCCGTTGCCAGCCTTCTGGTCTTTCAGGAGCAGAAACAGTTGCCGGTGAGCGAGGCTTACTCCGTCAGAATCGCCCCGTTCGAAACTTTGTTTCAAAGCTGCCGCCAAGACGCGAGTTTCCAGCTCGATTCGGGTTCTGATGTTGAGTTGGACAATGGACATGTGTACTAATAGCCTGCCTGAACGCGCCTCATCCGGTAGGTAGTGCCCGCAGTCACCGTACTAATTATGCCTTTCTCAAGCACTATTAACACCTGTTCAGCAGTCGTATTAGGTTAGAAATTAAGTGTTCATACAAGCTTACAGCAAATGACTATACAGAAATACTCATTGGCTCAGGCGCTCGGGCATTTTTGATTTTTGGGCTCTATAATTTGGGTCTCAAAATTTATTGGCATTTGAAACGGCCGGAGCGAGGAATTCTGAACACCGAAATTGTGCAGGCCATTGAGCTTTTGTCTGAGCGAGCCGAGAAACTCTCAGTTCGATTCAGTGATCGACAGTCTGATAAGCTGGCCCGCTTCCTCGAGCATCTCGAGCAGTACAATCAGCATACTAACCTGGTTTCCAATGCCGCTCCAAAAGTCGTTGCTCTGGAGCATTTGCTCGATTCGATGTCGCTCATTGAGTCGGTTTCGCATCAGATTGAGAAGCGAAAAAAGGGTGCCAGCCGGTTGATTGACATCGGCTCCGGCGCAGGATTTCCCGGCTTGATCTTGGCAATTATGTTTGCAGATCTTGATGTCACGCTGATGGACTCGATCGAGAAAAAGACAAGATTCTTAGAAGCGACTGCTGATTTGTTGGATTTGCAAAACGTCTCCGTTTTGACGGAACGAGCAGAGTCGATCGCGCACCATCCGCAGTATCGCGAAACTTTTGATATCGCCACCGCGCGAGCAGTGGGCGGATCCGGCATGATCGTTGAACTGGCACTGCCACTGCTTAATTTGGGTGGGGTGCTTATCTTGCAGAAAACGGAGTCTCAACTCGTCGATGAAAGTCACAAGGCACGCAAAGCTGCTAAGTTGCTAGGTGGTGTCATGGGCAGTGTCGTTGCACTTGATCAAACGATTTTGGGAAAGGCTCGATCGCTCATTCTCGTGACCAAGGAAGAACATACCGCCGATAAATATCCACGAGCCTGGAAGAAAATTAAAGAGCATCCGCTTGGTCAGTGATTAGCTCTGGCCGCTTATACTGCCGCGCCTTCAGATTCAGGCACCAGCCAGCCTTCAGCAGATGCCTGCATTTTGGCTTGTTCTTCATCGCTGTCGATTGTTAATTCGAACAACCGGCGCTGGCTTCCAAAAACATATTTTGCTCTGTTTACAAGTGCCGTGATATCGATGCAGTCGTGAGCAAAGATTATGTTGTCCGGGTGCCTGTACCAGGAATCGCCCGGCGGCAGAACGATGTCAGCAACCATGTCTCCGATTTCGATTTCCTCACGTGGCTTCTGAGCTCGTGGCGGCCAGTTCAGGAAATATTTTTTCGCGTCGAAGCCGAGACTTTCGACTCGGCCCAGATAGGCAGAGGTCTGTTCGTCAATCGTGAACCCTGATTCTTCGTAGGCGCGCAGCTCATCGATCCACACTTCTTTGAGAACCTCGGCCACCGTCTGCATGTGAGGTTCGAGTCTCCACATTTGTGACGTCGGCAGGTATGACCGAGAAGGTCTGAACTCCCATGAATCTTCCGTATATCGCACTTCATACTGATGTGTGTGGGCCCAGGCCGTCATCAATACGCTCATCCAGATGTTGTTGTCTTTGTAGACCTTGGCATAGCTTTTCTTGAACCAGTCTTGCCATTCATCGAATCTGTCGTACTGTCCTGAGCGTTTGGTCAGACCTTCGCGCCATTCCCGTTCGTCCGGCAACGGATCTTCCGCGTGGAAAAATTCTTCCCAGTAGGCACTGACAATCGCCGGCTCGAGCAAGACAAGGTCAGGCTTGCCCATCTGTTGTTCCCAGAGCAGTTGGCAAGTCTTGATTGATTCTTCGCAACGCGAGTACGGGTTGGAGTCTTTGTAGTCTTTGTTGTGCCGAACCCAGTCAACACCGGCGCGTATTAGGAAAGCAGGGATCATTTAGACGGGAAACTCCACAGGTTCACCTCAGGTTACCAGCATAGTAGACCATTTTTAACCAAGTATTATGGCAAACTAAACCGAAGCGCTCAGTACTTTTGGCGTGCGTCGCGTCTTTTCAATCAGTTCAGCGCATTTCTTGATTCTGCCTGCGTATTGCGGGTCTTTCTCATACTCGGTCAGCGGCCGGTCCAGACGCTGACTCCAGTTTAAATCACCGCTCAGGCCGGGCTCGTTGAACCGCTGCGAAGTTCCAAGCAGGTCGGTGATCATAAACATGGCTACCCAGCAATGGGTTTTCAGGAGGACATCCATGAAAACGACATGCAATTTTTCGTCGAATTTCACTGGCGGCTGTTCTTCATCCAGACCGAGAAAGCGCATCAGTCTCTGAATCTCGAGCCAGCCTTCGTCGCCTTTTGGTCCGTGCCAGTAATCGACCAGCCCTTTGTAGAAAGAAGCTATCGGTTGGTGATCGTGAGTGCCGTAGGTGGCCAGACTCAGCGCAGGCAAATCTTCCTTCTCTTTGAATTCACGAGTTTCTTCGATGCGCTCAAAAATTGGAATGGCAAAACCGGCAATACCTAACTTGTGAATTAGTGGTCTCACATATGGTGGCACTGTGCCCAGGTCTTCCGCCACAATGCCTGACGACCCGGCAGCATCCATCAAGACTTTCAGGATGGCTTCGCCGTCTGCACAGTTTGCTTCAGCGTCTTCCTCCTCTTCGTCACTGCGTGGCAAAAATTGTGGCAGCTTTCCGTCCGTCAGTTTGGCGGCTTCCTTTTCAGTTAATTCCGTGAATTCGCCATTTCGTTCCGGAATCCAGGGAAAGGCATAAACTCTGAAAAATCCGAGCACATGGTCGATGCGGAAATAGTGGAAAAGTTCGGTCAGGTGTTTGACGCGCTGACGCCACCATGCGTAGTTCTCGCGCTTATGTTCGGACCATTTGTACAGAGGCATACCCCAGTTCTGTCCCCATTTTTGTGTGAACAAATCTGACTGGAAAAAAGTTTCGGGTGGAGCACCGCATGACCAATCGAGATCGAACAATTGTTTTTCAGCCCAGACATCGGCGCTGTAGCGGCTGACTCCAAATGGCAAATCGCCCATCAATTGCACTTTCTTTTGCTCGGCATATTTTTTGATGTCGGCCCATTGCTGATATGCGACCCACTGAACATACGACCAGAATTGGCGATTTTGCTTGCGGTTCGGTTTGCTTCCTGTTTCTGATGCACTCTCAGCGCTCTTGTAGTCCTGAAGTTCTGTTTCCCACTGCGTCCAGCAGGCGTTGCCGTCATGTTCGTCCATGAGCGCTCGGAAAAGCGAGTAGGGCTTCAACCAGCGTGTATTTTCTTTTTCGAATTTGGTGAATGATTTTGCTTTTTCTGAATTCTTTTTGACATCGCCTGTGGTGAAGTTTTCGAATGCAGCTCGCAATAAGTCGGCTTTGAGCTTCTTCACTCGCGGATAGTCGACTGAGCCCGCTCTCAGCTCTTTCAGCAAGGCAGTGTCAGCCAGTTTTGTGAAAATCTCTTTCGTCAGCCCTGGTATCGCATCTGGTGCAACGGTAAGCAGCGCCGGGTCAAGAGCAACAGAGCTTATCGCTCCATACGGACTGTTGTCACCGCCTGTTTCGTTGATTGGCAAGACTTGCAAGATGCCGATTTTGTTATGGCTGCAGAAATCGATGGCGTCTCGCATTGCCGTCGTATCGCCGATTCCGAGGTCGTTGGCATGGCGCAGTGCGAATACAGGTACCAGTATTCCGGCTAATTTTTTCTTTGTGTCGATGATCATTTTAAATCCCTACTCGCTCAAAAACGTGGTCAATATTTTTCAGGTAGGACGCCGGATCGAAGCATTCGTCGATTTCTTTCTGTGACAAAATCGCTTTCACGTTGTCGTCATTAGAAAGATTGTTTTTGAAGTTGCCGTCGCCTCTGTTCCAGGCTGCCATAGCGTTTGATTGCGTCAACTTGTAGGCTTCTTCACGTGAGAGTCCTTTGCTGATCAATTTCAGCATCACAGCCTGTGAGAATATGACCCCGCCAAATACGTCCATGTTCCTGTGCATATTTTCGGGATATGCAACGAGCCCCTGCACAATTTTCGTGAAGCGAGCGAGCATGTAGTCGAGCAGAATAGTTGAGTCTGGCAATATGATGCGTTCGACTGAGCTGTGGCTGATGTCTCGTTCATGCCAGAGCGGAATGTTTTCCAGTGAAGCCATGGCATTGCCGCGAATTACTCGCGCCAGTCCGGAAATATTTTCACTGCCGACGGGGTTGCGTTTGTGCGGCATCGCCGATGAACCCTTTTGACCGGCTTCGAACGGTTCTTCCACTTCCAGAACGTCAGTTTTTTGCAAGTGCCTGATTTCAGTGGCAAATTTGTCCAGGCTGCTTGCGATGATGGCCAGCGTGCACATGAATTGTGCATGACGGTCGCGTTGAATGATTTGTGTTGAGACTGGAGCCGGTGTGAGATTTAAATATTTGCACGTAAGCTCTTCTACTTTTGGCGAAATATTGGCGAATGTTCCGACCGGTCCGCTGATTTGACCAACCGAAATAACTTGGATTGCATCAGCCAGACGTTTCTGGTTGCGTCGCACTTCTTCTAACCAGACAGCCAGTTTGAACCCAAACGTCATGGGCTCGGCATGAATGCCATGTGATCGACCGACCTGCACCGTGTGTTTGTGTTTGCGAGCCTGAGCCAGGATTGCATCATGCAGGTCTTGCAAATCTTTAGTCAATATTTCGCTTGCCTTGCGAAGTTGCAGAGCAAGACCTGTGTCTATTACGTCGGAACTCGTCAGACCCAGATGAATAAATCTGGAATTTTCGCCGACATTCTCATTGACATTCGTAAGGAAGGCTATGATGTCGTGCTTTACTTCTGCTTCTATTTCCTTAATTCTGTCGATATCGAATTTGGCTCTGGCTTTAATGTCAGGTACCGCTTCTTTAGGAATAAATCCCAGTTCTGCTTGCGCTTCGCAAACCGCGATTTCAACGTCTAACAAGGTCTGAAATTTGGATTGTTCAGACCAGATCGCCCCCATTTCGGGGCGGGTATACCTGTCTATCACCGAAAAAGCCTCTATGTGCACGCCTTGAACGAAGCGCCTATTTTACAATGGCGGTCTTGTGCGCCGCAGCACACGTAAAGAGTATTCATCGCTTTGTAATCAAATCTGGGTTGAGGATAATCTGATGCAGGAATGCGCCATTCTCTGCTTGTCATGAGGCCGCGCGGATGTGCGTTTTTACATCTGTTTCGAATCTGTCGAAGAGCAGCTTTGAAGCTGAGATAATATACTTCGGTTTAGATACACAGGTTGCATATGCCAAAGATTTTATTGCCCGTCGACGTTCTGCATCCGCATGACGAGTTCATCGATCAACTTGATAAGCTCGTGAACTTGAAGTCATCTCAAGTACACCTGCTCTATGTCAAGGATGAGTTGCCCGGATATGAGGCTATTCTCGGTACTGTGGGAGATTTCCCCGAAGATCTGAAGCATCAGATTGAGCAGAAAATCGCAGATGAATTTGCTGCCGTGAAGTCGAACCTTGAAGCCAGGGGCGCTGCTGTAACAAGCGAAGTGGTGGGCGGCCTGGCCGGTATGATGATCGAGCAGTGCGCTCTGGACAGTGGTTGCGACATGATCGCCATTTCTGCCGGGACTCACGGACGCATTGAGCAATTTCTTATGGGTAGCACCGCCGGTAGAGTCGTTAATCATGCACCATGCACGGTGTTGATTCTCAAGCATGTGCCAAACGTTCCAATTAAGAATGTCTTGATTGCTATAGATGGCTCAGATGCGGCTTTGAATGCTGCAACCGCTGCGGTGCGGCTGTTTAGCCTGGACGAGCGCGATGTGCAGGTGACATTGATCAATGTTGTTTCAATAAAGCCGATGTATAAATTTATTGCTCCTGTGCAGTTTGTTGCGGCTATCGAAGACAACCTCGTCATGTCGGGTGAAGCGAGCCTGGCTGCGGCTGAGAAAGAACTCAGTGATCTGGGCGTCACCAGGTTGGACAATATTTTGAAAAATGGAGAGCCGGCAGACGAAATCATCAATGCCGCAAAAACTCTCAAAGCCGATTTGATTGTTCTTGGCGCTCAAGGGCGTTCCGCTGTCGAGAAGTTTTTGATGGGCAGCGTTTCTCAGCGAGTTGCCACATTTGCTAAGTGCTCCACTGCGGTAATTAAATAATGATTCTGTTCCGGCTTTTCGTTTTCGCTTTCGTTCTCGTTCACTGCAGCCAAGCTGTTTGTGCGCAGGGAATGGCGGCAGAACAGGCTAAAGAGCGCGAAGAGTTGAATCAGATGCGCAACGAAGTTCGCGATATCAAATCGACTATCAAAGATGCGATGGATTCGATGAATGATTTGCAGGAGCAGGCCAGTGCTGCCAGTAAGGCTAATGAGAATGCGCATGAGTTGCATTTGTTTGCTAAACCGGCGGCGTGGGAATTGTATTCCGGCGTCACTGCCGACTGCATGACTTACAACGGCAAAATTCCTGGTCCGCCGATTCGTGTGCCTGAAGGGCAGCCGGTTCGAATCGTTTTGCACAATCAACTGAAGGTGCCGACGAGTCTTGTATTTCATGGTGTGATCGTGCCTCAGTCTGTAGGTGGATTGCCCAAGAAAGATAACGGAATCGTCAAACCAGGTGAGGCTTATGCCTATCAGTTCGTGCCGGGCAAAGCCGGCACATTCTGGTATCACCCTCAGGTCATTAACGCCGACCAGAAGAATCGCGGTATGTTCGGGGCTTTCATCGTCGAGCCTCGTTCGGGACCAAGTGAGGATAAGGACTTCACCGTTGTTCTTTCTGAACTCAATCTGGGTAGTGCACCGGAAGGCGCTGCTCATGCCGTGCAACCAACCAAAGTGCCGGGTTCTCATACTTATTATTTGATGAATGGAAAGGCAGCACCGGCGATACCGCCTATAGAACTGCGGCAGGGAGAGCGAGTGCGATTGCGTGTGGTCAACGCCGCCCAACATGCTATTCCTCTATATCTGAGCGGGCACAGGTTCGAGGTTGTCTCAGTGAACGGCGGTGATTCACTAGAGCCTCATGTATATCGAGATACGATAACTTTGAATCCCTCTGACCACGTCGATTTGAGCTTTGTTGCCGACAACCCTGGTGTCTGGTCTTTTGCCTCTGAGGTGCTCGAGCAATCAAGCAACGAAGGCAAATTTCCGGGCGGAATTGCTTGCGTGGTGCGGTATTCCGGCATGTGATCTGACATGCTCAGTCTGCATTGCCGGGCGCTAAGAATTAAATGGCTTCTCTCAAATCAGTTAAATGAGAGTTGACTTTGTCCATGGTCAGACCGGTGTGATCGCAAAAAATACGCCAGCCGATCTCAATCACAGGCTCCCAGTTGCTGTAAAACACTTCTTGATTGAGGTAGCCCTTACCCAGCTCATACGAGTAGTCGGCAAGAATTGCCTTGGCCATGTCGTGTTGAATCAGGTGCTGGAGATCGAACCACTGCTCTTCCAGCGCCAACTCAAACAGGGTGCTGAGGAACTCTTTTTGTCCATAGCGACTTTCGGCTAGTTCGCGTAATCGCTCGTCCATTTGATCGCATCGACCTTCTGTTTGTCTAGAAACCAGCGTCGGACCCTTCTTTACGTTATCATATAGTTTTGTAAACGCAACCGTCAATTTATCTCAAGTTCAAATTATTGACCGAGCGATACCAGAGAGGTGTTCTGATATTGCCTTCTTATGTGGCATCATATGCGGTGCTTAGAATTGCGTCCGAAAAGTGATTTGAATTGCACTTTCTGCTGCGGGCACAGTCGATTTAATGTAGTACTGATCAGGTTTTCCCTAACAACAATATAGTAGATGAGTTAATTCGTAGCGTCGCCTGTTGATATATATTGGTAAAAGTCGCCAGGGAATCCCAGATGCTATATCAACAACTCCAGCAAGTTCGCCGCCAGCTGCGCCGCCGCGAGATGAAAGTCTCAGATGCGCTGCTCATCGTTTTCCGGTACCTGCGAGACAGGTTGCCCCCTGAGCGTCTCATCTGGTTGAACAGGGAACTTTTAGGATACCGAAAAGATGACCTGACCGCGCTCTATGAACGACCGCGGGTGCGCCAGTTCTCTATCTTCCTGCCGGCACCGAAGAAAAACGAACTGGAAGTGCCCATGTACCGTTTTCTAACCGGCGCCTGGGGAAAGTTGGACGAGAACGGAAAGTTGGTCTGTTGCGATGAGAGGCACCTGACCGAGAAATCTATTTTTTGCAACATTGGCATTCAGCAAATTGAGACCCAACTTGATGAGATGCAGGCTCCGGAAACTAGCTTGTTTAGTATGAGTACAGACGAGGGCAGCGGTGCTGAGTTCTATTGCTGGTCGAAAGAATTGATGAGAGTGTATGATGCAGTCAGATTGAAATTAGTAGATTTTATCGAGACTGTCATCCTGGAGTTAAAGTTAGCTCCCAATGAGCGCTAGAAATCTCAGACTTTCGCTCCTTTGCCTGATGCCATTGTTTGCCTCAAGCAGTGATGCTTTGTTTCAAGGTGCAGCCTGGGCGCAGAGTGCTGATTTGCCGCAGCGGGCTGTTTTGGCTCAGAGTTCAGGACAAAACCAGTATTTCCCTCTCTCTCAATATTTGCCTTCCCTGGACGTGACGCCACCACGTTTTTTGCGTATCGAGCCGGACGGGGTGCAGAACAACTCTGATTTTTTCGATCAAGTGATGCTCGCCACCAGTAACCGAGTCTTTCGATTCACGTCCATGCCGATCCCGGTTTTCATCGACCCTGCACCGGCTGACTATATTGCTGCAGTCAAAAGGGCGTTTCAAACCTGGGAGACTCGCACCAACTCAATGATTCGCTTTGCACCGGTAGCTGATCGGCAACAAGCAAGAATTACAGTGATCTGGTCGCACATGGGCATACCCGCAGACCGCAGCGCCACTGAATTTGGTGCGCACACAATTACCGAATGGAAGGTGAAAACCGGTCCTTTTGCTTCTCAAAAGACCGGCACTGTAAAACCACAGTATATTGAAGTCAATCTCGATGTCATAGACCCTCGTGATGCCGACCATAAACTTCCACTGCTGCAAAATCTGGTCACGCACGAACTCGGGCATGCAATAGGATTGATGGGACACTCCCCGGACCGCGGCGACATGATGTATAGAGATACGGACGAGTACTCGCGCATTTCTCAGCGCGATCTGAACACGCTGCAAAAAATCTACTCACGCAAGTGCGATTTCCCGCTCTGATTGAAGCCCTAGTATCTGTATGGTGGAATATTGAATTCTTGTCGCAATTGAGCGTCGAGCATTTTGTTGTTTTCGTCCAGGTTGCTCAGCGCCTGCTTGCGATTCATCAGACCGCCTGCAATGACGGCTCCGTTCATATCTCTTGCCAGAATGTCATTTTGCACGCGCAGGTAATCTGAAAAAAGAGCCTGTGCTGTCGTGAAGTACTGGTAATAGCCACGGTGCAGTTGCTCAGTCTCTTTATATAGAGGAAGTCCCTTCATCTGGTCGGCGGCAATTCTGTTTTTGTTGATTAGCTTGTTCAGTAATTGCCCGGTAATTACCTTTTCAGGGCCTGGCACAACAATCGACAACCCTTTCGACATGAGATTATCGGCGCGTTGTCTCTCTTGCGGCGTCATCTGAGCGGCACGGCGAATGGCATCGTATTTGCTGAACCACACTGCTACATGGTTGTCGCCCATCGGTGTATTGCCGGCTGCCAGTGTGTTGCCGGCATCAGGTGCCGCCACTCTTTGCGCATTTGCTGAAGCGGAGTTCAGCACCGCAATCACGAGCAGTGCCGGAAGAAGGGAGGTTTGCCACTGCATTTGAAATTCCTTTTTAGGTAGCCGCGTTGATGCACAAACTTTCATTGGTCCTGTGGATTTAGACGCCGGTCCCTCTCATTAGTTTCTCAAGTGTCTGGCCTGGGATGGCTGGAAAGGAACGTGGGGTGACTTAATATAATCTAACACCTGCTCCCGAGTAAAGGGCGCCCTTGCCGCTTAAACCGGATGTGTGCCTTGTCTGACGGCCGGCGGCAGGAGTGATTGCAGATCTTGCTGAAAGGTCGGATAAGAGATTTTTGGCGATTCTGTCTCTTCGATTTGGGTTGGTTTCTCGCAGATGAGATTAACAATCAGCCCGGTCATTGCCATTCTGTGGTCCAGATGGGTTGCCCAGGCTCCTCCACCCGGGAGTTTTTCTTGCCCTGTGAGAACAAACCCGTCTTCTCTGTTCTCGACTGCTGCGCCAATCTGACGAAGGTTGTTTGTAATCAGGCTCAGGCGATCGCTTTCTTTGTGACGCAATTCTTCTGCCCCTTCAACGGTGAAGACTCCATCGCATAGAGCACCAGCGATAGATAAGATGGGAATTTCATCGACGCCGGATGCCACTTCGCCACCACCTATAGTGGTACCCTTGAGTCGCCCGTTGTAGCGCACGCGAATGTCGGCAACTGGCTCCCCAGATACTTCTCGTGCGTCGACGAGCTCAAGGTGAGCGCCCATTCTTTTCAGAACGTCGATGACGAGTGTTCGACCGGGGTTGATGCCACAGTTTTTCAAAGTGACGTCGGAGCCTCTTATGCAGGCTGCTGCAACCATGAAAAAGGCAGCTGAAGAGATATCGGCCGGCACGGCAATGGTGAATCCATTGAGAACTTTTTCCAGCTTCGTAACGCGTATGCTGTTCGGGGCAAACTCTTCAAAGGGCACTCCCATGTGCTTGAACATGCGCAACGTGTGATCTCTTGCCACCTCAGGCAATGTCACAGAAGTGCTGCCCTCAGCTTGTAAACCGGCTAAAAGCAGGGCTGTTTGCACCTGAGCGGAAGCCACCGAAAGGTTGAATTCTCGGCCCGTTAATTTTGTTCCTGTAATCGAGAAGGGGGCGCATCCTTGCTTTTCGTCGAATTTAACTGATGCACCCATTTGAGCAAGCAGGTCGAGTACTCTAGACATCGGGCGCTTCCTCAGTGAGGCGTCGCCATCGAAGTGCGAGGTGAAGGGTCGTCCAGCTACAAGACCGCTCATCACTCTTATGGTTGTGCCGCTGTTGCCCGCGTCGAGTAACTTAGCGGGCGCCTTCAACCCTTGCAAACCGGGGCTGTCAACTGTGTATCGACCGGCTTCGTTTTCATCGCGGGTGATTGTCAAACCCAGCTCTCTCATGCATTGCGCAGTGCTTTGACAGTCTTCAGCTGGTGACAGACCTGTGATTGTCACCTTCCCCTGGCACAATGCCGAGAAAATCAGGGCTCTGTGCGAGATCGACTTGTCTCCGGGGACTGCAAACGAACCGTGAAGACTAGTTTCAGTCATCGTCAAACCACTCCAATCGCTCAAAGCCATATTGTAAGATTGTTGCCACTCTTACGGGGTTGAATGGATAAGACTTATGTTGCGCTTTTTAACAACTGGTGAATCACACGGACCTGCCCTGGTCTCAGTACTGGAGGGCGTGCCGGCGGGTCTGAAGCTCGATATCGATAAGATTAATGACGATATGTGGCGCCGCCAGCAGGGATATGGTCGCGGCAATCGCCAGAAAATTGAAAAAGACAAAGCGGAAATTATCGGTGGAGTCCGTCATGGTATCACCACCGGTGCACCTATCGCCATGCTGATTCGCAATCGGGACTTTGAAAATTGGCGGCATGTCATGTCGATAGAACCGGTCGATATGAGTTTGCCTGAAGTAATCGAGCAGTTCGAGAAAAAGTTGATTGAACGTTTTCGACCCGGTCATGCTGATCTGGCTGGAACATTGAAGTACAGGCAGACTGATATACGTGACGTTCTGGAGAGAGCCAGTGCCCGAGAGACAGCATCGCGTGTTGCCGCCGGCGGCGTCTGCAGGCAATTCCTCGAGGCTTTTGGAGTCAAGTCTGCCAGCCATGTTATACAGGTTGGTTCCGTTCGAGCTAAACCTAAGTCCGCAGATATGAGCATTGAAGAGATCGATGCGAAGGTGGTGCAGTCTGAGTTGTTCTGTCTCGATGATCAAGCAACAGAGTCGATGAAAGAACTGATTAAATCGACCTGGACAGAAGGAGATAGTCTGGGCGGCGTGATCGAAGTTGTAGTTGACGGGTTGCCGGTCGGGTTAGGCAGTTACACGCAGTGGGATAAGCGTCTGGATGGACAGCTGGCTCAAGCCGTGATGAGCATTCAAGCCATGAAGGCCGTCGAGATCGGTGATGGAGTGGAGGCGGCGGGCGAGCTTGGTTCTCGTGTGCATGATGCGATATATCCGGCGGATAGCACCTCTAGATATCCGTTTACTCGCAAGACCAATCATGCCGGTGGGCTGGAAGGCGGAATGACCAATGGAGAGCGGCTTTGCGTGCGTGTATATATGAAGCCGATTCCAACCTTGCGCAAAGGACTCGACTCTTTGAGCTTTCCTGAGTTCGATGCACAAAAGGCACACTACGAGCGTTCCGACGTGTGTGCCATAGCTGCTGCTTCAGTTGTCTGCAGAGCGATGGTATGCTTGGTTCTGGCAAATGCCATGATCGATAAGTTCGGCGGAGATTCAATCGGAGATTTGAAAGCATCTTTTATGGATTACGAAAAGTTTTGCAGAAAAGATGGCAGTACCAATGGCAAGCAAAAGCACGCTCTTGTTGATACAGTCAGTACTGATGCCGAGCCTGAAGGCAATGAAAGCGCCCTAGGAGAGTTCTAATGGCCCACAAAGCACGTCATCGCGGCCCCGTCATCACAATGCTCTGGAATACTGATCTGGAGGTGAAAACTCGGGTTGCCATCGGGATTGGTGCTCGCCATAAGTTGTCTAACATTCTCGCTCAGATAGGCTCCGGCAAGCGCGTGCTTGTTCTCTGCCAGCCATCGACTGCGGTGCACTGGCTGCGCGATCTGCTTTCGGTCCTGCCCCAGGAAGATTATCAGGTGACGACGCTCGAGGTGCCTGATGGTGAAGCCTGTAAAACTACCGACTGGTTGATTCGCATCTGGGAGCACTTACAGGAACGAAAGTTCGATCGTCGCGACACGATTGTTGCTCTGGGCGGCGGCTCTGTCACTGATCTGGCCGGGTTCGCTGCATCGACGTATTTGCGCGGTTTGAATCTGGTCTTAATTCCAACATCGCTTCTGGGAATGGTTGATGCTGCAATTGGTGGCAAAACCGGCATCAATCTGCAAGCCGGCAAGAACCTGGCCGGTACGTTTTTCTTTCCCAAAGCTGTGCTTGCCGACCAGGAACTGCTCAGCACTTTGCCTGACAATCAGTTCAAATCAGGCATCGGTGAGATTATCAAATACGGCATGATCGAAGAGACTGTCGCTAAAAATACCGATTATGATCTGGGACCAAAACGTATGCTCGATGTTCTGGAATCGTCGCTCGAACATTCTCTCGAACATGATGATCCTGGTCTATCCGGGATCATTTCCAGTTGCATAAAGATGAAGCTCTTCGTTGTGGCAAAAGACCCACAGGAAGCAAATCTCCGCCGCATTCTCAACCTCGGACATACTGTCGGTCATGCCATTGAAACATTGAGCGATTACAGAGTCTCGCATGGCGAGGCTGTAGGCATCGGACTTTTCCTTGATACTAAATTTAGTGTCAAGCAGAAACGCATCGATAAAGCGGCTCTAGATAAAGTTGAAGAGTTGCTTGCCAAAGCTGGACTGTCGAGTTCCATTCCGAGCGGCATTTCCAAAGAGAAGATGGTCAGCGTTATGGGTAGCGACAAGAAGAGAGAGGGGCAATCGATTAAGCTTGTTTTGCCGCAAACCAAACTCGGTATTGTAGACTATGATGTGACTGTTCCACTTTCTGAGTTGTCAAAAACACTGTAACAATGGCAGAAGACTCCGCTTTGAAAATCGGCTATCAGGGCGCCCCCGGAGCATTCAGTCATCGAGCCGTGAAAATATTTGCCGAGCAAATCAACCGTCTTGACGAAGTTGTGCCGGTATCGTGCAAGACCTTCGAAGAAGTCTTCAATCGCATTTTGTCCGGAGAATGTTCGCACGGTGTGATACCGCTCGAAAACTCTTCAGTGGGCTCGATTGTCGCGAATTATGATCTGCTCTGGAAGAATCAGGCGATCCAAATTGTAGCTGAGATTTACTTGCCCATTCACCACAATCTGATCGGTTTCAGTGACACAGACCTGAGCAAATTGACCGAGATTTATTCTCATCCTGTTGCTCTCGACCAGTGCCGCAGCTTTCTAAAAGAGTTTGGAGAGGCCAAAGCCGTCACATATTGGGATACTGGCGCTGCCGTTTTCCATGTCAAAGAGACCGGGGAGCGCACATACGCTGCCATCGCCGGTCAATTCGCTGCTGAGGAGACCGGACTGACTATCTTACGGGCCAATATTGAGGATTTCAGCGGCAATCGCACCAGATTCGGTGTCATAACTCTCGTTAACGGTGAGAATCCGGCCTCGCCTGCAGCCCCTGTGAAAATTTCCTGCGTCGTCGAAATAGCTCATCAGCCAGGAGCTCTGGCTAATTTGCTGCGCAATCTGGCCATTCTCGGGGTTAACTTAACGAAGATTGAATCTCGCCCTATTCCTGAGACGCCATGGCATTATCGATTTTTTCTCGACATCGAGGTTCCCTTCGATGAAATCGTTCCGGCTGTCGCTACTACTGTCGGCAGGCTGAGCGAGGCTCATAAAATTTTGGGATGCTATAAACCCTGGCAGGAAGCTGAGTAAGCCTAGTGTAAGGGGGCGAAGATCTCCATTGTGCCTTCCTTCATTTTTTTCTTGTCGAAGAGAAACTGTACCTTCGGCATGGCATCTTTGATCTGTTTTATCTCGAGTTGAGTGTAGTTCGCATCGCCAACATGTATTGCTTCGATGCTGCCTCCTTTGAGCTGCATAATGCCTTTCGGAGTCACTGCCTTCATTTTTTTTAGCTCCAGCTTTTTGAGCTTTTTCAACTTCTTCAGAATCAACAAACCTCTGTCCGTCACACGCGAGCTTCCGTCGATCGACAGTTGTCTCAAATTCGGCATTTTTTCCAGCCAATTCATACCTTCGTCGTCCAGGTTCGTGTCTGAGAATTGCAAATCAGCCATGGCTGGAAAAACCGTGCTGGATTGATTGAGCAGCTTCCAGTCGAGGGCGACCTTTTTCCACACCATAGCTCGCAATTTTTTCAGCACGCCGAAATGGGTCAAACTATCGCCCGTCACAAAACATTCTCTGACTGATATGGCTTCCAGATTTACGAGCTTAGCTAGTTCTGCAAAGGCTTTATCTTGAAATTCGCCTTCCTGGAAATCTATGCGGCGCAAGCCGGTCAGATGTGTCAGTGGTTCAAAAATTTTGTCTTCAGCAGGCAGATTGAGGAAGGTTATGTACTGAAATGAATCGGCCGGCAATTTTTTCATTACCGCGGGATTGTCCGTAAGTGGAAATCGAGCGCTGAGCATCAGCGCATCTTTCGCTGAATATTGCACTTTGCCTCTGGCTTCAGCAAAAAATGATCCTTTGGGATGCCTTACAAAGATGTTCCAGTTTGGCTCCAGCTTGATGATAGTGCCATAGGAGCGATCCTCGGGAAAGGTTATCGTACGGACTTGTTGGGTTTCAGCTGCGATCGACGGCAGAGCTGAACAAAGCGATGTGGAGAGCGCTGCAGCAAGGACTGATGGAATGATTGAAGGAAGGACCGTATATGCGATTGCTATGACACTGGCAATCGAATTCGCTTTCCAGAGTTTCGGCAGAATTATCACAAGCTTACTCATGTTGAACTCAACCACTGCATTTTGACACAGAGGAATTTGCACTTCCACGGTTAGCCTGACTCAGTTTTGGGTAAGAAAGATCTGGTCGTTTAAATCACCGCAGGGCGTTGCCGTGGAAGCCAAACCAGTTAGATTGGGCGAGCTGTTGACTGCAGCCGGAGTTTTGCGTCGAGAAGACTTGAACGAGGCTGTGCAGATAGCCAATGACACGGGTCAGTTGATCGGCAAAGTTCTTGTGATGTCTGGCTACCTGTCGAAGCACGCGCTCCAGGTTGCGCTCAATGCTCAGTCTTTGATTCGCGATAAGGTGGTTGCGCCCGATCTGGCGCTTGTGGCTCTGGCCGTCGCTGCAAATCAAGAAATTTCTTTCGAGGATGCGCTTCATCAGCTAGGCTGGGTGCGAAAGAAAGAGACAGTAACGGCGAAGCTGGGCGAATTGCTCTCAGCTGCTGGGGTAATCGAGTCGTCAGAACTTGAAAAAGCACTGAAAAAATCTGAGGATACTGGTCAACCGCTTGGCAGTATTTTGCTGAAGTCTAAGGTAATCGATGATGCTGTTCTATTATTTGCTCTAGATCAGCAGGCTGCTGTGCGAGACGGTATAGTCAGTCGCGAGGACGCCATTCGCTTAATAGCAGCCGCTCCTAAAAACTCGAGGGTTACCAGCCCCTGAGCTGATAACTAAATTTCTCCTTTTCGAAACTTTTTTTGCCCTCCGGTGTATTCAAATTACCGGCGCATCTTAGAGCCGAAGTGAGGGAGAATGACATGAAACGAAAGCCAATAATCTTCGCAACGGTTGGACTGGCAAGCACGCTCTTGCTCAGTGTACTGGCGATTTATCCGGTACTAGCCGGTGACGGCACGGGGGCTAGTGCGCCATTTGTTGACAAAGAATTTGAGACCGCTTTGCGAAAGCACTTCCGTAAGAAGTTTTTCAATTTCATCGAGGCTTCAGACAGTCAGTCTGAACAGATTACCGCCATTCTCGATGAACGCAGTGAGGCTTGCCGTCCACAGCGCGAGAAATTGAAAAGTGAAGCGATTGAGCTGACGCAGATGATGTCGGGAGAGGCTTCTGATGAGCAGATTCGCAGCAAGTTGCAAGAGTTGCGTGAGGTGCGCGATAAGCTCATGGACGAGCGCATGACGACTGCTCTCAAGGTGCGCGCTCTTCTCAAACCAGAGCAACGCAAGATGGTTTCAGACAAAATTGTTGCCTGTCTGACTGGAAATGGCAGAGCGAGAATGCTGCGATAATTGCAGCCGCGCCTTCGACAGGGAGATGTGAGGTGTGGGTATGATCCGCTCGACACCATCAAGCGTAATTCCAAGCAGGGACCGAGTGACTAGCAGTCGAACTTTTCTCGAGCACGAGCCAGACGATCAGGCGCTGATCGACTTGACTCTGGGCGGAGACACAAAGGCTTTCGAGCGTTTGCTGCGACGCTATCAAAAATTGGTTTATAACTTGCTTTTTCAGATGGTGCGTTCTCACGAGGTGGCGGCGGATCTAACGCAAGAATCATTTTTGAAGGCTTTCAAGTCTTTGCGAACTTTCAGGCGGGGAGCCAATTTTAAGCCCTGGATTTTGAGAATCGCGACAAACTCTTGTTTGAATTATGTGCGTGACAACAAACAAATCAGTTCCCTTGACGCCATGCTTGAGTCAGAACCAGCATTGGAGCCTGTTTCCAGCATCGATGTCGAGCGCGAGGTGGAGCTGAAGATCTCGCAGCAAGAACTCTTCGCCGCTCTCGAGCAATTGTCGTCGCGTCAGCGCAATATTTTTGTTTTGCGTTATCACAACGATATGTCGTACGATGACATCGCCAGCATCTCCGGTGAAAGCGTTCCAACAGTGAAGTCGATGTTGTTTCGAATTCGAGATAAGCTGCGAAAGCTGCTCGCGGAACCGGCCGACACTCAAACAGATTCTATAACTCGCCGTGGAGGTGATGCACAATGAGCGAACAAGATTGCTTGCAGGCCAGGCAAACGGTCGACGATACGGCTGCTTTTACCGCCGAACAGTTGCTTGCCGCCGAGCAGCACATTCGCAACTGCTCGCAATGTGAAACTTGGCGCGAGCAGGTAAATACGATTACCGAAGCGGCCAAGAATATGATGCTCTATGATGTGCCGGAATCGCTGACGCAGCGCATTATGACTGATGTACAGGAGACTTCGCTCAGTAATGCCCTCTCTTTGCGCTCTCTTGTCTTGAGCTGCGTAGTTATAGCCGCCTCGCTCTTTGTTTTCTCACTTGATTCTTTTGATACCATAAATGGTGCATTGTCCTGGCTGGTTGGCTTCGTTTTGTTGTTTGGCTTCAAGTATCTTCTAGAGGTGAATGCGAGAAATAATGCCAGTCTTCAGAAGCAAAATTGAAAGTTGCTTTTACGGCAAGCGAACTTCTGCAGTAGCCTGTCTCGGCTCTCTGGCACTGCTTGTATGTTTCTTCTGCTTGACTCCGGTTTTAGCTTCTAAGCCGGCTGATCCCATCAGTGTGACGGATTCTCGCAGTCTTTCTCCACCTGATCGTGCTTCTTCTGACTTGGGTTCTCCAGACTATGCCTCAGACAGGATTGCGGCAACAGTTCCTGAGCAAGTCGAAGATTCTGATGAATCGTCTCGTTATGGCTTGAACGGGCAGCTGCAAGCCGACTTTCCGAAGAACGATTTGCGGCGCCGTCCCCTCCTTTACTTTCGCATGTGGGCCAATAAGCCACTGCCACCGGTGCTCTCCTTTTTGTTCTTGCTTTTCATAAGTATTGTCGCCTCTGAGGTGATGCCATCGCGCATGGATGTAGCGCGGCGGTACTACGCCACCCATTACTGGAGAAGTTTGTGGAGCGGAATCGTCGCTTGCCTCTTATTTGTTACCTTAGCTCGGGCACTCTTCGCCAGTGAGATAGGATTGCCACTGGCAATTGTTTCTCTGGCGGCATTGGAATTATTTGTGCTGATTGGAGTGGCTATCAGCTCGACATTAGTCGGTCAGACCATACTTTCTGTTTTCAGTCGCAAGCAAGCGGCTCCCATTAAGCGGCAGTGGTTCGAGCGGTTAGCAGCGCCCCTGCTTGGCAGCTTTTTGCTTTCCTTGTTGCTCCTCATTCCGCCACTTGGAATTTTGCCTCGGATTGGCATCCGACTCATAATGTTATTGTCTTTTCTCGGCATGGGCGCGTGGTTTCGAACAGGAATGGGCACGAAGGATGTGGGTAGTACAAGCGAAACATGAGCTTGTTTTTCCCACTGGTGTAATAATGAGAAATAGGGTTCTAACGAGGCACCCTTGAAGGCTTTTCCATTACTAGCTCTTACTCTTGTCACCCTGGCTCCTTGCAGCGCCTGGGCAAGTCCTGCTTCAGACGAAGCGGATATTGCCAACTCGCTCGCCAGGCAGGGGTGTTACGACACTGCTGTCATGTTCTATGAAAAGGCTTTGCGGCTCAATCCAAACTATGGGCCTGCTATCGCCGGACGGGCTGCGGCACTGAAGAAACTTACTAAGGGCGGCAAGTCCAAAAAAGGCAAGAACGAAGAATTTGTTGCACCTTCCAGTGCGGCTACGAAAGCTGCTAAAGAGAGAGAGTTAGCGGCTGCCAAAGCTGCTGAAACTGCGGCTAGAAATGCTGAGAATGCAGCCCGCGCCAAGATGCAGGAAGAGAACGCCGCCAAGCGTGCGGCTCAGATTGCTGCAAACGAGGCGAAAGCGAAGGCTCAGGCTGAAGCCGCCGCCGCTGCTGCTGCTGCTGGAAAGGTAACTGCTGCCGCAAAAAACAAGGCGAAGAAGCCTTCGGTAGCGGCAGCAAAGGCAAAAGTTGAAACTAAGCCGAAAGTAGTTGTTGATGTCGCTAAGCCGATAGCTAAACCGGCAACTGAGACTGCAAAAGCAAAACCGGCTGTGGCCGACGCCGGCAAAACCAAGCCGCCTGCGCAGGCTGCGGTGAAGCCGAAGCCTGAACCGAAGGCGGCTGTAGTTGCTACTGCCGTAGCACCTGTCGTGGAACCAAAGCCGGCACCGGTAAAGCAGGCACCGGTAAAGCAGGCGCAGGCTAAAGCGGCACCACCGAAGCCGGCGGCAATGACCCAAGCTGAGGACCTGACGCAGGCGCCGAAATCGGTTGCTTCTGTTCCGATGAGCAGCGCAGTTGGTTCGACTGACCCTGTCACTAAACCAGCTGCTGTTCAAAAGCCAGACGAAGCTGCCGTTGAGCATCAACCTGCTAGCACTGTCGAAAGCATCCCAGACAGTTCCAGTGCCGCGAATAATTCTAACGATGCGAGCGGTTCTAATTCTTCAAGCACCAGCGCAAGCGGGGCGGGTAGCGGCAATGCCACCAGCATTGCAAGCAGTGCCATCCCTTCCAGTGTCGGTTCTGCGCCTCCCATGTCGTCATTGAGTAACAATAACTCCCATGCAGTGGCTGATAAAGTGCCGACCTGGTTGTACGGAATGGCAGCAGGTACATTCTTGCTGTTGATTGTGTTGGCTATCTGGTGGCTTTCTCCGACCCTGATGGCGTCGCGCCAACTGCAGAATCGTTTGAAAGGTTTGGAACGCACTCGCGACGAGCGATAAAATGCCGGGCTCAATTAAGGCTGCAGCAATTCAGGCCTCGGCAATTAAAGCTTCGGCAATTCAAGCTTCAGCAATTCAAGCTTCAGCAATTTAAGCGTCAAGCACTCTGGGCAGCCGACTCGCGGTTTGAAATAGTGTGTCCAGGCACACTTCATCAGTTTTCAATGCGGAAAGCAAATCGTCGATACCTTTCTGCAAATCAGTCAGGGCATCGACGATATCGGTTTTGTTCTGAGCTACTATTTCTCGCCACATGGTGGGAGGGCTCTTCATCAGGCGCGAAAACTGGCGAAGACCAGGGCCGGAAAGTCTGGCGAATTTTGCTAATTCGTTATCTGGAATATCTCTGGCAATTTGCGATCCTATCAGCACTGCCACAAGCTGAATCAGATGGCTGGTGCGTGCCAGCACTGCATCATGCTCGCAGGAACCAACTACCTCTACGTGGAAACTCAAAGTCGTCAGCCAGCGAATCAAGCGCCGCACTGAAATTTCAGACGACTTTTCACCGGGCACAACGCAGAATGTACTTCCCTCTACACTCAGGTCTAACGCTGCTTTCAGTCCGCTTCTTTCGCTGCCGAAAAGCGGGTGTCCGCCGATGAAATCTGCTCCTTTAAGATTTAGATTTTCGGCCAGCTCGACTATCTGTCTTTTGCTCGAGGTCACATCGATGACGAGCTTTCTCTTCGAGAGAAGGGGCGCAATCTCTTTCAATAATTCAATATTCTGGCTTGGAGAGGCTGCCAGAATGATCAGGCTGGAGCGCTGCAGTGCAGTTTTCTGGTCTTCGACGCCTTTATCTATCAATCCTTGTTCAAGTGCATCGGCAAGAACATCATCTCTGTCGACTCCAATTATCTTGGTGTCGGGCAGTCTTCTCTTGATTAATCGAGCCAAGGCACCGCCAATCAGTCCGATACCGAATATGGTGACCTGGGGGAAGTAAGTAGTTACTTGCGGGTCGATGGCATTTTCTTGTTGGATCTGCCGGCTTAATTCGAACAATCGTTCATACGTGTTACGAATCGCGTTGCGCATTTGCTCTGTTTCACCGATTTTTGAAACTCGGTCGAGCACCTGCTCTTCACGAGAGCGATCTTTAATTGCCATTCCCAGTTGGGCTTTCACCTCGGTCAACTCGCCGGCTAACTTTAAGCGCTCGTTTAACATTGCGGCTATCTGGCTATCTAGTTCATCAATGCGGGTCCGAATTTCGCCCAGGCGAGTCTGAGCTCGCACGTTGGAGCTATTTGACGAAGGCGCTTTCGGTCGTCGCATCAGATTACTTCCGGCAAAGCCAAAGAGTCGGGAATCAGTGAATCCTACGATAGTCTGCGCAGCAGGCTGCCTGACTTATCTTTTTCGAATGAGACTTTAACATGCTTGTCGGAAGAATTCACGATCGAGAATTGTCTTCTGTCTGCGTTAATGACTCGGCGTCCCACTGCTTCGGCAATTGGTCGCAAGCTCGTCGTCAAGTCGACCATGTCCTGTAAAGACAGAGCCTGTCTTGCATCCGAGACCGACTTCTCTGGTTCAGGATGAGATTCGATGATCAGTCCGTCAGCACCGCAGGCAATGGCAGCGCGGGCTAGATCGGCTACCAGCTCTCGTTTCCCTGCCGCGTGGCTGGGATCAACGATTACAGGAAGATGTGTCAGTTGCTTTAAAGCCACAACTGCGCCCAGATCCAGGACGTTGCGGGTGAATGTGTCGAAACTGCGAATGCCTCGTTCACACATAATTACATTGGGATTTCCACAAGCGAGAATGTATTCCGCCGCCATGAGAAATTCTTCAATTGTTGCGCTCAAGCCACGCTTAAGAAGCACTGGAGTCTGAACTTTACCCAGGGCTTTGAGAAGCTCGAAGTTTTGCATGTTGCGGCTGCCAATTTGCAGCATGTCGGCGTGTGCGCAGACGGCTTCAATTTGTTCGATTGACATAACTTCGGTGACGACTGGCACCTGGTGTCGCTCTCGCACGTCGTTGAGGATTTTCAATCCATCCATGCCCATACCCTGAAATGCGTATGGCGATGTTCTCGGTTTGTAGACGCCGCCACGCAAGGCTTGTACCGGCGCTGTCTTCAGCTTGCATGCCACTTGCTCCATCTGCTGAGCGCTCTCGACGGTGCAAGGACCTCCGATAATCATCAAATCTTTGCCGCCGCAGTGGGCGTTGCCTATCTTGATGATTGTCGTATCATCGCCGTTTTTCTTGCTTGCCAATTTTGCGTCCATTTCGAAAACTCCTTTAAAAGTGCTACAGCCCGGGACCTCACTGGGTTCCGGGCTGGTGGTAAATCGGTTGAAACAAATATGCTTGTTACTCCCGCCCGGAAAATATCCTGCTGGTGAAGAAATAAAAGCTGTAGTACCAATTAGTCGTTTGCATTTGCTTGCTCAAGTTTGTTTTGCTAAAAAAAAGAACCGCAGATTTTCTGCGGTTCACCTGGAGGACCAAGAAAGGTCTAACTCACGCCAGGTGAACCTCTCTAAACCAGTAATAAAAAAAGTTGGTGCGCATTTCGTTTCTTTATTGCAGTGCCAAATTGTATCAACATGCTATCTGAGTTCAGAAGACGCGTCAATAAAATTTGCTGCTGCGGTTTACATTGTCGCTCAAAGTTGGATAATGCAATCATCTTATAGCGTGCAACATGTTGAGAGAACGAGTCTATGAATATTCTGCTCGCAGTCGATGGTTCGCCCTACTCGAAAGCGGCGTTGGATGCAGTACTCGAGCGTCCCTGGCCTGACGGTAGCGCCTTCAAAGTTCTAACTGTGGTTGAGCCATTTCACCCGGAATATGCCGGCTGGCAGACAGCATATGTGCCTCTGGCCGTTGAGGTGCAGGCTGAGCAAATGGCTTCGGCAAAGAACCTGATTGACAGCAGTGCTCACCAGTTGACTGAAAAATTCGGTGCTGACGCCGTCAGCGTGGAAGTGGTCGAGGGCTATATCAAAGACCGGATTTTAGAAATCGCCAAGTCATGGCCCGCTGATTTGATTGTAGTTGGCTCACACGGTCGACGGGGTTTCACCAAATTCTTGCTTGGCAGTGTGTCGGAAGCGATCGTTGCTCACGCCCCGTGCTCGGTTGAGATTGTAAAGTTGCGTGAGCACCCACCTGTCGAACCGGCGCCCTGAACCTGTTGGTCCAAAAGCTCTGTCTCAAGTCCGATCCTTTAGAGGGTCGGCGGGGTGGAAGCGCTGGCTTGAGTTGAATCTTTGGCCGGTGTGGGCTCGTCTTTCTCGACGAAGGGCTCAAAGTAAACTTTTTTGCCGCCCAGTACGAAAAGGCTGAGGACTAGATAACCGAGCACGATTGCAATGAAAAGCACGGCAGACGTCTGAAAATCGGCTGGATGCATTGTGATTTTGTTCCTTGTATTGCCCGAATATTATTGTATGTGGACATTATAAACATTTGAACGGTATATTGACTGCCTTTAACAATGCTCAGTTGTCCTTGTAAACACCCATAGAGCCGCGCTCTTGGATGGTTTTGGGGCTCATGACCACTTCCGCGTATGTGCTATAACAACACAAAGTTTGTGCCCACACGGGTTAGAAGGGAGAAAATGAAGCTGATGAGAGCTAAAAAGCAGTCCGCGCCAGTTGCCATTGCCTGCATCATCGCGGCAACAAGCACCGCCGCACTGGCTAATAATCTCGGAACGCCCGGTTCCGCACTAGATCCCAATAATTACATTGCCCCGGTTCAAAGCAAGCCCAGTAAGGCTCCACGCTCAGACGCTTCGCTCGGCGGAGAGGCGCAGGAGGAAGTGCAATCGACCACAACCTTCGTGACAATGCCGGGGTTCGAGTCGGGCGAAGCACCCGCCCAGCAGGCTAAGAAACCAACAAAAGTAAAAGCTGCTCCTTCTGGCGATGGTGATGGACTGTTGTCAGGGGTGAACGATAAATTCAAGTCCGCCGGTTCCGGTATTGCAAGTGGCACCAAGGCTGCTGGCGATTCCATGAAAAAAGGTACCAAAGCAGTTGGCGATGGTATCGCCAGTGGTGCTAAGGCGTCGGGCAATTTCTTTATAAAGGGTGCACGCGCGATCGGCACAAGCACGAAGAAGATGGGCAGCAAAGTTGCTCAGGGCGCCAAAGCTGCCGGAGACACGGTGAAAGACGGAACGCATGCCGTGGCTGATAAATTGCCTTTTACGGGAGGCGGTAAATCAGACAAATTGGTCGCTCCAAAAGCCGTGGCCAGCAAACCTGCTGCCAAGCAAGAAGACTTGAAACCAGCTGGAAACAGCGAATTACTGGACGGAACGCCACCGCAGCCGGCACAGGTCAAGCCTGAGGCACACGGCTTGAAGCCCGAGCCAAAGCTGCAGAGCAGCAACAAAGAACCAGGTCTGGTTGGCAAAACCTTCGGAACGTTCGGCAAGCTGAACGTATTTCACAAGAAAGGTTCGTCGTCGAGTCTTGAAACGGCCGGCAAAGCACCACGCGAGTCTGACGTAACACACTAGGCTGGGACCGCATGTCTCAAACCTTTAACTTCGTTGAGGTTCTGCGACGTGCAGTGCGACCAACTACATTTGTTCAGTCGCGTAATTTGTCTCGTTTGGCCGGTGCAAACGTAGTCATTGCTTCGGAAACTTTCCAGCACACAGGCAGTTTTAAATTTCGAGCTGCATACAATGTCGCTCAGCAAACGGAAGCGCCGCATTTGATTGCCGCTTCATCAGGTAATTTTGGTCAGGCTCTAGCTTGTGCTTGCCAGTTGTTGGGAAAGAAGTGCACGGTGGTCATGCCTGGCACATCAGCACAAGTCAAAATAGATGCAGTTGCCAGTTATGGCGGCGTTGTCGACATCGTCGACACAACCAGAATTAGCAGAGCTGAGCGTGTCACGCAGTTAGCCCTCGAACACCCTGATGCTCAGGTCGTTTCAGCTTACGATGACCAGCTGGTTATTGATGGCAACTCATCGTTAGGTGAAGAGCTTGTAGAATCCGGTCATAAGTTTGACGCTGTCATTGTCCCCGTCGGTGGTGGCGGGTTGGCATCGGGCATAATCCGTGCTTTGCAGCGACATCATGACCATACACCAGTTTTTGGCGCCGAGCCGCAAATGGCAAATGATGCGTCTCGCTCCCTGCAGAAAGGTGAAATTATAAGAAATGAAAGCGAGCCCCAGAGCATCGCTGATGGTGCGCGAACATTGAGCGTTGGTTTGAACAATTGGCCGATTTTACAATCCGGTCTGCGCACTATAATCGAAGTCGATGAGGCAGCAATTGAAGATGCCGTGCGAATTTTGTTCACCGCTGCCAATTTGAAAGTGGAGCCGACAGGCGCTCTTGCCGTCGCAGCTTTGCTATCAAAGAAGGATTGGTTTGCCGATCAGACTGTTTGTTGTATTGCCAGCGGCGGCAACGTAGATGCCGAAGTCTATCGCCGAATTCTGGCGCCAAATAGCCGTCTTTAGATGATAATTTCGCAGTTGGGCAGCCATTTGGTCAGTTCTACCAGACCAGGGTAGCTAACCTGAGTGCTGCGCAGCCAGAGCTCTTTCAAGTTTGTCAGCTTACCGATAAAGCCCAGACCGTCATCACCTATGTCTGTGCAATTGAGGCGCAATTTTTCCAGATTCTTCATCTCTTTGAGCTTGCTCAGACCTTTATCGCTCACATCTGTAAAGGAAAGGCTCAGTATTTGCAGTTCGGCAAGATTTTTGATGTGGTTGAGGGCTTCATCGCCTATTTCAGTGTCATCCAGGACCAGCTCTTTGAGTTTGGGCATGGTTGAGATTGTCGCGATACCTTCTGTTGTCACCTGTGTGGACGACAGGTTCAATTTTGTAAGCTCTGTCAGGTTTTTTAGATGGACCATGCCCTCATCGCCGACCTGGGTGCAACTTACGTCCAGCTCCTTCAGTCCTGTCAAACGTCCGACGTGGCTGAGCTCGGCGTCGCCGATATCGCTGCCTAGAAAAGAGAGGCTATGAAGCCCGTCTGGTTTAACGTCTGATAAAAGTGCGCATCCGTAGATGGGATCGAAGCTGTAGTAGAGCGATAAGACTGCGCCCCCGGGCACTTTGACCGGCCCCACGGCATCGCCGTGAAACTGTGTCTTGCCTTCCTTGTCTAGTATATAGAGCTCGCCCAGGGACCTGTTCGCTGGGAACTCGACCGTGCGCTCTTCCGGAACACTGGAAACCACGACTTCGCCTTTAATCGGAATATTCGGAACCTTCATTCCTGATTACTCTCTCTCCCTGCTTACAATCTACCCCTTAATGGGCAACTTTTACCACGTTGACTCTGACGTAAGCGTACGCCAAATAGTGCCTGACAACCGTATAAAAATCTCAGCCAATCTTTCTCCGTGTGTCCCGACCTCTTTAAATTGTATGGTGTTTTCCCTTGAGAAAGAGCTGACAATTGCTTACAAGCTGGTCCCCAGTTTTCGATAAGAGCAAACGAGTCGGCTGTCAAATTTGCAGAGTGGCATTGCCCTTGCCATGCTGTGGAGTGAGGCACGTTCATGTTTCGAATTCGCTACGGCTGAGGCGCGCCTGGAGGATTGTATGATGTGACTGGCACCACTTTATGGTCATGCCGAATAAGTATGGATGATATTGCATATGGTGCATTTGAATAGGGGCGAGCGTCGCGCTTTATTGTTGGCGACAAACGGTAGCTGCGGCTTAATCAAAACAAAAGGCGCAGCTTTCGCCGCGCCTTTTTCAATGTCTGGATTCGTTTTAGACAGCTGCAGCAGCTACACGCAAACGCTCAGACTCCACTGCGATACCGGCTCTGCCGAGACTGCGAGGGAACTCGCGGCCGCGCATGAGCAGTTGCTTCTCGTAGCTTTCTGGTTTGAATACGCTACTGAAGTAATCGATCGCAGCCTGGACATCAAACTCTCTGCAGGAGAAGATGTCTAGCGTGACGAAGCCTTTTTCAGGAAAGGTGTGGATGGAGATGTGTGACTCAGCGATGAGCACTACTCCGCTTACTCCCCAATCATCCTCTACTGTGCCCTGATAGCGGAACACGTATGGTGGCATGATTTTCGTCATATCTAGTTGCGCAGGATACGCATCTAGTGCCTGGCTAACTAATCCTAGGTCTGCCAAAAGGTCTTTCGGGCAGCCATAGGCTTCAAGAATTAGATGTGGTCCGAACATAGTTTCTTCCCCCTTTCCGTTCGTTGGTGTACCGAACGTTGTGTTTTGGAATCCGAGTTGTACAAAACACTTCTTTCACAGACGACGAAATCGAAGCTTTGAGCCAAGTGTTTTGCGGGGTACACGAAACGCTTACTTTACACCAGAGTTGGACAACAGCCGGGCCTGGGAATTGGGCGTTGTGTGTTTGTCGAGTCAACCTCCTTGGGTTATTACGAAAGAGCTATTCTACAGCAAAAAAATTTTTTTTGAAGGGGTTTGGAAAGCTGACAAAAATTTTTTTCCTGGCGTCTGTCGCCGAGGTTGTCCGGGATGTCATGCGTTGTCTTCAGCTCACTCTGCTGAGCGGTAAATCCTGCTATCCATCGGCTTCTTCGACGCTCTGTGTGGAGATGCCACCATTGCCGCCGGTTGGATTTGCTCGGTCAAGGAGATGAAGAACCGTAACACTCCTGAACGACGGCCAAGTTTAAGAGATTGTTGAGGGCCGGTCTAAGACTAGCTATTCATGCGGTTTCCGCGGGCTAGACGAAGATTCTCTTGACCATGACGCGCACATTCTCCTCGAAATTGCGGTGCATGTTTGTGACGAAGTCAGCTGACGGCGACACCCAGAATTGCGAGCCGACCAGAATGGTCTGGTTCGATTTGCTGTCTTGCGGGAAGTGGAGCAAGACAGGGTCTTCGCCTTTGTGGGTGTTCAGCACATCTTTCAGGCGATGCAGGTCGCTGAACGACTGGTGACTGTTGAAGTAAATGTCGACCATCGACGCGTCTGAAATTCGTCTGACTGAATTTGCCAGAACTGAGATCTGATCTTCGTTCTTTTTGATCTTGCCTTTGATCAGCAGTAACGACTGCGGCACAAGCACCTCGGGTGGCGTTTTGTCGAGCAATTCGCTGTAAGCTACCACTTCCATCTTTCCGGCGGGATCTTCCAGATGGATAATGCACAGAAGTTTGTTCTGCTTCGTTAGCCGTTTTTCGATACTTATCGCCAGACCGCCGATGATCACGTTAGTGCCATCTTTCGCCTCTTTTATGTCACGCAGGGTGTGCGTTGTGAGGAAGCGAAGGCGGTTGGAGACCTTCTTGAGCGGGTGGCTCGTGACGTAGAATCCGAGTAACTCGTGCTCCATCTTCTGTAGTTCGGATTCCTGGTATTCGCTGCCGTCGCCTGTTAGTTTTAGTTCGAAACTGACGCCGGTGTCGGCTGCCATGCTGAACAAGCTGATCTGACCGCTCGCTTCTTCCGCTTGCTTGCGCTGCGCGCGTTCAACCAGGGCGTCGAGATTCTCCAGAGCTTGTTTTCTTGAGACGTCCAGGCTGAGACAGGCGCCGCATTTGATCAGCGCTTCCAGTGTTCTCTTGTTGCATATGCGCAGGTCGACTTTGGAGATGAAGTCGTTCAATGAGTCGAACTTGCCGTGCAGCTCGCGCTTAGCTACGATTTCTTCAACAGCCGCTTCGCCTACATTTTTTACCGCACTCAATCCGAACCTGATTGAGGTTCCGTCTACGGTGAAGTCATTGCCTGAGATGTTCACGTCTGGAGGCAATATATCTATATTGATGGCCTGGCACTCTGCGATGTAGCCCTGAACCTTTTCCTGGTCGCCGCTGACGCTCGAAAGCAGAGCGCACATGTATTCAACCGGGTAGTGCGTCTTCAGGTATGCGGTCTGGTAGGTGAGCAGGGCGTACGCCTGACTGTGCGATTTGTTGAAGCAGTACTCGGCGAACTGCACCATCATGTCGAAGAGATCGTTGGCGACTTCTTTTGGTACGCCGTTTTTGACGCATCCTCCTACAAAGATTTCGCGCTGCTTTTCCATCTCTTCGGGTTTTTTCTTACCCATGGCGCGGCGCAGCAAGTCTGCTTGTCCGAGGCTGTAACCGCCCAGCTGTTGAGCGATCTGCATGACCTGCTCCTGGTAGACGATTTGCCCATATGTGTCTTTGAGAATCGGCTCCAGAAGCGGCGTTGCATAAGTGATTTTGGTCTTGCCGTTCTTACAATCGATGAATTTGTCGATCATCCCCGTGTCGAGCGGACCCGGACGATAAAGAGCGATGAGAGCCGAAATGTCTTCCATGCAGTTTGGCTTCATGTCTCGTGCGACCTGTCGCATACCGGATGAAGTTTCTAGCTGGAAAATACCGGCCAGGTCGCCGTTGGAGATTGTTGTGTATGTCTTCTCGTCATCGATCGGCAGTTCATCAGGCACTATGTCGATGTCGTGCAGCTGTTTGATGATTTTGACTGCCTTATCGATCATCGTTAAGTTGCGCAGTCCGAGGAAGTCCATCTTCACCAGTCCGACGTATGCTACGTCTTCCATGTAGAACTGAGTGATGATGGTGCCGTCATTATTGCGCTGCACCGGCACAAGCTCTTCCAGCGGCACGTCGGAGATGACGACGCCGGCTGCGTGCATGCCGAAGCTTTTGTTGACGCCCTCTAACTTGCGAGCGACATCGATCACCTGTCTGGCTTCGTCGCTAATCGCATAGACCTTCTTGAACTCAGGATGGTCAGCGATCATTTCATCGAGTGGTGTTGGTTTACCGCGCACCACTGGTACCATTTTGGCGAGCTTGGAAGATTCACCGAAGGGAAATTCAAGCACGCGAGCAACGTCTTTGATGACAGCTTTACTGGTCATGCGGTTGAATGTGATGATTTGCGCAACCCGATCGGCTCCGTATTTTTCGCCGACGTATTTGATCACTTCTTCGCGACGTTCGATGCAGAAGTCTGTATCGATATCGGGCATCGACTTTCTTTCAGGATTCAAAAACCTCTCGAACAGTAAGTTGTACTTGATGGGGTCAATGTTTGTGATGCCCAGGGCGTAAGCAACCAGACTGCCGGCGGCAGAACCTCGACCGGGACCGACTGGAATTCCTTTCTTTCTTGCGTACTGGATGAAGTCGCTGACGATTAAGAAGTAAGAGGCAAAATTCATGCCTTCGATTACTTCCAGTTCGACACGAGCTCGAGTCTGTACTTCAGGCGTGACCTCTTTGTATTTTTCTTTGATGCCTTCGTGAACCAGCTGATTCAAGTAAGATTCGGCTGTTTGTCCTTGCGGCACGGTAAATACAGGCAAGCGTGGTTCACTGGCTAATTTGAAGGACTCGATCTTATCGGCGATTTCGAGTGTGCTGCGCAATCCTTCTTCGATGTGTTCGATGTCGAGGTGGTCTCTAAAAAGGTGATACATCTCGTCGCCGTTTTTGATGTATTCCCATCCGCTGAACTTCATGCGTTGAGCATC
This sequence comes from Candidatus Melainabacteria bacterium, assembly GCA_003963305.1. Taxonomy (NCBI): domain Bacteria; kingdom Bacillati; phylum Candidatus Melainabacteria; species Candidatus Melainabacteria bacterium. Next base: position 57,809 of record RXJR01000032.1, on the reverse strand, counting down.
GACGACGTTCTTGCCCATCTGAATACACAACAAGCAGTCATGAGCAACCGCATCATCTTTGCCGGTAAAGTGACTGTCGTTTGTGCAGCAAAGTTTGATGCCCAGCTCTCTTGCGATCTTGACGAGCTGTCGATTTACTTTTCGATCTTCGGGATAGCCGTGGTCCTGAATTTCGATGTAATAGTCGTCTTTAAAGACCTCCTTGTACCACTTAGCGGCTGCGAGGGCTTTGTCGTATTCATCTTTGAGCAGATGTTGACTGAGCTCAGCGCCCAGACAGCCTGAAAGAATAATCAGACCTTCGCTGTGCTCTGCGAGCATCTCTTTGTTCATGCGAGGCTTGTAATAGTAGCCCTCGGTGTGTGCGCGCGAGTTTAGCTTGACCAGATTTTTGTAGCCGGTCTTGTTTTTGCTCAGGAGAATGAGGTGATAAAGTGGCGGACGAACGGATTTGTCTTTGATGTCGCCATCGATGATATAGCCTTCGCACCCGATGATAGGCTTGACGCCGCCCAATTCCTGACATGTTTTGGTTAGTTCGATGGCACCATACATGACACCATGATCGGTGACAGCGACTGCCGGCATGTTTTCTGCCTTAGCTTTTTTGACCAGCTCTTTGATACGAGTCGCTCCGTCGAGCAGGCTGTACTCGGTGTGCAGATGCAGCGGTACGTATGGGCGTGGCGGCATGCGGTGTCTCCGGAGTGTTTTGTGTGGACGCGAGTGCCTTACCTGCTCGCGTCCTGCTGATTGGCTTGGCGCAAGCCTGATTGTTAAGTGTGGTCTGACGCTTACGCAGGCGGCTTGGCGTGCGAAGTCGGATTGGGCGATGTCCCACTCAGTCATTCTACATAAGAGAAGACGTCATTTCGTCAGATATAGTTCAAATTCCTGGAACAATATTTTTCTATATCTATTTGATATATTCGCCCGGTTTATTCTTCGTCCTGGGTCAATGTCGAACTGGGGCAAAGAAAAACGGCAGTTCGTTGGGAACTGCCGTTCATATGATGATTCGCCGATAATTCGGTCTGAGTGCCTTTAATTATCTAGCTTTTGCGAACTGGCTGACGTGCGAGAAGGTGCTGCGACGGCTGCGACGACGGATGACCGGTGATCTGTGACCGTCTTCGCAAGCTGCTTCGGCGGCGTGTTCTTTTAGAAGTCTGGCTGTGACTTCTTCACGCTCTAGTTGCACTATTGCCTGTCTGAACCATGCTTGGAGACAAAGACGCTCATCCTTTGTTAATGGTAGTTCATTCATCATCGCTGTATCTCCTTTGCTGGCGTGCTGCTCACGCGCATGGTTGTTCAGTGTATCGCTCGCGGCGATAAGACTTCCGATGCATTCGCAACTTTGCTTCGCACCGTTGAGCCTATTGTAGGGGCTTCCCAAGTGGATGCACCCCTTGTCATCTGAAAATGTAAATTAGGTTTTTAAAAGGTAAGTGCCTTTTGCACAGCAGCGCCGGAATTGACGATGCCGTAACCGAATTTAGCTTGTGTATAACCTGCCGGTTTTGTAGCCGTCGACTGCATGATGCTGAGCACCTGGGCGTTTGTCAGATTGGGGCGCAGTCCCCAGATCTGGGCAGCAACGCTCATCGCAAGTGGTGATGCGAATGACGTTCCGCTGGCGGTGCTCAATTTGTTCGTGCCGTCACCCGAGACTATGCTGGTACCGGGTGCTGCAAACCAGACCGGACCTCCATAGTTGGAGAACGAAGAAAGCGTAGACGTACTTGTGACCGACGAGATAACGATCAGGTTGTTGGTCCGTGGGCTTGAATCGCTTCTGCCATCGTTTCCTGCCGCATTGAAGAGCAAGCCGTTGTGGTTGTTGTAGAAGTCAGCCAGTGCAGTGGTCAAAGCTGGATGGATTCTCGAGTTTGCAAACGTGTATGGCACGCTGGCATTTACGCTCAAGTTAATCAGCTTGACGTTGCGCCCTTCCAGATAGAAGAGAGCGTTGATGATGTCGGCATCGGTCGTTGAGCTCTGATTATCGAACACATTCACCGGAATGATGTTGGCTTGATACGCCGGCGATGCGCCGAGGATGCCGTTGTTGGTGTTACCCATCGAGCATGTCGAGACGAATGTGCCGTGGTAGAACGCGTTCGGACCTGGTGTCTGGTCTGTGTTTCCAGGACCGGAACCCTTTCTTTCGTTGAAGCCTGCATCTACTTTTCCGGACAGGTCAATTTCAGAGCCGATCACACCGCTGTCGATCACTCCCACTGTGACGCCCTGACCGGAGCCTCCATTCGCCCAGCCAGTCGGTACGTTCATCACGCCGTGATGATACTGCGAGCTGTAGCCTGGGTCGTTCGGCGCGCCATTAGGGAAATTCCCCGGTGGTGGTGGCGGAGGAGGGGGTGGCGGAGGTGGAGGAGGTGGTGGAGGTGGAGGTGGAGGTGGAGGTGGTGGCGGTGGAGGAGGAGGAGGTGGTGGAGGCGGAGGTGGAGGTGGAGGTGGCGGTGGTGGGAAGTGCTGATGGTTCTGCAGTCTACTGATCACGTTGCGCTGCACAGCATCAAACAGCTTCTTCTCTTTGGTCAGTTTTTGAATGCTTTCGTCTGTTTTACCGGCTGGCACTTCGATGACGTTGCAAACAAGCTTGCCGTTGGTCATCGTCCGCACAACTTTACCGTTCAATTCCTTCAGTGCATTGCTGACTTCATCTTTGTCTGAGCCAGGATGAACCATTACGAGGATCTGATTCGGTACGGATTCGGGAGTATTCGGTTTAGTTGACTGTGCCTTCGCCATTGAGACGACGCACAGAGTGATCCCGGGTACCATCGCTACTGTGAGAGCGAAACGACTGATCTGATCGCGACCAAAGTTTTTCATTGCCAATCCTCGAACACCAAAGCTTTTGCGAGTATACCTCGTGCCTGCAGAGCTTGTACACTGGCACACTGGGGGTGACCCGGTAGATTCAATATCCACCTGTTGACAATTCGTCATAATTGCCGCCCGCTTTCACAGATGAGCTTTTGGAATCTGGGTTGAGAACGTCCGGTTCGAGCTCGTTTTTGCACCATATTTGGTGCCTTGTGAGGTTGGAGCACTTTTCCAGGTGCTCCACTTTCGCTGTCTGCAGAACTTTTCGACGACTCGTTCTTTCGAGGGTGGAGCCTTACGGGATTGGCTGTCCACCATTTGTGGTAGCTGTGGAGCCGATTCGAACCTGCTGATTTCCGGTTTTCATCGATACATCCATGTTCGCGAAAATCTCCACAGCGGAGGGTATCTGGTCTGCTTTACGCTGGTCTGTATACTTGGCGTCAAGAAACAGTGGTGCCAGTTTTACGAATACTTCCGGATTTGTAAGCCTTGGTGGCGAAACAGATTTTTCTACGTCTGCCGGAAGCGATGAAATTTTGAAGATCAGGTCACTGTCAGGTGAAGGCAGCTTAGCGTCAATATTTCCGCGATAAAGTTGACTGCCCTTTTCGAAGTATTTCTGTTTCTCGTCGTGCTCACGCAGCTCAGGGATGACATCAGTGTTGGTTACGTTCGACTGAACTTTATCGATGTAGCCCAGGTAGACGTCTTGCACGTGTGGGTCATAAGTTTTAAACCAGGGCAAAGTGAACGTAGATTCTGTGTGGGTGTTCAAGTTGTAGCGTTCGACTGATTCGCGAGCTTTCTTCGTAATGTAGGCGATTTCGTTCTTTCGCTCGGCTTCGACGAACTGGGCGCTGCTTCTTGACTCATCCAGAAGCTGGTTAGCCAGAGGTGCGAGGATCTGGTTTCGTTCCTCCGACGCCGCATTAGCGTTTTGCCTGGATACGAAGACAAGCTCTCTGCACCTGGCGACGACGTTGTTCATCTGCCCGATTTTGTCATCTTTATTAAGCGACTCTGCAACCGCCAGGGTTAAGTTGTCAGCCTCATGCTGGCCTTTTTTCTGCTGGGCCAGCAACAAGTAGAATCCAAAGCCAATCAAGCAAGCCAGGAGCACAAGACCAATGACCATCGTCGTCATGGTCAGCATGCTGCCCTGCTGATTTCTTACAAAGCGCGGAGATAGCCTGGTTGAACGAGCTGTCATTAAGGAGACCGTGGGCGTGGGTGACGTCACATGTTATTCTGATGCAGATTCTATCAAAGCACGGCGCCGCATGATACGCGTAAAAATTCGACGTAACAAAGGTCAGCAAATCACAGAATTTGCTGCCGCGCTGATTTTGCTTGTATTTTTGTTCTTTATTCCGTTGCTCGACCTGGGCATCATGCCGGTTCGATACTTCCTGGCTCAGGAACTAATCGGTACCTATGCCCGGAAGTTGTCGCTGTGTGAAAGTCTCAGTCAATCTTTCGCCGTCATGGACGCCGACCCTTCACTTGAGACCAGACTGATCAGGCTGGGTGGAGTGCAGCCAAAGAACATTGTTTTGAGGTTGGTTATAACTCAGAATAATACTCCCAACGAGCGGATTGTAATCACCGAGCCGAGAAAGATACCGAAAGCATGGCTGCCTGAGGGACCCAAAAATCCTTGCGAGTACATTCTCGAGCTCTCAGTCGATTGTCAAATCTCCCCTGCTATCTTGCTGCGTTACATGGGCGTCAGTGCTATCGGGCTCACTGAGCCTGTTCCGTTTAGAATTTCTGCCACTTCACCGTGGGAGAACCTCGGGCGCAATCCGATCACCAAAGGTTACTTCATCAATGAATAGAGCGGTCAGGTTCTTTCCGCTTTTATTCGCATTCATTCTCTTGCTTTCACTGCCTGGTGGTTTGACTGCTGCACAGGATAGTGAGGATGTTGATGACTTTTCCGATGACACGATGAATAAGCGTTTCGACTGGGTCATCATGGCTGATACCACTGAGATGAAAAACTTTCTTAGTTTCCCGAGTTCTGGACTGCATCCAGTCAGTAAAGTAAAAGTTGCGTATCGCCTCACACCGCGCCTGGGGCGCGAGCGGTCGTCTTATGCCGCCGTCGCCTACGAAGAGCTGTGGTATCACGAATGCAGACCAATCGGGTGTCGCAAGGTGCACACGCTCGACATTGACTCCGGTCAGCAGGGCGTTATCTATTTCAGACCCAACTCCAATATGGGAAACAGTCACTGCGCTGTCGCTAACGCCATCGTTCGCCTTATGCTTGATACTGGTTTAAAGCAGGCGATGGTGAGCACTGTTTACGTGCCGTCGGACATTTTTGATCTGGTGCGCAGCGATCTCGGTCAGTTCAACTTCTTTCCTTACGAAATACAGCCAGAAACCGGTATTCGCTCGACGATGCACATTTTTCTGCAATCTCAACCTTCAGGCCGGGAATCGTCGCTCTTTTACTTCACCAACTGACTTATTCCGGTATTTTGCTTATGTAGTTCGGTTGAATTGCATCAAAACAGTTTGATAGCTTCAGCTGTTCGATAGTGCTTTCAACATCTTTCGCTTCTATCAGGACGCTTCTCAGTCTTCCGTTCGAGTTTTGTTTGATAATTACACCGCCGCATTTTGCAATAGCCGCTGCGGCCTCCTGGTCGCTTGTGGCGGACTTGATCATCAGTAGAATCTGGTTGGGAACGTGTTGTGGTGAGTCTGGCATTGCTTTCACTGTTCTTTACGGCTTCAGTTGGTCGTCAGGCGAAACCGTTCTTCAATATAAGTATGGCAGTAACATTTTGGTTTTTGCCTGGAACTCTTCATAATTCGCTCCCAATCTCTCACGCAAGTTCCTTTCTTGTTCGGTTGCAATCCACTTGAACACAATAAAGATTCCTGGAATAGCAAAGAGTGGATACCATGTGCCCATCACCAGAGGCAGTCCTGTGAGCGTCACCAGGGCTGCGAAAAAGCATGGATGTCTGAGGCTTAAAACAGCGGTTTGACTGCAAGTTGTTTCATTTTCGGAGACAACTATTGAACGTGCCGGTGCTAACAGCGCATAGCTATGTGTAGCAAGACCGAAGGTGGTGAGCGCCAGACCTGTGTACTGTAATATCTGCGTGGTGAGAGTGCCGCCGTGAACGACGCCCATGTTCAGCCGCTGACAGAGAGCGCTTGCTGCAAAATACAGAAGCAAGAAAATAAGGGAGCCCAGTGGCATCAGCAGTCTCTTGAACAGTGCCTGGGCAAGATTTACAGGCTGAGTTTCTTTGACTGCCGGCTCATGCGCCTGGATGAATTTGGGTAGCAGTGCACCGCCTGTAATGGCGCAGGCAAGAATCCATTCAACAAAAAAAATCGCCTGGGCCGGCTCGCTCGCGATCAGAGCCATGGTGCGGCGGATGCCGCAGACGGGTACAATCGAGATGCCGGTGCCAACGACGAATCCAAGCATTGCACCGCGAAACGCGAGCATGTTTTTCTTGTTTGGTTTGACAGTGGCAGGCACAGAATTGTTCACTAGAGAGCCTCTGCTGAGCGCATTCGCCTAGGAGATGGATGCTGCACCCAGCACTTTCAAGCTGAAACGAACCAACGACTCGACATCTTCGTCTAGTTTTTCTTCACGAGCTTTCTTCAGAGCCATATTGATTTCGGTGCCGGTGTAACCCAGTCCTTCCAATATATTGCGCACTTCTTCCGCTATTGAACTCCAACCATCCGGCATGTCTGTAGACAATCCGCGTTGTCTGGTCCAGTCTTCGATTTTAGCTTTCAACTCCAGAATAATACGCTGGGCTACTTTGGCACCCACTCCCGGAGCCTGGCTGATCATTTTCTGGTCGCCTGCAAGAATTGCTTCTGCCAGCTGTTGTGGACCAAGTGTGCCCACCAGTGCCAGAGCCAGTTTGGGTCCGATGCCGCTGACTGACTGCAGCAGCCCAAAGATAGCGCGTTCGTCTTGAGTTGCGAAGCCAAACAGGTTCCACTCTGTCTCGCGAATCGTCAAAGCTGTGTGCACAGTTGCTTCATCGCCCGGCAAACCAAGCATCATCAGCGTGCGCCGCGATACGGTCAGTTCGAACCCGACCCCACTTACATCCAGCACCAACCGGTCTGCCTGACCTGTTGTCATCTCTTTCAGCGCGATTGTTCCGTGCAGATAAGCCAGCATCTGGTCGCTCTCGAACCCGCAGGATAGCGCATATCCTACTCATTTATAAAAATTCTCGGGGCGAGAGGATTTGAACCTCCGGCCTTCCGCACCCGAAACGGACACGCTACCAAGCTGCGCTACGCCCCGATAAGTTTTGATTTTAGCAGGACCGCAACGCATTTTCGATATCTTCAATAGATTGATATCGCAAACCGCTGTCGTAGTTTGTACAGGTTGCTACAACCTGATCCAGCCCAGCGCTGACGGCTGGGTTGACCTGAGCCGGGTGTGATTGTGAAATTGGGGTCGGGTCTTCCCCTGTGAGAATATAAGCCAGGGTTGCACCCATCGAATAAATATCACTTGACGGCATCGGCTCGCCTCGAAATTGCTCGGGCGCCAGATACGATGGTTTGCCCACCACTGTTCCTGTTGTGGTGGCCGCCTGATCGAGAGTCTGGGCAACGTTAAAATCGATCAATCTTAGTGTTCCGTCGGTTCCCAGTATGAGATTCTCCGGCGTGAAATCTCTGTGCACCACTGGTGGTTCCTGACTGTGCAGATACTTGAGAATCTCGCACATTTGCAGTGCCAGTGAGAGTGCTTCTTTTTCGTTCACTTTGCCTGATTCTTTGACAATCTGGTGCAAATTTTTGCCGTTCAAATGTTCCAGCACCATGTAGGCTCGATAGTCTTCAACGAAGTAGTCGAGCAGTTTAACGATTCGGGGATGTTCGAGTTGTTTGAGCAGCCTGGACTCTTTTTCGAAGCGTTCAATTGCTTTTCTTCTCACCGTCAGGTCTACGTAGACCGGCAGAACAAACTCTTTTAAGACGACATCCTCATTTGAAACGCAATCATTTGCCAGATAAACTGACCCCTGACCGCCAACGGCGATGACGTCGGTAACTTTGTATTGATTGTCTTTCAGGACGGCACCGCTTACAAGCGGTTTCAGTTTGTCCCGTTTGGGTGGCCCGGTCAGTGCTTCCAGCCAAATGTCGGTATAACTGTAGTCGCTCGGCGGCTGTAAGCTGCTCAGCAGTTCGGAATCTTTTGCCGCATGGGGAGCCCATCTTTCCAGCGCTCTGAGAATTTCCTCTTTAGAGCTGATCGAACGAATAATGTCGAGCCGCACTTTGATAGGCGCGGCATTGTTCATTACAAAAACCATCCATTTTTCTTCCGGATCTTTGCCTGTGCCCTGCTCTAGATGTATCGACGAGACATCTTCCCACTTTTGCAGCCCTCGCTTTTTGAAAGAAGAGGATTTGAGGGTAAAGCCTTTCGATGTCATTTCCAGTATTTGCGGAATCGATCGGCGTGCCAGTATCAGGAGGGAGAGATAGAACGCCGCTATGCCCATGGGGATGAACTGCGCCGTCTGAGGATGTTCGTTCAAGAAGGAGTAAAGCGAGCTGCCGACTGCGTGGCTGGTAATCGGGAAACCGTGATAGTAAACCTGCGTCCAGAAGGCAGCATTGCAGCGCCCCAGGAAGAGCAGCCCGAGCATGATCACGAAATATGATTCAGCGCGCAGAACAATAGCCTGCCAGTCTGGTTTCAGCATTTTCTTGACCGCTTGCGCAGACAGCGCAGCTCCTTGCAGTCGTTGCCCCATAAGCTGCCGTGCTCCTGCGCCGATGACTGCGCTGCGAGCAATCACAGTCACTTTGTCGGTTGATTTCTGTACCTGATCCTTGGCTTTGATAAGCTCCGCTTTCAGATTTTGCGGTTTCAGAACAAGCACTGTTTTGCTGTGTTCCTCCACCCAGTCATCAATCAGTCCTGAGTAGCTGAGTTTGCCGGGAAACATAATCGGCCACCACAAGCGCAAGAAGGTTCGATTCCAAGCTTTGGAAAACGATGGACGCATGCCGTTTTCATCGCAAACCATCAAACCGACTATGGACCATCCTAGAGACGTCTGCCATTTTGAGCTGAGTGAAATTGCAAAATAGAGAGGGCAGGCGAAAATTGGAAGTAACGAAAACACAATCGTCAACCACGTCGAGCCCAGTGTGCTTACTAACGGAACACTGGCAGGATCGGCTCCCAGCCAGGCGCAGATCGCGTCGAGAACAATCGTACCGACGAAAGTGCCGCTGGCGATTTGCAGTGCGAGTGCTGCGAGCGGATAGAAGATCGGAATCAGCGCCGAAATCATGAAGATCGAGAAACCGGCCAGTCCGGAAGCGAAGGCGCATCCTGCGATAGCGGCGAAGCTTTTGTCTGTGCCTGGCAGAAGTGCGGCAATAATAGCTACCGACAGGGCTGCAACGGTAGCTCCGAAGGCTCCGATTACGCCCACATCGAAAATTTCAGCCAGGCTGACCAGGGCTGGCGATGGGCGAACTTTTCGCGCTTGCCTGACCATGTTGGAGGGATCTTCGTCGTAAAGCGAGTCGGGTGAATGTTTGCTTGCAGAGACAGTCAAAGCAGCTCTGGCAGTACCGGGTTTGGCTTCTGTCTCTTCGGCAGAAGCCTTTAGCACCACATCTGGTGTCGTATCTTGAAGCTTGGTTTGCTTTTCTGTCATCTCATTCAGTCGTTGTCTGTATTATTTCTGTTTTTCCGTGTTGTTCTGTTTGTAGTCGTTCTGTTTATTGTTTTTGAGCAGGCTGTTCAGTTGGGCTATGGTCTGGTCTCGCTCATTAGCTGCGGCGCTTGCATCGCCGAGCTTTTTCAGCGATTCGATTTTCACTAAGCGTGGTGCTATCAGTTTTGGATTGATAGCAATGATGGCGTCGCTTTCTGCTATCGCCTGGCGATATTGACCTGCATCGCGCAGTGCTTGCGCCTTGATAGTGCGATACGGCAAGTAGAGCTTGCCTGTATAAAGTCCGTCCGGTGAGTCATAGGTGCTGAGCATTTTCTCTGCTATCTGCAGCGCCTCAGTTGGGCGATGCAGCTTGAGGAGCGCTTGTGCTGCGAGTATTTCCAGGTTTTTGCCGCTGTATGCGCTTCGTTTTCTCAGTGGTGCAAGCGCATCTAAAGCTCGTTGCGGCTCACCTTGCCAGAGCAGCATCATGGCGGCGCGCCGTATTTGATAGGTTTTCATCAACGATTCTGCATTGGTCTCAATGGCTTTGCGGTGCTGACCGGCGCGTAAATTGGTTTCGAAGAGCAGATCACGTTTACTGATGTCGGTGACAATCGTGGACGCTTCATAAGATGTGGTGAAATCCATTTCTGAAGCCGTATTGTATGCCTCGTCTAGAAGCTGAAGATTGTAGTTGGCAATCTCGTTATTCCAGAGGTCCGTCTTGCGCAATTCAGGCACAGCCAGCGCTTCTGATTGCGACAGAAGAATCTGACTTCTAAGACCTTTGACGTCGTAGTCGTCTAACCCATGTTTCTCCGTCAGTGCGAGGAATCGTCTGGCGCTGTCGAATTCTCCTGCATCGATAGCCGCCCAGATGGCTTTGATAAATTCCTCATGGAATGACTCGCCTACGTTTGAAGGAGCGCTCTCGATAAGCTTTAACGCCTGGTCGTAATCTTTGACTGCATTTGCAAAATCCAGATGATCGAAATCGACTTTCGCTCTCCAGAGCCAGTTGCTGGGTAGTTCAGGATGGGCTGCGATGAGCGGGTCGGCGAATTTGAAGCCGGCGTCGCGCTGCCCCTGGCGCACCAGCATTTGCTCTGCCCCTAATCTCGTGAAGATGGCTGAGCGTCCCGCCTGCTCTTCTTGTGTTATTGAGCGGTTCAAGATTTTGATGCGCTCTTCGATCAGTTTTGGATCTGCCTTAGTGCTGCCTGTGTTGCTCGTGAACCCGCTCATTGTGAAGTAAGCCATGTCTCGTTCTCCAAGACAGGCGAAAATCGGAATCGGTTGAAACTGTGCCAGCGCCGCAGCGGCCTTGGCATTCTGGCTGCAAACGTAGTAAATGCTGGTGCCAAATATTCCCAGAAATATCGAGGTGAAGATGCCGAACTTGACGCGGGTGCGCATTTGCTTTTGTTTGTACTCTGCTAAAAAAGCTTGCTCCCTGGCTTTGCGCTCTGCCAGAACGGTTACTCGCAGATCTCGTGAATCAGATGTATTCTCGCTCGGTAATGTCGTCGATTGACTAGAGCTGGCTGCCTGTTCGGTTTCTGCCTTTGTAGGGTCAGGGCCTGCGGTTGTCTGATCGGTTTCTGCGGTTGTCTGGTCAGTTTCTGCGGTTGTTGGATTGGTTTCTGCGGGCGTGTTTTCCTGGTTGTTCGAGTCTGATTTGTCTTGATCGTCAGCTGCGACTTTCAATTCGATATCGGTTTGTTGCCGCTCTAGATGCGGTTTGTTCTTCGAATTTTCCATAGATTCAGGTGTCGCTAAATAGTTTGCCGATTGTATGTTGTGAATAAAGTTCTACCAGGTCGGTTTTGATTTTCACGGCGGACCGGTATCGAGTTTCAAGATCCAGTGCGGTGCATCTTCCGACCAGCGCGTCCAGTTCGTTTGACACTGCTACCTGTTGTGCGGGATGTGACTCGCTCAAGGGGATGGGGTCTTTTCCTGTGAGGAGGAAATGCAATGTGCCTCCAAATGCATAAATATCACTCTGTGTCGTCGCTTTTCCTTGCAATTGCTCAGGTGCCATGTATGCCTGTTTGCCGATAATGGTACCGGTCATGGTGCCAAGGAACTGGTTGGAAGCACCAAAATCGATGATTACGATTGTGCCGTCATTGCGCAAGACAATGTTCTCAGGCGTCAGGTCTCGGTGGATGATGGGCGGCTCGTAAGTGTGCAGATATTCGAGCGCCGACAGAATTTGCACGGCCCAATCGAGGACTTTTGCTTCTGGTTGCGGACCGTTTTGACGCACCAGTTGACGAAGATCTTGCCCGACTACGTGTTGTAAGAGTAAGTAGTGGTGCCCCGCTTCGTTGAAATTGTCCAGCACCGAGATGATGTGTGGGTGTCTCAGTTGGGAAAGAATCGTAGCTTCTCTGCGCAACGATTTCTCAGCTGCTTCGCGGTTGGAAACTTCCATAGATTCAGGCACAACGGCTTCTTTGAGAACGCACATCTCTTTCTGTCCGTCTTGCACTAAATAGATGGCAGAAAGACCGCCAAAAGCCAGTTGTCGTAATACTTTCAGTCGTCCGTTCTGTAATTTGCTTTCCGGTTCGAGTGGTACAAAAGTCGTTGATGAAAAACGGCGCCCCAGTTCTTCATTCCACATGTCGGTGTAACTGAGCTGGCTCAGCCCTTTGCTTTGATTGTGCAACTCGGCCTGGTAGTCAAAGACTGACTGGTCGCGCGTGCAGCCGCTTCCCCACAGTTCGATGGAGAGCAATAACTGCTCGATTGCCTGCGGTTCCATGCCTGCAAGCGGGATGTCGATGGAAGCTCCTGACTTGGTTTGCAAAAGAAGGCTGCGGTTATCGCCCTCACCTCTGGTGATGGTTGCCATTGTTACGCCGATCCAACTCTGCCAGACTTTCGCTTTGTTGAGAAAGGCAACCATGATAGGCAGATACAGTCCATCCCGGTTGATCAGTAAATCATCCGAGCAAGTGGCTTTGACCAGTTTGACTATGGCTCCGGCTATAAGACAGCCAAGCAGCAGGAAGAATGCTGTCATCCCTATGGAAGGATTGGCGACTGCGTATGCAGGACCCCACGGCGCGGCAAGGAAGTAGATGACGGCCAGGCCGACCAATGCCGTCACGCCGAAGTAGACCCTGTCCACCGATGCCGCCAGGCTGTTTAAGGTCCTGAGCTGTGGATGTTTGAGGGGAATTGTGAGATCTGTGTCTGCCAAGCTGAATCTTCTCTCGGGTAACTTTCTTATACCCCACGAGACTTGGCTCGTCGTGAATGGCTATTCTGCTTTCAGGCTGATGTTGCCGCCGTTCATGTGTCCGTGTGAGACCGCGGCTCGAGCATGGGAGAGCAAGACTTTGCCTTCGTCGTCCATGTTGTTGTTGAACTGGCAGATACCGAGGCTGACAGTGATTGAGAACTCTATTTCGTCAGCTGTAAACGGCTTCTGTGCTACGTCGGTGCGTAAGCGCTCTGAAACCTCGATTGCCCCGTTGACATCTGTGGCTGTAAGCACAACAGTAAGTTCGAATTCGCCTGTGCGTACGACAATGTCCGAATCGCGCATTTGAGAGTCGACAATCTGCGCCAGTTGAGTCACTACCTTTTCTGCACCTGACTGTCCAACGGCGCGGATAAGTTCCTTATGTTGGTCGACCTCCAGAACCACGACGCTTATTGGCACATTGTAGCGGCGCGACTGCTTCAAGCTGGTCTTGAGAAACTCATCCAGGTAACGGGGCGACTTCAGTGAGGTGAGGGGATCGGTTAAGGTCAGTTCGCTTATCTGCTCTTCTTTTTTCTTCAACTCATCGCGCAGTGCTTTCACCTTCAAAAGAGAGCGCACGCGTGAAAGCAACTCATTTGGAGCAAAAGGTTTGAACAGGATGTCTTCGCTGTTGGGCTCGTCCACCTTAAAGGTCGGCACCGGCTGTTCACGATTGCCAAGAAAGATAATTGGAATATTGCTTGTCTTTTGCTCTGCACGCAATCTATCGAAAACATCCATTCCGCCCATAAGCGGCATGTGCAGATCGAGAATGACCACATCGGGGGTCCGCACTTTGCAGGCTGCCAGAGCTTTGAAAGGGTCATTAGCCGACGCTACAGTGTAGCCAGCCCGCCTCAATAGCTCTGAAATCAGCATGGTGTGTGCTGGTTCGTCGTCAACTACCAAGATGTTGTGGTTGGCTTTCACGGTCTGGTAAGGATTTCCCTGTGATCTTGGGCGTCATGCAAATGTACAGGTTTGCGACCTGACTATCTTAGGATAACTCAGCCGCCCGGCGCCCCATGCAAAGGATAATAAATGCTTGCCGGGGTTTCAACAACTTGTCAATCCTGTAAAACCTCAATTATGGGGATAGTTATGGGTGGAAATGTATCCACTTGAGAAGTCTCTATGGAGTGGATATTCGACTCGACATCCAGGGCGAACTGACGGATATTCAATCGCATCGTTTTGTCCTGAAACTTTTTCACTCGAGCCAATCCACGCGTCAAGAGTTTTAATGCACCAACGCGATTACTGCGTAAGTAATGGTAATAACCGACAGCTATTTGAATTATGCCCTGGATCAATTCTCGTTCAGGCGAACGGTCGTTTGTCCACAAATGTTCAAGAGTTTCATGACATTCGAAAAATTCCCGGCGATTGAATTGACCAACGCCTGTGAGGAACTCCTCCATTCGCTCCTTTTCGTTCATTGTCAGCCCAGCTTGCCCAACACTACGACCGGCGTGTTGCGCGGCAATTCATTCAATTCCGCTTTTGCCAGAGTGTTGACGTGTTCGACGCTCAGCAGTCCGGAGAGGTCGATAATTTTCGGTCCGGCAAGAATCATAATGTCAGGAATGACTTTGCCGGCGTCACCCCAGACTGAGTGCTCTTCGGCTATTGTGGAAATACTTGCTTCTGCCAGGTCGGATGTGGTGGCGCTTACGACCCCGTTTTGTATTTGCAATCTAATGCTGCCGGCAGTATCCATGACCCTGACTGCCTGCATCTTGTTGTTGATCAATCCGCCGAAATGGCTTTGAGTCCAGGGGGCAGTATAGATTTGGAAAAATTTAGTCTCGGCTGTCAGTTTGACGAGTTCGGGCTTGGTTCGCATCGACTGCGCAATCAACTCGGTTTTTTCGGAATCGGACAGGGCTTTGCGCGCGTCTTTGCTCTCTGTCATCGAGGTTGCACCAAATGCGGTGGCGCGGATGACATTGGTGCGGCTGTCAATTTCAACGTGTATTTCGATCGAGGCGGGATCTGCACCCATTTTTTGCACAGCCGCCTGTGCTTCTTCTCTGATTTTGAGAATATCTTCGTTAGTCGGGTTCACCACCTGTCGCTCTACCGTTTCGCGTATTAACGCCAGGGCAACGCCTATTGCTGAAATCACGTCGGCGTATGAGGCCAGCGAATGAGGCATGTTCATCTGTTTGGCTACGAAAGGAACTATTGCCGCTGCACCGCCCCCGCCACCAACAAGTGTGACAAGGTCCGGGTCGAGTTTGTGATCTTTGATTAGTTGTTTGACGACTGGAATACACTTGTCTGCTGCCAGTTTGAGCATCTCTTCAGCCAGTTTTTCGCTTGGCTGGTTTAGCCGTTTGGAGAGGGTTTCGAAGGCCAGGCTGATCTTCTCCCTGTCGCCTCTGGCACAGTCTCCCTCTGGAACCAGACCCAGAAGGTTAGAGGCACAAGTGGGAGTCAGGCACATGGATGGGTCGCTGTCGCCTTCTGCGATGACCATGTAATCATCGGGATCGTCTGGTTTTGGTCTTATGGTTTTGATGGTCGGATTGAGCAAGTGCTCAGAGAACGACACGTAGCCCACGCCGGCAATATGGGCACTGCGAGGACCGACGTCAACTATCCTGGTTGCGTCGATTCTCGGCATGGAGCCACCAGCCACGCCAACAGTACGCACATCCAGTGTGCGCATGTAGACCTTGTGTTCGCCGACTTCACCGGAGCGAATTTGTGCCTTGCCATTGCTGATAGCTGAAATGTCAGTGCTCGTGCCGCCCACTTCCAAGAAAATGCCGTCTGAGATGCGCAGAAACATCATCGCCGCTGCCACGCCTGCGGCTGGTCCTGACAGCATCGTCAGAATCGGACGTTTCCGCATCGCATCGATGTCCATGACGCCACCGTCTGAGCGCATTATCATCACCGGAGCTTTTATGCCTGCGCCCCGTACACTTTTTTCCGTCATGTCGGCGCTCTCGATCATCTTTGGCAGCATGGCTGCATTGATTACGGCAGTGCGGGTACGCACTTTCAATCCGTACAACTGGCTCACTTCCGCACCGGAGGTGGCAAGAAGTCCCATCGAGCGCGCCACTTCTAGCGCTGCAAGCTCTGGTCCAGGGTCGTCTACAGAAAATGCTTGTGTCACGGCGATTGCTTTTGCGCCCATCTCAACCAGGGCTTTTAGCGCTTCTTCCAGCTTTGCTTTATCGCCGGCATCGTTTTTGTCCAGAAATTTGTAGTAGGTGAGCAGATATTTTTCTGGTGCCAGCCTGATTCTTCCTAGCTTTGTTGAGGCTCTGGCGATCCAGTTATTAGATGTGGCTCCCAGGCATAAAATTCCAACGGGCGCCACGTCGCCTTCCAGGAGAGCATTGGTGGCCTGAGTCGTACTGTGGGCGATGAATGTCACGTCTTGCGGTTTAATGCCCGCACCGGCAAGCAGCTTAGTCAGTGAGTCGATAATCCCTTTAGCCACGCCTTCGCTGGCTCTATGAGTTGTCGGTACTTTTGACCTTCCCAGCACTTCCAGGGTCTCAGCGTCGAGCGCCACAGCGTGCGTGAAGGTGCCACCAACGTCGATGCCTATTCTTACTTTCCTGATTGAATTATCGCCGCTCATTTCACATATCCCAGCGAGACTGAAAGCAGCAGACCAAAGACCGTGGCTGTCCAGGCGTAAGGCACAGTGCGTTTCAAAAGCACTTGCGTGTCTGTGTTCAAATAAGTGGCAATCCAAATATTTGCAGTATTGGTCGGATCGCAAATTCCCTGCAACTGACCGACGGAAAGAAGCATTGACATAATCGCTGCTGAAGTCAGTGTATTTAGTTGCCTGACAATCGTGACAAGCCCGCTGCCCATGCCCCACAGACTGAGGGGACCTCTATAGAGCGCCAGTGGAGCGATGATTGTGAAGACGATTACGTAGGGAAGCGGATGGGTGGGAATAGCCGCTTCTAAAAGTGGCTTGATTGCCTCAGTCACTGCTTTATGACTGACGCTGTTGATCAGCATGCCGATGCCCATCATTAAGACGACCGCTGGTATCACTGCAGTGATTCCGTCGATGATCGATCGGGTCAGCACGTTAATCGAGTTGCGTTTCCAGGTGATCAGGGTGCAGTACGTGATACCGAATATGAAAGCCGGGATAAAGTCCCAATTGAAGATGAGCACCAGCACTAGTGGCAGGATGGGCGTCAGCATCGACAATGTTGGATTTGTATGTATATTCTGCTTCTGCCGGAAAACTGCGTAAAGTCCCAGTATGATCAGCATTGATCCAGCCGCTACGAGCGAATTCGGTTCGGCAACCTTGACGGCTTTGACAGCTGAATCTTTCGGTAATTGTTGCAGTGCATAAAAGGCCGCACCAATCACAAGCAAGCAGATTGCTCCATATTTCAAGTTCTTCTTGTTGCGCAATTCGATTAAAAGAAAGGCCACTACAATCGAGCTGAAGATCATTGAGAATGGCACGACGAACTGGATGATTTCTGCCTGGGTGAGGTGGAGGACGTCCATGTATAAGGCCCAGCCGGCAATATTGAACATGCCACCAAGACTGATGCCAAAGAGAAAGAGCGAGCCGGCTGTGACGCTTGAAATTCCCAGCGAGAGCATCACAGGCAGAACGATTGTTCCTACCATGATCACAGCTCCCAGACCACCGAGTGTCGAAAAGAGCAGCGTCGTCACGGCCGTGAGAACTAGCGCCAGCCAGAAGGGATTGTCGCCGGCGAATTCGGCCACCCAGCGAATTATTGCCTTGGCAATACCCTGCTTGTTGAGCAATTCAGCCAGAATGGCACCGAACATGGTGGTCGTGTAGGTGTTGTTTAGCTTAACGGCGCCTTTGCTGAGCACTTCTGTGAGGATATCCTGCCCTGGGATACCCGCTATGACGGCAATCAATATCGCCATGATCGGCAGCGCCAGCAAAGCACTGATGCGTCTGCTGTACATGAGCATAGCCATGCAGAGAAAGACAAAAAGACAGGCGATTCCGATAAGCATGCTGGACATGAGGGCATGATCCAGCTTTGAAAACACCTGTGTCAAGCTAGTTTGGCGATTCCTACATTTGATTAATTCGAATCGTTCCCGTCTCAGCGTCTTCGAGTTGAAGAATTGCTACTTGATGATATTCGTTGCGTATATGCTGTTTATTCTCTGGCTTTCTGGCGGCATGCTCAGATCTTAAATTCGCCTGTAAGGCAAGCAACGAGCGGCTTTGTTTTCAAACCGGTATGA
This sequence comes from Candidatus Melainabacteria bacterium, assembly GCA_003963305.1. NCBI lineage: Bacteria > Bacillati > Candidatus Melainabacteria > Candidatus Melainabacteria bacterium. Next base: position 39,752 of record RXJR01000032.1, on the reverse strand, counting down.
TTAGCTGGCAGCACTAAGCTATTTTTTGTATCCCTTCATCATGCTCGGATTCTACATTTACCAGTTCGTTCCCATTATGCTGATTGAAGCAGTGGTCTTGTGGCGGCTGAAGTGGGGTAGCTTGCGCCTTTCTCTGCTGGACTCGTTGCTCGTCAATTTTGCTTCTTTTACGGGACTTTTGCTCGGACTGGGTCCATATATAACTGGTTCTGGTATCTGGGGGTTAACTCTGTTTGGCACTTATTCAATTATGGTCGAGGGCGCATTTTTGATGTTGCTCGAGCGACACACCGCAAAAAAGGTCTGGCTGACTATACTTGCCGCAAATTTAGCCAGCTGCATTATGCTAGGTATTGAGACTATATTCACGGTGCCTACCAAAGGCTGAGCAAATGAATAATCGCACCCGAGTGCTTCTGCTTGCATGCGTGTCGGCCACCGTATACGGTTGCGCCAGAGCCGAGCGTGCCGACGAGAAGACATGGAAGGAAAACTTTGATAGCGGCTTTTCTGCTATGCAATCGAAGAATTATGCCGGGGCGGAGAGCAACTTTCGCAATGCCGTCGAAAGTGCGAAAGCATTTCCCAAAAATGACGTTCGTCTGGCACAAACGTATGATGCGTTAGGCGATGTCTACATTGCTGAAAACAACATTGAGGATGCAAAACGCGCCTACGGGAATACCTATAACATCTACAAACAGCTCTGGAACTGGCGCAACAATTCCGTCAACAATCGTGATTTTGCTATCGGCTTGTCGAGGAGTGCCTTGCATTTAGCCAATATTGCTTGTGATGCGCTGCGCCTGGATGAGGCGGAGCGGCTATATGACGAGGCTTTATCTGTGGAGGAATCTGTACTCGGGCCTGATGTATTGAAAGAACAGATTCTTGCGGGCAAAGAAAAACTGTACAGGTTGACTGGTCGCACCAGCGATGCGGAGAAAATCAAAGAGCAGATTGCCGAGTTGAAGGCGCTGCCCTCTGTTGATGACACCCAGAGCATGTCGTGGAAAGAATTGAACGAGGCCGGCAATGAGGCTTTTCAATCAGGCAATCTAGCTAAAGCAGAGAAGATTTACAGCTCCGGTGTTGAGCGCGCCAGGAAACCGTTGCAGCAGGCCGAGAGTATGCGCGGGCTGGCAAGAATTTTTGAGCAGCAGAAGGAATTCGGCAAGGCGATTGGCAAGTTGGAACAAGCCAGGACTCTTTTGCGGGGCGATGACCATCGACTGGAATTGGCTGACAATCTCAACCTGTCCGGCTTCTGCTATCTCCGGCTTAAACAATATGCCAGTGCTGAGAAAATGTTTGGTGATGCGATCAATGTTTTGCAGCTCAAAAACCGCGGTGATGCCGACCGGGGCAAAATTTCGTATGAGGGATTGACGCGGGCGTATACAGATGAAGGCAATTATGCAGAAGCAGAAAAAAGTGCCAGGAGCAAAATGGCTTTGACGCTCGAGCTGAACGGAAAGAAGGATGCTCGATATGCCGAGGATTTACTCGCTGTAACCGTTTTGCAGGCTAAAGAGGGCAAGAATGATGAGGCGCAGAAAGGTTTTGAGACCGTGATAGAACTAGAGGAAGGAAATCCAAGCCCGCGCTACATGCTGGCTGCTCTGGACTCGTTCGGCAAATTTTTGCGAGATACCAGGCAAGATGCCAGGGCCGATGCTATCGAACTGAGAGCCAAGACTTTGAGAGCCGAGTTCGAGTAGCTGGTAGAACTTGAGATTCGGGTTTTCCAATCGACAAAATTGCAACTTTGTTAACTTCTGACAACTCTTCTTCTGTCAGGAGCATATTGGTATAACGCGCTTGATTCATTACCTCTTTCAACGTTGGCTCGGAGTCCGAGCCGACCGGCCTTTGAATTGCGCTGCTCAAACAGGCAACTGGAGACTTATAGATGGACTGGATATTAAGAACAGAATTTTGGGCTACGTTCCTAACTTTGACCGGTTTAGAAATTGTTCTCGGTATCGATAATGTCATTTTTCATTCGCTGACGATCTCGAAATTACCAGTCAAATATCAAAAGAAGGCACGCATTGCCGGCATGTCACTGGCAGTGTTGCTAAGATTCGTTCTGCTTGCCGCGCTCTTCTGGTTCATCGGCATCTCCCGGTCACTACTGGTGGTGCTGGGAAACGAAATTTCAGCGCGTGACCTTGTCTTGATTGGCGGTGGATTGTTTCTCGTCATTAAGAGTTGCCTGGAGCTGTCTGTGGCTGAAACGCAGAAGTCGCATGAAGCGGCTCACGCTGCCGTGCCGCCTGAAAAGGCTGGTATTGTCAGTTGCATCATTCAAATTGTTATTTTAGATATCGTCTTCTCTCTAGATTCGGTGATCACAGCAGTCGGAATGGTCAACGACATGCGGGCTATTATGCTTGCCATCGTGGTTTCTGTTGTTGTGATGATGTTTTGCACAACTGCAGTCGGTAAGTTCCTGGAAGAACGGAAACGCATTCGAGCGCTTGCCTTTTGCTTCATTGCGCTGGTCGGTGCCGTTCTCGTTGCTGAAGGGTTCGACATAGTGGTTCCGAAGAGTCATATCTATGTCGCCGGCGCTTTTGCTCTATTGATTGAGTACGGTATCAGCCGCTTTAGTGCTCACAGACAAGCAACGAGGTCGGCTAGAGCAGCGGTGTTGCGCCGGGCCAGTCTGCAGTATGCAACGGTTCCTGCGGCAGCTCCCCCTCCTGATTTCCTGCCGGAATCATTAAGTTGGAGCACCCAGTGCAATTGCCAGAATCCGCTCAGCTATGGCTTTTGCGTGGAATGCGGCGATGGCTTGGGCACAGTTAAACTCGACCTGGGCCAGGTCGACTACAGTCCACTTCTCGTCAAATAGCGGTAGTTATATGCGAAACTTGCTCTTCATTTTTTGTGTGAATGATTTTGAATTGGAGGGTCCGGTTGCACTGGAGATTGTGCTGGTCTGAGGCTGGATGACAGCCGGTAGTCCTCCATGTTTTTCCAACCAATCAAACGTGTCGTTTAGAACCACTGGTTTGATAAATGATGTTCCCAAAAGAATGTGACCGCAGCCTGCGATTTCTTGCAGTGACTTGTCTGATGTCTTGAAGCCATCGTAAACGCGACTGGCTGAAGATGCATTGACTATCTGGTCGTCGCTGCCCTGCAGTAAAAGCACAGGAATAGAGCGTGGTAACTGACTGGCGAGCACAGGCATCTGACTGATGAAATTCATTGTGCCAATCAAGCTCAAGGCTGACTGATGGCTCTTGTTGAGTGGATCGTGAACCATTTCGTCGGCTGTTCTTTTGTCATCCGAAACGTATTTTGCATAGTAATCGGTTAAATCCACCGGTTCCACAAGTTTCGCCATGCCCATGAGGAATTTCGGACCCATACCGCCTGGTTTGTGTATGTGCGGCTCTACGCCGGCGGCACAGAGGATCAAACCCTTTACGGCTTTCGGTTCATTGCACACTGCCTTCAAAAGAACGGCACAGCCTGCGCTTTCTCCCAATCCAAATATCTTCGCGCCCGGGTGGCTTTTTCTCAGTTGCGCCAGCAAACGGCTTTCATCTTCGCAGCTGACAGTGAAGTCGTTGTTTGTGCTGCCTGTGCTACCAATCCAACGTCCGTGCCCGCGCAAGTCTGGTGCGACTACGAGATAGCCGCGTGCCGCCAGTTCTTTTGCCAGAGCTTCAAAGCACAGCCCCTGCTGGGTGAACCCATGTACTGCCAGGAAAATCAGCTTTGGTTCCGGATTGGCATCATCCTGCCATTCGTATAAAGGAATGCCGAGTTTCTGGGCCAGCATTCCGTTATCTGTGCGGACGACCGCCGCTGTCGCTGGTCTTAAAGAACTCCAACCTGTGACAGTCGCCAGAGCGGCTGCAGTAATTGCTAGACGTTTAAATGTCGGCGGGCTGAACTTCAACTTGGTCAGACTCCACAATAGTTCTCTTTATAGTGACGACCGAGAGCGAATTTTGGTCCCGTAGATTATCTGCGGTATATCCGTTCTGCCCCCACTTCTTGTAAGATCCACATCGTCATTCCCGAACTACACTTGGAAGCGAACCACATGAGTGCAACCATGACCGATGTTATTTGGCAACCCAAAGGCGAATACCTGAACAGCCGCGTCGCTGACTTCATCAAAAAGCAGGGCTTGAAGGATTGGCAGGAGCTTGTCAAGAAATCGTCTCAAGACACTGAATGGTTCTGGAAAGCGGCCACAGACTATCTGGGTTTTCAATGGTCTAAGCCTTACGACAAGCTCATGGATCAGTCGGGCGGTTTCCCCTGGACGAAGTGGTTTGTCGGCGGAGAGATGAACATTGCTGCCAATTGCCTTGACTGGCATCTGGAGGCTGGCAAAAAAGCCGGATGCAGAACCAGTGTTGGAAAAGATCACATCGCTTTGATCTGGCAGGGTGATGACGGCGGCACTGAGAAGCTCACCTATGGCGAACTCAATGACATGTCCGGCCGGGTGGCTGCCGCTCTGGCGAAATTGGATGTGAAAGCCGGTGATGCGGTCGGTATTTATATGCCGATGGTACCGGAAGTGGTGGCAGTTCTCTTTGGTTGTCTTAAGGCTGGCGCTGTTGCTGTGCCTGTTTTCAGTGGCTATGGAGCGCAAGCTCTCGCTGCTCGTCTTGAAGATTCTGAAGCGAAAGTGCTTTTTACCGCTGACTTCGGCAAGCGCAAAGGGAAATTCATTCCGATCAAAAACGATGTTGACGAGGCCGCCGAGAAGCTGCCTGGTTTGAAGCATGTCGTCGTGCTCAAGCACATCGGCAATGAGATCAAATGGGTGGAAGGTCGAGACATCTGGTTCAGCGATATCGTCGGTAAAGCGACCCCGGCTCCTACAAAATTGGATTTGCCCGCTGAGCATCCATCTATGTACCTGTACACCTCAGGCACGACCGGCAAGCCGAAAGGTTGTGTTCATACTCACGCTGGTGCGCTTGCGCAAATAGGCAAGGAGTTAGGATTTACCTATGACGTTCGACCTGAAGATGTCTTCTTCTGGGTCTCTGATATTGGTTGGATGATGGGTCCATGGGAGATGATTGGTGTCACCTTCTATGGTGGAACGATTGTCATTTTTGAAGGCGCCCCGACGCATCCGACTCCGGATATTTTGTGGCAAATAATCGAGAAGCATAAAGTCACCACTCTGGGAATCAGCCCTACAGCCATCCGCAGTCTGCGCACGTTTGGAGACGAGTGGATTCAGAAGCACGACTTGAGCACCTTGAGGATGCTCGGCTCGACAGGCGAGGCCTGGGATGAAGACAGCTACATGTGGTACTTCAACAATGTCGGCGGCAAACGTTGCCCGGTCATGAATATTTCGGGCGGTACTGAGCTGGTTGGCTGCTTGTTGACACCGCTGCCGGTCATGCCCATTAAAGCTTGTTCGCTCGGTGCTGCGGCACTGGCGATGGACGTAGATGTTTTTGATGAATCAGGAAACAGCATCAAAAACGCGATCGGCCATCTCGTCTGCAAGAAGCCGGCACCATCGATGACCAAAGGCTTTTTGAAAGATCCGGACCGCTATATTGAGACTTACTTCAGCAAGTTTCCCGGTGTCTGGTACCACGGCGATTGGGCCAAAGTCGATCCGGATGGAGCATTTTTCCTCTATGGACGTTCTGATGATACGGTCAAAGTGGCTGGCAAGCGAGTTGGACCGGGCGAAGTCGAGTCTGTGCTTGTTGAACACGCGAAAGTGGCAGAAGCTGCTGTCATCGGTGTACCTCATGAAATTAAGGGTGACGCCCTTGTTTGTTTCGTGGTGCTCAATCCCAACTTCGAAGAGTCGGCTGAGCTTGAGAAAGAATTGCGCTACATGGTCGGAGAGCGACTCGGTGCAGTGCTTCGTCCGGAAGTGGTGCACTTCGTGCAATCGTTGCCCAAGACTCGTTCCGGCAAGATAGTACGTGCCACGATTCGACGTCGGTATCTGGGTGAGCCGGTCGGCGATTTATCATCCGTTGAAAATCCCGATGCGATTGAGTGCATCAAGCCGCTCACTAAAATCTAAACATCGGCGCTTCCGCAATAGCGACATTCGAACATGAACGCCCTGCTGGCTCCTGCCGGCGGGGCTCCAGTCTGTTGCCACAAATTTGGGAAAATCTGCAGCTAGCATAGATTTGCTTACTATATCTGTCCTCTCCATCAACCAGAACAGAAACGATTTTTTCGACATGAATCGGAGGAACGATCATGCCTGCCAACGATTTGCCTATCTCCACCAGCCTCGATGATGCACGCAAAGGAGGAACTAGTGGAGTTGAACGCTCAGGTAAGCGTATACTCGATGAACTCTACGATGCTGAAAAACGCGACCCGGCTAATGGCAGAACTGTTAAATTAGACAGTGCCGTTTCCAATGCACTGCATGAACGGGGGTTATTGCCTGGTCTCGTCATTACGGACGATCCGGTTGGAGTAAAACCAGGCACCGGTAGTGATGGCGGGGCAGAGGCAAGCGATGCCAATCAGCCGATCACGAGCGATAGATTTGGACGAATTCGGGATATCAAAAGCGCGGATGGTTCCAGCACGACTGTTGACTATCACGGTGAAGATCCATATCCATGCAAAGTGACCGTAACCTTTAGTGACGGTACAACCATAACGTACAAAAGAGACGGTGGGAACTGGTCCGAGACGGTTCAGACTCCAGGCGGGGAATCACAGGTCAACGAAAATATCGATTCAGTCAAGGTTTCACCTCAGGGCGACGTTACCGTAGTAGACGGCAGTGTTACACAAATCCGCCATCAAAATGGTTCAGTTGATGTCACCGCTCAACATGGTGACGATGGTCCGGTAACGAAAGCGCACTATCAATATGATGAGAGCGGTGCAATCGCCTGGGCTACGCGCATCAATCCTGACGGCACTGTCGACAATTTTTCCAGGAGCAGATTTTCAGGCGAATGGCAAATGTCGACGTATGACCGTTGTGGGCAGAGATTGGACGTTGTGTCGATTTCAGGGCTGACTGTCAATCTTGATGGTGGTATCACTTATGATGCCGGCAACGCGCACGTGGTAGTGGAAGGATACGGTGCGACGCACATTACCGAAACTACCAGCTACGGCACTTACGAACAGAGTTTCGACCCGGCAGGAAATCTGACTACGATTGTAAGAAAAGACACTGCCACAGGAATGACAGAATTAATTACCAATATCGACGGACAACACCAGGCTCTGCTCGTTTATCCAACCGGGCAGCCGGAAGCTTACTACATGCCGGAAGTGACCGTAAACCCTGACGGTTCCTATAGCTATGTCGATTCGACAGGTAATCGCGTTGAGAGAGGGGTGGATTTTTCACCTGAGGTCTTGGAGCAAACACCAATTGACCCTGCGCTTACAAGCGTCGCCGCCGAAAACGGGGTCAATGTCTCGCGCTCAGTCGAAGATGGGAAGTTCGTCTATCACTACAGTGTAGAGGTCAATGGTGAAACGATCCAGCTTTTCACAGGCAGCGGTGATGCCACTGCAGATAGTGCTAAGTTGCTTGAGATGAGAGACCAGAAGCTGGAAGAAGTTGAAAAACAATACAATGTGAAAATTGGTCGCGATGGAGAAATGACTGATGTAGATGGAGAACAGGTGCCTCTGAAAACACCTAATCTTGGTCAGATGTATGGAGTGGAGTCCTCCGTGCAGCGTTCTGCACCAGATGTGGTGAGGGCTGACGGAAAGCCTGTGGAAATCGATTTTACTGCCAGGCAGGGCAAGAATCCCAACAAAGGCGGATTCGCCGACGGTTCAAGAGTCGTGATCGAGCCCAACGGCGGTATAAGTACTCCCGATCAGGTGATGCGGGTATTTATGCATGAGCTGGCGCACAATGGACAGTTTCGATTGTACGGTGACGATAAAACTTACGAGACGAGCTACGCCGCTCAGCTTGGTTATGTAAAAGCGGGCGATACCTGGCTTTTAGTTACTAAAGATGGTCGCTATTTTAAATCGATTCCGAATGAAGGTGGTGTCGGAAGCAGTGGTTGGGCGAGAACCGACAAAGACGGTAATCCGTTAGACGCAGATGGTAATCCATCTGCAAATCCGCAAATCATTACCAACGAAGAAGCCGCTGATATAGCCCTGGTTAAACCGGCAACCGGTTATTTCCCTAATCCGGCAGAAGCAGGAGCGGAAGCCACTGCTAAGTTTCGTGGTGGTGAGGAGACTCGTGCTGAATTGCTTGCTTGTAATCCTGATCTGTATGAGGTCATTAAGAAGTTAGATCAGCTCGACATCAATAAAACTTACGGGTTAGACGAGAGTGGACAGCCGAAATTCATCAGAAACGCAGATGGTTTGATTGTGCCAAACACTCCCGAAAACCTGGCAGAAGTACAGCAGTTCGAAGACGCTGGTCTCGCTTTTCCGCTGGGTGATCTGGGCGGACTGGGCGGAACCTCCGGTCAAAAAACAGGGGCAGTTAGCAGTCACGGTCACTCTGACCTGGCCGCTCTGGCTTCAAACATTGATTATTTGCCCGCTCTTTCATTAGTATCCTGACCGTTCACTTGCAGCAGTTTGCATTTATTTATTGGTTTTAAGCTTTTCGTGCAATGTCATGTGGAGTAGGAGATAATGCACGTAGATGCATACCGGTCGTCTGTTGTGAGAAGCCTCGCCACGACCGCAGAGTTGGGAGAATTTATGAGGACGGGTCGAGTTTTATTAGCTGCGCTGGCTATATCAGCGCTTCAGGATGCTGCCTTTCAGAGCACAGCCTCTGCGGAGGAGACCTTGAGGGCAGATACGCCGCGGCTCGATACGCGACCTGTGCCGAAGCGGGCTCCACTGTCCGGCAGCGTCAGCGTACACGCACGTCACGAAACAGCTGCGCCGGCAGTCAAGACCGCCAAAACTGCTCCGCAAATTACTCCTCAATCTGCACCAAAACCTGTCATTACAGTTGCACCTCAGAGACCGCCGTTAAATGCCTCCGCCAATATGTTTGGTGGTGTTCCTTTGCAGGGGCGGCTTGACGGAAATCCGATGATGCGCGGTGGAGCGGCTTTCAATCCTTATGCTCTCCAGGCCCAACAGCATCAAAAGCCAAAATGGACAAACCCTGATGATGCTCCGTATCGATGGGGGCAGTGCGCGACCGGTGGATATTACGACACGACCGGCACCTATAAAGGTCCGATGGTATGGGGCGATAAATTAGCCCAGCTTGGCGGTCGTTTTTATGATGGTACGCCGGTGCCTAAAGGCGAAGTAAAAATCAACCAGATGGGTCATATCTGGTGGCAGAATCAGCTCTCCACTAATTTCGTCAAACGCGACGACTTGCGCAAGGCTGGCTTGCCTTACTGATCAATCGGTTGACTTGTTAAGCAAAGCGCTGAAAGTGCAACTACGTTATTTCAGGCGAAGAGCGCTTCTATAAACATGTCTGGTTCGAAATCGCGCAAATCGTCCATTTGCTCCCCTAAGCCGATCAGCTTGACGGGAATTTTCAACTCGCGAGAAACACTGAATACGACACCACCTTTGGCGCTGCCATCCAGTTTCGTCAAAATCACACCGGTGAGAGGACAGACCTCAGTGAATACTTTTGCCTGCTGCAAACCATTTTGACCAATTGAGGCATCGAGGACGAGAAGCGATTCGAGCGGTTTATCGCCGGCATGTTTTTCGACGACGCCGCGTACTTTTTTCAGCTCAGACATAAGGTTGGCTTTGTTGTGCAACCGCCCGGCGGTATCGATAACCAGGGCGTCATAATTTTCCGCCTTGGCTCTCTGGATGGCTTGAAAGACAACGGCGCCCGGGTCTGAGCCATCCTGCAGCCGCACGATATCGACGCCTGCACGTCCGGCCCAGATTTCCAGTTGTGTCTCCGCTGCGGCTCTGAATGTGTCAGCGGCAGCCATGAGAACTTTCTTGCCTTCTTGCTTCAAGCGCCAGGCGAGCTTGCCAATGCTGGTCGTTTTGCCTGTGCCGTTGACGCCCACTACCATGTAGATATTGAGCGTGCCGGGAGTGTAGTTCAGTTTGTAGGACGGAATATCTTCAAGCATGGCCGTGAACTCAGTTTTGAGAAATGACTCCACATCACGGCTGTTCCAATTTTTTGCTTTCGCTTCCTTGCGCAGGTGGGAGCAGAGAAGTTCGACGGTCGGCAAGCCAAGATCGGCGCGAATCAGCTTCTCCTCGATGTCTTCCAGATAATCTTCATCGATCGGTCGGGGCGGCGCTGGTGGCGGGGGCGGTGCTACTGTTTGTGGTTGACTGGCACCAGTATTGATACCAGCTAGTTCTTGAACAGCGGTTTCACCTTCGGCGGTTCTGTCTACGACGGAGTCGACAACGGCAGATTTGGTTCTTACCAGCGCAGTCTTGAGCTTGCCCAGGGTTGTGCCCCACCAGTTTTTGGCAGGTTCGGGTGTTTGACCTTGCTCGTTTGATTCGTTGCTCATGGTGTTCTACAGCTTGCTCAGGCTCTCATCATCGGCAGTTTCTTCTAACGTGCGCTCTCTGAATTCACCTTTATTGCGGAAGTGTTTCGCTTCCTCGGAGAGATCCGAAAGTACGCCATTGATAAATTTGGCAGCTTTTTCGTCTGCAAAGCGGTGCGCCAGCTCTACGGCTTCGCTGATGGCGACGTTGACTGGTACTTCATCGATGAAAAAGGCTTCTGCGCATGCCAATCGCAAAATGTCTCGGTCGATGCTGACCATTCTGTCGACATTCCATTTTGCTTTGGCGAATTTTATGAATTCGTCGATTTCCTTGCGGTGTTCGATGTAGACATTGATGAGCAGGACAAGAAAGTCTCGAATGTCGCTTTTGTCGTTTTTGGGAATGTGACTTTGTATGGCGTGCCCGCAGTTCTTACACTCGACGACCAGAGGTGTAGTGCCTTCCAGCAGTGCTATGTCAGGGATGTCCAACGCTTCTGCAGCAAAGTTGAGAGCGCGATCCAGCTTCTCTACTGCTTCCTTGAGTTGTCCTGTGGTGACGGGAACGGGGCGAAGGTTGTCGATTTGATCTTTGTTGCGAGGGTGGTCGAACTCTATGTCAGCAAGCGTTTGGGCGCAGTTAAGTAAAATTGCGTTGGCATCGGCTAAGTTTTGCTTGGCGTAGTCGCAAAGCATCCTGACTGACTTTGAGACGATTAAGTCTAACTCTTGTTTCTCTAGTTTTTCGCGCTCTTTAGGCAGTTGCGGCATGACAATTACCGCTAGTTCTCGCGCTATTCTGCGTCCTGTTGCCACTTCTTTTACCGATGAGAGTGCTCGCCACAAGCTACGGTGCTTGTTTAGCTGAGTATAGAAGTCACATGTTACCATGGCTGCCCGTGTGCGGACGATTTCGCCGATATTGCTTAAACTGTCGAAAAGGAGCTTGCCGGATACATGCGCATAACAGGAGGAGAAGCGAGGGGGCGAATCGTGCCGAGCCCCGAAGGCCTGGCTGTCAGGCCGACCGCTTCCAAAATCAGGCAAGCCTTCTTTAACATTTTGCAAACCAAAGTTAGCGATTGCGACTTCTTAGATATCTTTGCCGGCAGTGGTTTGATGGGTCTGGAAGCACTGAGCCGCGGTGCAAAATCGCTCACATCGATTGAGTCGGAAAGGCGTATGGTAAGAGCCCTTGAGGATTGCCTGAAGAGTCTCGGCTACGAGGCTGACGTGATTTGCGGTGATTACAGGCATGTACTTACCACTCTTCCGCCTTTGAAGTTTGACATCATTTTTGCGGATCCGCCCTATAAGACGAATTATCCCAATGGGGTCGTCGAGATGGTGGAAAAATGTGCTCTTTTGAAGTCCGACGGCGTGTTGGCAATCGAGCACAATCGAGACTTCAAATTCAACCAGTCTGAGCGCTCTCTAAACATGTACGACCGTCGTCAGTATGGAACTACGGCTATTTCTTTCTTTCGCCAGTGAAGCAACAAACTGATATCCTAAATAAGTTTGCGCACATCGTTGCCGAAGAGGGCGCACAAAAGTTTTTTAGTTTTTTACTGCGGAAGGTCACTTAGATATGGCAGATGAGCAAGCACAAATTCGCATCGGCGATCTTTTGTTGCAGTCTGGAATATTGACGTCTGACTATATACGAAACGCTCTTCACAACTTCGAGCAAAGAGGTCTGCCGATTGGCAAAGTGCTTGTCATGTCGGGATACCTGACTGAGGCTCAACTGCGCACGGCCCTGGAAGTGCAGTCACTGGTCAACGATCGATTATTGCCTCTGGAGGTTGGTCTTGCTGTATTGCAGATCGCCCATAAAGAGAAGATTCCGCTCGCTGAAGCTTTGCAGTCATCAGGTTTCGTACAACCGGAAGATCAGGCAACTAATAAACTTGGACAATTGCTTGTCTCTGCCAACATAGTTACCAACAAAGAGCTGGAAGAAGCACTGCAGACAAACGTGCGAACCGGATTGCCTCTTGGTCATATCTTCTGTTTTCGAGGCTTCGTCTCTCAGCAGTTGATCAATACGGCATTGCTTGCACAGCAGCTGATTCGTCGCGGCATGATCAATCGCGAACACGCAATTGGCGGAATGCGGGCTGCTGCAGATCGCGAGAGACTGCTCGAAAAAGCTGAAATCAATCGGGGCTTTGTGCGCCTGCCTATGAAGCCTACGCTCAAGATCGGCGAACTTTTCATGGAAGCCAAAATCATTAGTGAGCAGGCTTTGTTAGATGCCTTGAATCGCTCGTTGAGCATCGGTGCATTCTCAGGTCAGGTATTTATCGAGACTCAAATCGCTCCTCCGTCAGTCGTGAATGCTGCTGTCGAGCTTCAAGAAATGCTCGATAACAGCACCCTTGCTGAGCCTTACGCCGCCGAAGCACTTATGCTGGTGCGTAAGGATGGTTCGCCGCTATATAAAACTGTAGCGGAGGTGGCTGTATTTCGGCAGCGGAAAAATAAAGCGGTTGATCTGATGGAAATTCTCACATCTTCAGGACAAGTCACTCTCGTCAATGTGCCGGGTGAAATTCAGGAACGACTGGATCTCAATTACAATCAAGCCTCAGATGTTTGCAAAATGATTTTGAAGCATAATCTCGCCGATGAAAGAGCCGTTTACGGCGCGCTGCGGTGTGTTTACCTGATCGATGAGAAGGTAATTACTTTTCAGAAAGCGATCATGGCGCTTGATTTTTCAATGCGGGCCAACTTGACAGTTGACGAAGCAATTTTTCAACTGGGTTGGACGCAGAGAACTCGTCTGCGCGTACCGGAAGTCGTAGAAGTTCAGCAGCACTGATCAGGTGGCTGGCTCTCGCTTTCCTTCTCAGTAAGGTTGGTGCTGACGACCGTGCCGGAAGACTGGGCTGTGCCGACTGGCACCGCTTCTGGTGTTGATGATGATGAGCCGGCGGCGGCAGAGGCAGCCGCGGCTGACACCGCATCTGGTGGTACGGCCATGCGCCCCGTCGTAGTGCTTGGATACTTGAGCCGCTCGTGATGCAGAGTGCGCCAGACATGCACAAATGCTTTTTTCACCTTTTGCAATTCGGCATAAGTGAGTGTTGACTCGTTGAATTGACCGTCATCCCATCGGTTCTGGAAGACTTTAGTCATTGCCTCTTCCACTTCTTCTTGCGAGGGGTCTTTCATGCTGTGCGTTACAGCCTCTGATACGTCTGCCAGCATGACGATGGAAGTTTCTTTAGATTGCGGTTTTGGACCCGGGTAGCGATAGAAGTTGGCGTCGACATTTTCCGCTCCATCACGCAGACAAGCCTTGTGATAGAAATATGCCATCAGTGAAGTGCCCTGGTGCATGGGGATGAAATCTTGCACCGCTTTGGGGAGTCCATATTCTTGTGCCAGCGCCAGACCGTCGGTAACATGGGCGAGCACTCGCTCTCGGCTGTCTTCCGGCGACATCGAATCGTGCGGATTCTTGTCTCCTAACTGATTCTCGATGAAGTACTTGGGGCGCACCATTTTTCCGACATCATGGTAGAAAGCACCGGCACGCACCAGGTTCACATCGGCTCCGATGTCTCGCGCTCCCGCTTCTGCCAGGTTGGCCACAGCCAGGCTGTGTTGATATGTACCAGGTGCGTTCTCTTCCAGTTTACGCAGCAGCGGCTGGTCTGCATCTGTTAATTCGGCAAGGCGGAACGGGGTGAGCATTCCAAAAATGCTTTCTAAAAATGGCAGTGAGCCAATTGAGACAATTGCCAGAATGATGCCGCCAAAAAAGTCGTAGGTCAGACCCTTTACTAAGAATGTCGGCGAGGTGTTGCTCTGAGCTACAGAGGCCATAACGAAGCCGAGTCCCTGAGCCAGTGCCATGATCAACCCAGTCGACATGAGAGCATGTCTTTTCTTGGAATAGAAACCGATCGCCGCACCGGCTGCGGTGCCAAGGGCAACCAGGTTGCTTATATCAATTAGCCCGTCCACTCCAAGAAAGATAGCCAGGGTCACGGTCACGGCGGCCGCCACTCGCTGCCCGAGAAATATTGTCAGAATGAGGGCTGCTGCGGGTAGCGGCACTATCTGCGGATAGCTTTTCCCTAAGATAGCCGACAGTGCAAAAACGATGACCGAGACCGTGTACATCATGCCGACCGAAGCTGTCGAGAAGAGATGCTTCTGCTCCAGTGCAAATAGAAAGAGGGCGACAAGGGAAACCGCAGCCGCCAGTGAAAGCCCCAGACCAAGCACGAAAGGCCAGCGGTTGTTCTCACTAATGCCCATGACTTGCAAGAGCTCTGCTGTTTCAGGAGTGATTGTCGTATTTTTTTTGGCAATCAATTCGCCGACTGTAATCTGCTTCATGATTGGTTTTACGGCCGCAGCGTTGGCAGCAGCTTTGCTCTCTGTTGCCTCCAGGTCTACTTCCATGTTCGGACGCAGTCTGGAGCAAATTAACTGCGCGGTTGCCAGTTTTAGTGGTTGAGACCAGTTCTCGGGCAGAAACTCCATCGCGGTTTCAGTCCAGCTGCTCGGTTCCTCGGGTAAACGATGCAAGGTGCGCAAAATTCGAGCACCTGCATTTTGAACTGTGGTCTTGTACCTGATCACATCAGCTTCCGGCACTGCCAGCGCCACAGTTACGAGGAAAGGCTGAATTGTGTTGTCTGCTGCGATGAGATTTTTGAGGACGTTTCTCTGGGCTGTCAGCTCCGCTTCGCTTGTATTGAAGCGATGAGCTGCCGATCTGGCGTGTTCCGGGAATGTTGAATCGGGCTCATTGAGCAGGGCCTGATACTCGGGCAGAAATTCAATCGTTTTAGGCGGCAGAGAATGCAGCCCTGCTGTATGAATCTTATTTATTGCGTTTAAGAGATCGCTAATTTCTTGTTGTGTCTTCTGGTCTTCGTTCTTATTGGCTTTGAAAATGGGCATGACGGCTCGCCTGGCATCGTCTCTAGCCTTTCTGGTCGCCGCCTCGTCCACTATCAGACTGGCGTGGGTAGCGAGCAGGTCGTGATCGGCGATATCACCAACGTGAAACTGATTGTTGTATATGTGATGGGCGCTCAAGGCGAATACGAGTGACGCAAATCCGATGGCGCAAACGGTCAACCAGTTGAAAAAGGAGCGTTCGGACGGAAAGAGATCATGATGCGGTTCGTGCGCGATCGCTTGCTCGTTGCTCTGATTCGCTTGATTCTGAGACCGATTGGCTGGTTCAGGATTTTGGCTGGACATACGTTCCTTGCGGCTTTGTCATTTGCTCATAGTCTTTCATGTTTAGAGCCGTTCGTCAGTGCCGTGGTCTCATGGTTTGATGTGATCTTAGCGTGCATTTCACCTTGAGTTCTTTTCATGAACGGCTTTCATATGCCGAGTTCATACAGTACAAGCGTTTGCGATAATTGCTAACGATGACAATTATTCCCAGCTACCAAGGCAAATCACCAGATAACTCCCAGCCTGGCCCTGATAAGGAGTCGAAGGCGAAGATTGACGCGGAGTCTCTTCGGTCTGACGAGCAGACCATGTCAGCGAGCGAATCAAAGGCCCGCAAGCGCTCGCTTGTGCTCTCTGCACAGGAAACGCCTGCGGATAATCGCTCTGACAATGTGCTGCGCCCTCAATCGCTGGCGGAATACATCGGGCAGTCTCGTATCAAGTCGATGATGCAAATGTCCATCGTTGCTGCCAAAGGTCGGGGGGAAGCGCTCGACCATGTGCTTTTCTACGGACCACCCGGGTTGGGTAAGACGACTCTGGCCAAGGTCATCGCCAATGAGATGAACGCTAATATCCACATGGCATCGGGTCCGAGCCTTGAGCGTCCGCGTGACATTATTGGTCTTGTTCATCAACTGGAAAAGCACGATGTTTTGTTTATAGACGAAATACACAGACTCAGTCGAGTCGCCGAGGAGTTGTTGTACCCGGCCATTGAAGACTTTGTCATCGATTTGACGTCTGGCAAGGGGCAGGCGACTCGTACGATGCGTCTGCCTTTGCCGCGTTTCACTCTCGTGGGCGCGACAACTAAGGCTGGAATGATTTCCAATGCCCTGAGAGATCGATTTGGATTTGTCTGCAGGCTGGAGTTCTACAATCACGAAGAGCTTTGCTCGATTGTCGCTCGCACCGCCAAGATTCTCAACGTCTCAGCCGAAGATAAGGCTGTTCAGGTGATTGCATCGAGAGCAAGAGGCACACCTCGTATCGCCAATCGGCTTGTCAGGCTGGTTCGCGACTATGGACAATTTCAGGGCAAGGAAGTCATTGACGAAGCGGTGGCTAAGGCAGCGCTCGAGTCTTATCAAGTTGACACTTCTGGTCTGGACAATACAGACAGGCGTTTTCTCGAAATTTTAATTGATAACTACAGCGGCGGACCGGTGGGTGTGGAAACTATTGCGGCCACGCTGGGCGAAGACAGGGACACCCTGGAAGATGTCTACGAGCCCTTCTTGATTCAAAATGGATTCATTCATCGCACGCCGCGCGGACGCGTGGCGACTGCCAAAGCGTACCAACATCTGAAGCGCAAGGCACCGAACATGCAGTTGAATCTTGATTTGGCGGTTGAGCCGCTAGAAGAGAAGTGGTGAGAAGCAGCACGGATTCTGCCGGTGGAGACAAGCTTGTCAAAGTCGACGAACAGTTTGTCGTCGGCAAAGTTTTGACGGTTACTCAACCCAAGCTGAATAGCCAGTTGATGCAGAGCACGGGCATGGTCAGTAATCAACAGCTCGTGCACGTAGAGATTCTCGAAGGTCCGCTGAAAGGTTCAGACACTGTAATCACCAACGAAATCACCGACAATCCCGTATTCAATATCAACGTCAAGCCGGGACAGGAAGTGGTACTGTCCATGGTGACCGAATCAGGCGGCAAGCCGGAATTCAACATTGCTGACTATCACCGTGCGCCTGTTCTTTCCTGGCTGCTCGTTGTTTTCTTGATAGCGTTTTTGATATTTGGCGGCAAGAACGGTTTGAAATCACTGGCGGGGCTTTTAATCAGTGTTTTGCTGATCTCGTTTGTGCTTTTGCCGGCCAGCATGGCCGGCATAAATCCGCTACTCACCGCCGTCTTTATCTGTCTTTGCGCAACCACATCAAGCATGCTTCTGGTGGCAGGGTTTTCCAAGAAAGCCGCCGCTTCCATTATGGGCACCGTGGGCGGTGTCTTCATCGCCGGCATCGCCGCTCAAATTGTCATTGTTCTGGCGCCCCTGACCGGGCTGTCCAGCGAAGAGGCGCAAATCTTGCGAGGCTCGGTGTTGAGCCAGCCACCGGCGTTCTACAGTGGATTGCTTGCCGCCGGCATGCTGATTGGCGCACTGGGCGTGATCATGGATGTGGGAATATCGGTCGCATCAGCTGTGCAAGAAGTAGCCAAGACCGATAACAATCTTACAGCAGGTCAACTTTATGAATCTGGCATGAACGTTGGGCGGGACATCATGGGTACAATGACGAATACTTTGATTCTGGCTTATACCGGAAGCGCTTTGCCCCTCTTGCTATTGGCAGCTCAAGTGCCAAGCATCAAATTGCTCAACCTCGACCTGGTGGCAACAGAAATTGCTTCGGCTTTGAGCGGCAGTCTCGGTCTCGTTTGTACGATACCTCTGACGGCACTGGCAGCGGCAAGACTGATGGCTAAGAAGGAAGCAAAGGCGGAAGAAGTATCAGGAGTTGGTTAACCACAGTCCATGCGTATCCTCTGGGGCTTCCTCCTATTTTTCGCAGCCATAGCCAGCATTTTGTTTGGCGGACTTGTCATGCCGCTCATACTTGGCGGTGCTTGTTATCAAGGTGGTACCGAATTTATTGCCATGGCTCGAGCCAAGGGCATGAACCCCTCACCAAGAATTATTCTTGGGATGATCGTGGCTTTTTTCGCCGTCGCTGCCATTCCCTGTATTCCTGGCATTCCGGCGCAATACACGACGACGCAGTCAGCACTGGCTCACTTTCCAATTTTGTTGACAATTGGAATTTGCGCCTCCTTCTTTCGTCTTCTTTTTCGGCGTAACCTGCCGCCGGCCACGATTGCCGACATTGCTACAACGATTCTGGGGTTCATCTACGTCGGCTTTCTGCCCAGCCATCTGGTTTTGCTGAGAAATTTGTATCCGCCCAATGTCGAGCCGATTGCCAATCCTTTGCAACAACCGGGATTAGCCTATGTCTGGGCGACACTCTTCATAGTCTGGGCAACCGACGTTTTTGCCTACTTTATCGGTAAGAAGTGGGGCAAACATCTGCTTTATCCGCTAATAAGCCCTAAGAAGACGGTAGAAGGCGCAGTGGGTGGCTTTCTTGCTTCAATAGTATGGTCTGTTATCGTTGTGCATCTCGCTGACAACGTCATCTTTACCAACACCGTTCCGTTCCAGCACAGTTTCTGGCTTGCCGCCTTGATGGGAGCGGCAATCTCGATAGCGGCTCAGCTCGGCGATTTATGCGAATCGATGCTCAAGCGTGACGCTGGTGTTAAGGACTCCGGTAACACACTGCCCGGGCATGGCGGATTTCTCGATCGCGGCGACAGCATGCTTTTTGGCGGCGCCGTCGCATACTATCTGATCAGTCTTGTAGTTTTGAAGATCCTGTAGTCATGCAAGCTGTGGGTCAGTTATGATATATTGCAAACTTGCCTCATGGAGAGGTGGCTGAGTGGTCGAAAGCGGCTTCCTGCTAAGAAGTTATACGGTCAAAAGCTGTATCGAGGGTTCGAATCCCTCCCTCTCCGAATTTTTTTAGTTATCCGGGTCGCCATCATGGTGGTTTTTCAAGGGTTGTTGCCTTTGAAAGATTCTATCTTCTGCCTGATTGCCGGAATCGTTTCAGTGGCTGCCTCTTCTCCTGCTTTGATGCCTCGTTTGGCGTCTCTGGCGTCAGTTGAAAGGATGCCGATGTTGTCCGTGCGTGGATGAATGATCAAGTCTGAGTGCGCCATCTGAGCAGTGTCTGTGTGCGACAAAAATATCTGCTCCAGGCGGCGTCCTACACTGCCGATTTTTTTGAAATTCTTTCCGGGCACAGTTTCGAGGTGTTCGCTGACCGAGACTGCAATAACAATGTCCGCGCCCATTTTTCTTACTTCGTCCACGGGCACGTTGACCAGCACGGCACCGTCCACTAAAACTTGATCTTCACTCAGTCCGACTGCTCTTCGGAGCACGGGGATTGCCGAACTGGCCTGGATTGCTCGGGGCAGGTCTCCGTGGTCGACGACAAACTGCTGTCCGTCGACAAGATTGGTGGTCATGGCTCTGAATGGAATGTTCAGATCCTCTATGTTGTGGCGATCTTTGGGCAGGCAACGACGATAATAGTTGCGAAATTTGTTGCCGAAGTAGAAACCATCATAGGGACGCCAGCCAACTATGCGCGGGATGAGGAAAATTGGTTGGGCTACCACGCTCATCCAGATCGGTGCGGTCATGTAACTTCGCATCAGGTGAGGTCTGGTGAATTGCTTTTCGATCTCGTCAACTGAAAGTCCCGCGCAATACATACCACCGACGATGGCACCAACACTGGTGCCGGCGATCATATCGACATGAATGCCTTCGCGCTCAAGGATACGCAACACACCGACGTGTGCCGCTCCCCGAGCCCCGCCTCCGCCGAGAGCGAGTCCGATTTTAGGACGTCTCGTCTGGTTTGATTCTCTTGTTGTTGTTGCTGCTGTTGTTGTTGTTGTTGTTGTTGTTGTTGTTTCTGTGGTGGATGCTGTTTGGCTAGTTGATGCAATTGAAGTTGATGCTGAAGCCGTTGATTCAGGCGCGGTCTCCGCTGAAGCAACTGTGGGAAGCAGTAGTGAACCAGCTATTGCGAGTGCCATTATGGGCAATATCAGGCGGTTTGATATCGCTGTATTAGTGAGGCGTAGGCGCTGTTCAAGCGCAGCAGAGAGCTTCAATGACAAGATAATTCCTACTCAGTCGTTCCTTCAAGTGCCGCTATTGTACGAATTTATTGCGACTTCTTGATCAGGTTGCGACCATACGTGTAGTAGAGTGTTGCACCGAGCATCGCTACTGACATCAGTACCCAGATGATGCTCCAGAAACCAGCAGGGAGCCCGGTCATGTCTTGCATGCTGGTGGCGTCTGAGAACGATGCAAATGGTGTCAATCCCAGAGAAACCTGGGCCAGATAAACGATGCTTGTAACGCTATTGAGCGCCGTTTGCACTGCCAGAAACAGGAGCAGCAAGTTGGCATAATGTGAACGCCATTTTACTCCCGCCCAGACCAGGAACCCAGACAACATGAGCCCGGCTATCATGCTCAAGAAGCCCTGCCAGCCAGTATTCAGAACATTTAGTCCGACGAGAAAAATGCTCGCTAAACCTATTGTTCCGCCCATGAACATCAAAATTCCCTTGGATATCTTTTTGAATTGCCCGAGGAATATAAGCAAGCAACCGAACACCGCAGTTCCCAAATAACCTGCTTGTGTATAGAAGAATGGCAGTCCGCCTCGGCAGAATGTGAGCCCGCCATGCCCACTGCCATCGGAAACAATCGTCATTCCGCTGACGTAACCGCCTGTGAAAATACACACGAGCGCGTGAGACATCTCATGCACCATGGTTGCAAACGTGCTGATCGGCGAGAGCAGCAGACCGACAATCGGTGCATTATAGAGAAACAAGCTGAGAATTGTGATTAACCAAAATGCCCAGGCGTTTGATTTCTCCGACTCTGTAATTTCCTGCCTGTCGCTGGCTGCGCTTGTCTGAGTAAGGCCACTGCTACTGCCAGTGACGGGCGCGATGCTTCTGGATTTCTCTACTGCGGCAGCTTCCTGCTCTACCTCAGCACTGAGCAGCGCCAGTTTTTCGGCAGCGCTCAAAGGAGTTGGATCTTCGACCAACTTTTGCTTGGATTTTTGTTTTGAGGCTGTCGGTTTCGGTTCCTTCATCGCTGCTTCCTGCAACTCTCTATTACGTTTATACAGCAGCCCTGCAAGTGTCGCTGGAAATCCAATCATTTCCATAATACTATTCGGCAGACGGCCAGCTGGCGGCGGATAAAGGCGCATGATTTTGAATTTGGTTGTCGCAGCAACAATTGTCTGCTGGGGCGCCTGGGGAATCTTTGACAAGAAAGCGCTCGAGACCTCTAGCGACCGCGATGTTTTGCTGATTCTTTATCTGCTCGCGCTGCCCGAGATTCCGTCTGTTTTTCTGTATTTGAACGCGACAATGCCCGGCTGGCATTTAACCGCACCAGTTGCCTTCTGGTCGGGGCTGGGTTCTTTCACTTCGTCTATGTCGATGTTTGCTTACTTATTTGCCATGAGTCGGGCGGAAGCAAGCTACGTGCTTGGTATAACTGCCAGTTATCCATTGATTATGCAATTTCTGGCATTTGCATTTCTTGGTGAACCACTCGTTTTGAACCGCTTGATAGGCGGTGCTCTGATTGGAGTCGGAGTAGCTGCAGTCGGGCAATCAGCCAAATCACACAAGTCTCAGACCAGGAAAGACCGCATCATCGTCTTGCTGTGTATTATTTTTGCTACCACTGGCTGGGGATTGCATGGATTGTTCGACAAGAAAGCTGTTGAACTGGCGGATCCTCTGGTTGTATTTTTCGCGCGCAGTTTGTTCGATGCTCTCACTTTGCTTGTTTTCGCAACAGTTTTGAAATTGACGCGGGCTCCTGTCTCGCTCAAGTCCAGGCGCACCTGGATGTTCGCCGGTTTTTCAGCAGCTTGCCTGGCGGTTGGTTATCTCTGCTATTTGAAAGCCATGTCGCTTTCCACTGCTTCGTATGTGGTTGTGATTACAGGTTGCTATCCGCTTTTGATGTATCTGTTTGCTCTGTTCTTTCTGAAAGAAAAGTTCAACGGCATTCGCTTTGCAGGAGTCGTGCTTGTCGTCCTGGGTGGAATACTGGTTCAGTTCAGTCAATCGCAATAGCCTTGTCAAAAAACTTGTATTCAATCAAATGGAGCGGTTCGGACGGCTCTAATTTGCAGCAAATTTTTTGAATCGATATTAACCACTTATCCTTTCCCTTGCTGTACTATTTGCTTCTTACCGACATTGAGATGCGAAGCGGGGTTGCAATGCGCCTGGTTGAATGCGTTCCGAATTTTAGCGAAGGGCGAAATGAAAAGGTGATCAATGCGATTGCTGATGCTATTCGCTCTGTCAGTGGAGTCAATTTGCTCGACGTCGATCCGGGATGGAGCACCAATCGCACAGTAATCACATTTGTCGGTGATCCGGAAGCTGCTGTTGAAGCTGCTTTTCAGTCGATTGCTGCGGCTTCCACCTTAATCGACATGCGACGACACACTGGGGAGCATCCACGCATGGGCGCCACTGACGTGTGTCCGTTCATACCTGTAAGCGGCATCACTATGGAAGAGTGCGCCGCTTTAGCAGAGCAACTCGGAAAGCGAGTCGGTGATGAGCTGAAGATTCCCATTTATCTGTACGCCGAAGCTGCTAAGCGCGAGGACCGCCGCAGTTTAGCTGACATTCGCAAGGGCGAGTACGAGGGACTGGCAGCAAAGATGACAGGTGCTGACTTCCGCCCTGATTTCGGTCCTGAGAGTTTTAACGCAACCAGTGGTGCCACCGTAATTGGTGCAAGACCGTTTCTGATTGCTTACAATGTCAATCTCAATACCAGATCTAAAAAGCTTGCCAACGAAATTGCCCTCAATATCCGTGAGGCTGGCCGCACCAAGAAAAACGCCAAGGGCGAAACCGAGCGCAATGCCGACGGCTCGCCTGTGAAAGTGCCCGGACTTTTGAAAGCGTGCCGAGCTGTGGGCTGGTATGTGGATGAGTACGAGCGGGCTCAAGTTTCGATCAATCTGGTTGATTATCACCAGACATCCCTGGAAGATGCGTTCGATGCCTGTTGTAAGGAGGCTGAGAAGTTAGGAATTCGTGTCACCGGCAGCGAAATAGTTGGGCTTGTGCCTCTCGAACCGATGTTGAACGCCGGGCGTCATTACTTGCAAAAGCAGGGACGGTCGACTGGCGTTTCTCGCAAGGAACTTCTCAGCGTTGCTATTCAATCACTGGGGCTTGCTGATCTGGCGCCTTTCGATCCCCAGCAAAAGATAATTGAGTTTCGCGTCGATAAACCGGCAAAGCTTTTAAGTGAGCAAAAGGTCACCGATTTTCTCGATGAGCTGGCATCGGAGTCGGCTGCGCCGGGTGGCGGGAGCGTTGCTGCTTTATGTGGCTCTCTCTCTGCTTCATTATCATCAATGGTTGCTAATTTGACTTTCGAAAAGAAGGGTTTTGAAAGCCACAAAGGATTGATGAACGATCTGGCTGAGCAGTCTCAGCGGCTCAAGCACGAATTCATGCTGGCCATCGATGAGGATATGCAAGCATTCAATAAAATCATTGATGCTCGTCGGTTGCCTAAAGCTTCGCCGGAAGAGGCAAAAGCTCGTGACGCCGCGATACTGGAAGCAAACAAATTGGCGACCACGGTTCCTCTCAATGTGCTCCGAAAAACCGTTCCTTTATTGGAGTTTGCCGATACGGTTGTCGAGAAGGGCAATCCTAATTCATTGAGTGATTCCGGTGTGGCCGCTCTGACTGCTCTGGCAGCAGCCGAGGGGGCTTTCTTCAATGTCCTGATCAACATTGGTGGACTTTCATCTACCGCTGAAGCCGCCGATTTCTGCGCTTCTACTCGCAAACAAGCCGACGAGTTAATCGAAGAAGTGAGGAAAAAGGCGGAGTATATACGATCGAAGGTACTCTCCCGCCTATAATATACGCAGTTTATTTGTAGGGCGAATCACCGAATTCGCAAAAGTCGCAGCGAGCAATCAGTAGAGGTTGAATAACGATGACTACGGCATCAGAAAACAAGGGGTCGAAGAAGATTTTGCTAAATGAATGGGAGACCCCCGATTTCCTCATGGCTCAGCAGCGACTGATGAAGGTCGCTCGCATCATGAAATTGGATGATAACGTGGTGGAACCACTCAAGCATCCGAAGCGTTCTCTTTCAGTGATCATTCCTGCTCGCATGGACGATGGCACCGTCCGCACCTATATCGGTTATAGAGTGCATCACGATTTGGCTTTAGGACCCGGTAAAGGCGGCGTTCGTTATCATACCGATGTGACGCTCGGCGAAGTAACTGCCATGGCTATGGTGATGACCTGGAAGTGCGCCTTGATGAATCTGCCGTTTGGCGGCGCTCAGGGCGGCATCAAGATCGACCCCAGCCTGCACAGTCAGGGTGAGCTGGAGCGCATTACACGCCGCTACACTTCAGAAATTATCGATGTGATCGGACCGGACCAGGACATCGCCGGACCCGACTTGAATACAAATGAACAGACGATGGCCTGGATGATGGATACCTACAGCGTCAACAAGGGATACACCATTCCTTCGATTGTCACAGGCAAACCAAAGTCTATCGGCGGATCTCTCAGTCAATATGAAGCCACTGGATATGGTGTGGCAATGTGTACTAAACACATCGTCAAGCACCTTAAGTTGAGCAGCAAGTCTCCTACGGTTGTCGTGCAGGGTCTTGGCGCTGTTGGTTCTGAAGTCGCCACTATTCTCGATAAGGCCGGCTTCACTATCGTCGGTGTGTCTGACGTCGAAGGTGGTTTGTACAATAAAGACGGATTGAATATCAAAAAGGTAAACGAGTATGTGGCCAAGAAAGGCTCGATGCACGGTTTCCCTGATGCTTCCAGTGTCACCAATGAAGAGTTGCTCGAATTAGAATGCGACATTCTTGCACCTTGCGCGGTTGCTAATCAAATTCACAAGGGCAATGCATCGAAGCTGCGTTGCAAAATCGTTGTTGAAGGCGCCAATTCACCGACAACACCTGAAGCTGAAGACATTCTCGAATCTCGCGGTATTACACTCGTTCCGGATATGCTGGCAAACGCTGCCGGTGTGACCGTCGGTTATTTCGAATGGGTGCAGGGGTTGATTCGTTTGTTGTGGACCGAAGCTGAAGTTTACGACAAGCTCGATCAGTTGATTGAAAAATCATGCGAGCGTGTATTCGAAAGCGCGGCCACTCACAAATCTACTCTGAGAACAGCCGCGATGCGACTGGCTCTCGAACGGGTCATGGAAGCGCGCAGATTGCGCGGACTTTATCCGTAACCGACCAGTAGCGGGTTAACGCTTCGCGTTGATGAGAGCTTCGTTGCCGAGTTCTTTTTCGCCCTGTCGAAAATACAGGTCAGCCAGCAATTGATAATATTCCTTGATGACCTGGTCGTTTGGTGGCAGTGTCTTCAAGCGTATTTCAATTGCTTGCTTGAGTTCTCCGGTGGCACTCTTTAAGTCATCGCGGTCTCTGTAAACCCAGTGCAGATGAGCATGTGCTTCAGACAATTGCAGGTGATCCGGTCCGAGTAATTTGCTGCGCATGGCAATGCATTTTTTGAATAGCTCCTCAGCTTTTTCCAGTTGTCCTCTCAACTTGAAGTGAAAGGCGTAGTCGTTCAGTGTCGAGGCCAATTCAGCTGATTCTGCTCCAAAGTGCCTGGACCGCGTCTCTAGCAGCTCTTCGTAGAGTTTGGCTGCTTCTTCGAATTTCTTTTGATTGGTCAGTAAGATGGCTGTGGCGTTTTTCAAAAACAAGTTTCGAGAGTCTTCAGGTGGCAGTTTCTTCAGTAGTTCTTTTGCTTCATCGAATAATTCTGCGGCTCGCTCATAGTCGTCTTTGTAGTTGCATAGAGCTCCAAAATCTACCAGTGTGGCTGCCAGATCCAGCGCGTCTGTTTTGTTCTCTCGTTTGACACGTAAAGCATTTTCGTAATGTGTGGAAGCGGCCACTGCATCATCGAGCATCGAATAAACATAGGCCAGATGATTGTATAGAAGAGCGGTTGATGCCAGCTTTGAGTCGAAATAGTGCTGGTTCAGTGTGACGCATTTGAGGAGAAACTTGAGACTCAATTCGTACTGAAAAATTTCCAGTCTGTTCAGGGCGAAGATGCGCATTACGTCAATCAGTCTTTCACTGACTTGATTCCTTGCTTCCGCCAGGTATATTGCCCGTTCCAGATGTCTTTGAGCTTCCTCGTAACTGTCGTTCTCTTGCGCTTCGACGGCGGAATTTATGAAGTCATCGACACTTACATTTTCGTCTGGTTGGTCGAGTGCAACTGCTTCCGACCATGATTTGAAGTGAGGGCAGACGGGTGTTCCGTCTGGCAAGAGCCCTCTGAAATAGTCCAGATTTTTCTCGGGATTGGCTTGCTTGACTTTCCACTCTGGATAGATTGGCGGGTATCCGTCGGTCACTGCCAGGTTGTACATAGCGTGCGTCTGGTTTACGACAATCATCTGAGCCAGAGGTTCGCCTTTGTTGATTTTGAATTTGCCAGGCTGATTGACCAGACAGACTATTCCGAATTCGGAAGGGGTCCACCATGATTCAATCATCGCTTCCAGGACACTGTAAGGTAATCTTGCTGAATTGGCGATGCCTTTGATATAAACGAAATCGCCAATATTTTTGGTGCGAGCAATAAAGGAACTTTGCACAGTAAAGCTGCCGTAGGCACTGTGATTGTCTACCACTGCGTGAGATGCGGCATCGAGGATTTCCACTTTCGCGTCATGGCGATTGTCACCATCCCATTCAACTGTGAATGTAGCCGGCGACAGAATGTAGAAGCCCAGTCCGCTCGCCATCGTCAGTGGCAAACAAAAACGGGCGTGCATGCGGGTTTTGCTGTCTACTTCCCACCAGTTGCGGTGATGCTTTGCTTTGATTGGTAAAAGTCTTTTGTCATAGCCGTCTTTCAAGTAGAGCGTGATTGCAGAGTCAAGCAAGTGCTCATTCATTTTGACTATTTGCTCGGGGCCAAAAACGCGACCAGATTGCAGGTCGTCCGGCTCTCTCTCTCTTTCTAGCGATTGAGGCTCATCCATTTACTGCACCAGGTCACCACTAACTGCCGAACTGCTTTGACTCTGCCTTCGGGTGTGAATTACTTTCTGGCTACTGCTTTCGCTTCATCAAATAAAGCTTTGGCTTCCTTGCTGTTGTTTTGCTGTCTGAACCAGTCACCGTAGGCATTTAAACATTGAGTAAGAAGCTGTTTATCAGGCAGTTTTCGAGCTTGATCGAGAGCCGTAGAAAGATATTGTTTGGACGTGTCGAAGTTGCTTTGATCTTTTTCGAAAATACCCAGTTCGAGCAAACCTTTTGTCGATTTGACTGAACCTGGTGCTGATTTTTTATAGATGTCGTTCGCTTCTCTGAAACATGAGCCTGCCAGATCCATTTTCTGCTCTGATTCATAGCACCTTGCCAGGGCGCTGATTATGTCTCCCAGCTGCGCATCATTGGGTGGTAAAGCTCGCTTGTAGACTTCAGTTGCAGCGGTCAGCAAATCTTCTTCTTGCGAGAACATTCCGTCTTCGTGCAATGTTGCTGCTAATTCTTTGACATTGTTGTAATTGACCACAGCATCATTCATATTTTTGTTCATCGCCGATGCTGTTTTGGCTGAAGTCAAAATTTTCAGAAGCCTTTCGAAGTCACCGAGTGCTCGTTCTTTCTTCACTTCTGCAATTTTTTGCGTCACCAGCTGAACTTTTTCAGTGTCAGCCAGGCGTCCATAGATTTCCGCTTGTTGCGACAGTGTCTTTAAATACTTCTCCTGGCGATCGCTGAGAAACTTAGTTTCTCGCTCAGCTTCAAGCAGATATTTGGCCGCATCTTGATTGTGATCAGAGCGCGCTGCCGTGTCTGCCAGGGTCATGTAAACATTCCAGCGGAACTTGTGATAAGGTGTGCCGCTGTCTGACAGCGGGCCTTTCCAGAAAAATAGATAGTACGACGAAACTGCTGTAATCGTCAGGGCCAGCACGATAGTAGTTGGAAAGACGAATGTCGGTTTCTTTTGCGCCGGCTTCATGTGAGCCAGCGGATGAATTGTAATGTTGCGAATCGCCGGTCTTTCCGTAGCAGGAAGATCGTTGATGATTTCAGCGGCGCTCTGGTAGCGATCTTCTGGATCTTTTTGCAGACAGCGGAAGACAACGGCTTCGAGAGCCGGTGGGATATTCGATTCGGGATTGACTTGTTTGAAGGCGAGGGGCATCTCGTTGACATGTTTGGTCATCGTTTCGAAGGATGTGTCACCCATAAGTGGTGGCACTCCGGTCAGCGCTTCGTACATCAAACAGCCGACCGAGTAGATATCGGAACGCAGGTCTGGAGCTCGTCCCATGCATTGTTCCGGGCTCATGAAAAGTGGGCTGCCAAATACTTCGCCGGTTTGAGTGAGCGCTTGTCTGGTTTTGCCGTCTTCACTCGGCATCAATTTCGCGATTCCAAAATCAACTATTTTCAGCAACTGACTGCCGTCGTCTTGCGGCATCAATACAAGGTTGCTGGGCTTCAAGTCACGATGCACGATACCTTTGCGATGTGCATGTTCGAGCCCATCGCAAAGTTGCACCAAAATACTGATTGCTTCTTTGGGGGCGATGCGTTCTTGTTTTTCAAGTACATCCTGCAGAGTCGGACCTTCCAGGCAGTCCATAACGAAGAACGCCTGACCTTCTTCGATCCCGAAGTCATAAACGGTGACGATGTTGGGATGTGAAAGTGAACTTGCTGCCTGCGACTCTTGCTGAAAGCGCTGCAGCGCTACTGCATCTGCAATTAGATGTTTGTGCAACACCTTTACGGCGACGACGCGTTCCATATATTTGTGTTTGGCTTTATAGACGACGCTCATGCCGCCTTCGCCCAGGATGGAAGTAATCTGGTATTTCTTGGCAAATGTCGTGCCGATCATGTCCTGACGCAATTCCATCAGCTCGCCGCCGTCTTTCGGGCACTTTGTCATGCCGCTGGCAAACTTGTCGCCGCACTTGATGCAGAACTTCGATAGAGATTGCTGTTTTCGAGTTTCGTGATCAACCATTACTTGTTGGCCTTGTTGACTGGCTCGGGTCCGCCAGGCGGGGGGGCGGCATCAGGGGTGGCCGCGATAATCACTCCCTGGTCAGACGACAGTGACAATGTAATGACACCATTGAATCCAGGATAACGCAAGTTCTGGGGATTTCCGGCCATGACCAAATCGATAGCATTTGTATATTGCTGGAACTCTCTTTCGGTCGAATCTTTCGATTTTGGGCTGGGTTTTCCCAGTGATTCGTAGACGAAATCGAGAGCGTGAGCCACTGCCAGCGCTTTGCCTGCTTCGTAGTTGTCGCCGAAGCGCATGACCATTGATTGTCCGGTGACATGCCCGTTCACAACCGTTACGGTCAGTCCGCCCGCAAAACCAGGCGCAGCTTGCATTGTAGGGGCGTCCAGCGACATGGAATACATGTAGTAGGTGCGGTTGTCTCTTTTTGATTCGCTTTTGAACTTAAATCCTTTTGCAGCTTTAACTTTGAAGGTAGCAAATGGCTCGCCTAACCGCGCTTCGGCCGTACTGCTTTGCAGCAGCGTCAACGTGAGTGAAATCGTTGTTGCGGCTAGGATTTTGGTGACTTGAGTCAAACTTTCGTCAATCCGAGATTTTTTAGAAGGTTGCCGGTTGTAGTCTCAGCGCCTCGTGAACCTCGAGCTTTGATACATATTGCTCGATGTCTGGCTCTTTAAGGATACCGCGCTCAGTGACCAGCCCGCTTAAAAGATTAAATGGAACCAGGTCGAACTGATGGTTGAGGACGCGAATTCCTTTGGTTGTAAAGTCCCAGACTTCGTCAGATGGTCGCTCGTGCTTCTCGAACTCGAAGAGGCGATCGTCATTGACGATTTTTTCCGTGCCGGAGAGTGCGTAAAGAGGAATACCCAGTTCTCGGCAGGCCACTGCCAGAACCCATGAGCCGACTTTGTTGACGACTCCCGGGCTACCTACACAATCACAGCCCATGAAGGCGGTGCTGCAGTTGGGGAGGACCAGGCCCATAGCGTTGTCAAAGGTGTGGATCACCTCGATACCGCCTGATGCCAGAACTGAGGCAAACTTTCTGCCTTCCATGCTCGGTCGAGCCTCGGTGCAGGCGACGCGGAAGTAGCGTCCCTTGGCGCGGGCATGCAAAAGAGCGCTGACAACTGTCGAGCTGAACGAGTAGGCAAAGATGAGTTCGCCGGGAGGAATCAGGTCGAAAACCTCTTCGGCAATGACCGCAGCGCTGTCACAGAGGGTCTTTTCGAACTTGTCGAGGGCGACCTGACAGTCTTGTCTGATTGCATCAACTGAATCGGATTGTTTGACTGCCTGAAGAACCGTATTGCACAGGTGGAACACTGGCGCCATAGCGGGCTGAGCGTCAATCAGAGCTCGAGCCGTGTCGGTCAAGCGCTGCTTGAGCCTGGCTGGCGAGTCTGCCGCCGGTCCGGTTAATTCTGCCTGGAAAATCGTGATTGCCCGCAAAGCTAGCTCAGCGGCACCCGACATCAGGTCGTCGCGAATTGGCTTTACAACGTCGATGGTTTGGTCAGACTTGTCCATAAACAACTCCTGTAGAGGATCTCCGTGCAAACTTAACGGTGGATCTTGTCCCTAGTTTATAGGCTTTTCAACGCAGGCAGTGCTTTTTAATTCGCTTGTTTTTGATTTTGTCTAATTGCGCGCAGGCCTAGCCAGAACCAGGCGAGGTTTATGGATTTAGCGTTAGAGCAAGTTGGGCTGCTGCGACTTGATGTTTTTGCAGGTATTCCGTTCTGGTGTTTTCCGTCAGATGCTCCCAGGGCAAAATTTCTGTTTCTGGAATTTGTCTGAAGGCATAAAAGTCAAGCATCGGAAATTCTTTTTGCTGCCGAAAGATTTTTTTCCATGCTCCCAGGCTGCCACCTTCTTTGGCAACCTCAATCAAGGGCTCGGTCAATCGCCTGTCACCGCGAGAGATGACGGCCTGGATATCGCTCCAGTTATGGCTCTCCGGGCGCACTTCGATTCCCACTTTAGCCAGATGCTTGCGAATGTACTCGAGGCGAGCTTTGCAATCTTTGCTGCGACCGTTCCATTGATAGGGAGTCTGCGCTTTAGGCACGAAAGAGCTGACACCAAATACGAAGCGGAGCCGGCGATGTTTCTTTTTGAGGGACTGCATCAACCTGACTGTTTCGTTCAAGTCGTCTTGCGTCTCGTGCGGCAGACCAACAATGCCGTAAAATTTGACGCTTTCCAGACCGCTGGCTTCAATCAGGTCTACCGCGTGGCAAATTTCCTCTTCGCTCAGATTCTTTTTCATGATCGCTCGCAATCGTTCCGAGCCGGATTCAATTGCGATTGTCACGGATTTCTGATTGAGCTTCCGCAGCATTTGCAAGACAGTATCGCTGATGGTATCAGCGCGTATTGAAGCGACTGATATTTGAATGTTGTCACGCTGAGAAAGTCTGGCTGCTAACTCGTCGAAATGCGGATGTTCAGTGACACTCGGGCCGAGCAGACCAATTTTGTTTGTATGCTGCAGTCCTATATCGATCTTGTTCATTATCGTATCGACATTTATAGGACGAAACGGTCTTGTTAAAAAGCTAGCCAGGCAAAACCTGCATTCTTGAGGACACGAGCGCACGATTTCTGCGAGGAAAGTGTCTCCCCACGCCGTGTCTGGGCTGAGGATTTGGGTATGTGCCATGTAGTCTGGTGGTGGCACATATAGTTGCTTGGTGATTTTCGTCGGCACCACCGATAGTGTTTGTATGCTTTCAATGGGCCCGTCGTTCGACGAATATGTATGACTGTAGAGTGATGGAACATAGACCCCAGGTATGGTGGCAAGTTGTTGCAGTTTGGCTTGCCTGCCTGGAAGCTCTCTGGCGGTTTTCCAGGCGTTGATGAAGTTCGGAACGATAGCTTCAGCGTCGCCCAGCAATACGACGTCGAAAAAATCAGCAAATGGCTCGGGATTGGCACTCAGTACCGGGCCGCCACCGAAGACAAGAGGTGAATCATCGCTGCGGTCTGTCGAACAATAGGCGATTCCATGTTTTTCGAGGATGGCAAGTATGTTGATGAAGTCAAGTTCCCACGATACAGTGAAGCCAAAGAGTTCATTCGAGGCGGCTCCAGACTCCTCCATGTCGGAAAATCCCCGATTGACAACGACTTCTGGGTCCTTGTCTATGAGTGACCAGACTAGCTGATAGCCAAGCCCTGACATGCCCACGGCGTATGTGTTGGGAAAATACCAAGAGACGCCAAAGAGAGGATTCTCTTTGGCTTGTCTGGTGACAAGGCATACTTCGTTACGCTGCATGCCTTTATTTTGGCAGATTTTCAGTCTGGGCGGCTTGGCCTGCTAGACTTATTGACTTTGTGCAGCTCTGCGCAGCCGGGGGATGTGCTGGGCCCAATCGGAGCCCAATTTGGTAAAGAACTCATGTGCGTTCAAAACGTCATCGTAGGTAATAGCAGGATTTTTGGAAAGACGTTCGATGTCTTTCTTAGTCCAATCAGCAGGACAATTGGGTCTTTCTTTTTGACCGCGATTGTTAGTTCCCACTATTGCCACACCCAGCGGATGTCCGCAAGAACTGCAAGTTACACGCACCACAAGAACACCGGGCTCTTCTCTAAGCAGTTGAATGCCTTCGGAAGAAAACGGATTATCGCAAAATCGGCAACTCTTCTGCTGGAAGTATTCCTGGATAGCCTGGAAACCTCCGCCATGGAATTTGCCCATGCTGGACCACCACTTCTAGGTTTTGAATGAAATGTCACTGATACCACACCAAGTTACTGGATATTCCCTGCGCCAACCGGAAATTAAGAACCCCAGTGAAAAGGATTATACTTGAACAACTAAATGTTGCACCATCAGAAATGATTTTTCTGGTGAAAATAATTGCTCAACACGATAGGAGATTTTGATGCGATGACTCATATTGAAGAAATATCGGCGATGGAAATACTGGATTCGCGAGGCAATCCGACAGTCGAAGTGACGGTCGTTTTAGCCAATGGGGCTGCGGGTCGAGCCGCGGTTCCGTCTGGTGCATCGACGGGTAGTTTTGAGGCCGTTGAGTTGCGCGACAATGATCCAAATCGCTATGGTGGCAAAGGTGTTTTGGTGGCAGTCAATCATATCCATGAGGTGATTGCAAAAGGTCTGATTGGTTTAAATGCCGTTGAACAGTCGCTTATCGACAGCGAATTGCAAAGAATCGATGGTACTGAAAATAAAGCTCATCTTGGAGCTAATGCCACCCTTGGTGTCAGTCTGGCAGTTGCCAAAGCTGCAGCTAACTACCTGGGAATGCCACTATTCCGCTATGTAGGCGGAGTATCAGCCTGCGTATTGCCGGTGCCTATGATGAATATCCTCAACGGTGGCAAGCACGCTGCTGACGGTGTTGACTTCCAGGAATTTATGATTGCTCCTGTAGGTGCACCCACATTTGCTGATGCTTTGCGCTGGGGAGCGGAAGTCTATCATGCACTAAAGGCAGTGCTGCATAAGAAAGGTTTGAGCACCGGGGTTGGTGACGAAGGTGGTTTTGCTCCGTCACTGAAGACAAATGAGGAAGCGCTGGAGTTGATTATGGTGGCAATTGACAAGGCCGGCTTCAAGCCCGGAAGCCAGATAGCGCTGGCTCTCGACCCTGCCTCGACCGAATTTTACGAGGACGGCAAGTACAAACTGGCCACTGAAAACTTGGTTCTATCTAGCAAGGATATGGTCAAGTACTATGAGAAATTGACTGATAAATACCCAATCATCAGCATAGAGGATGGGCTTGCAGAAGACGACTGGGACGGCTGGAAGCTGCTCACCGATACGATAGGTTCACGGGTGCAATTGGTGGGCGATGATCTATTCGTCACTAATACGACTCGATTACAACGTGGTATCGATAGTGGTGTTGCCAACGCCATTTTGATCAAGCCGAACCAGATCGGAACATTGACCGAAACGCTTGAAGCTATCAACCTGGCTAAAGAAAACGGGTATTCAAGTATGTTGAGTCATCGCTCCGGTGAAACCGAGGACGCCACCATTGCCGATCTTGCCGTTGCTACCAACTGCGGACAGATCAAAACTGGGGCACCATGCCGTGCCGAACGCACAGCCAAGTATAATCAGCTGCTTCGCATCGAGCGTGACCTTGGACGCAGTGCGGTTTACCGCGGTGCAGAGTCATTTGCTCAGAAGAGAACCGAGGCTAAACAACCGGTTTCCGGAAAGAAATAAAACTGCCTTTTCGGCACAAACTAATTCCGACATCCCAGTGGCTCTTGCTGCTGGGATGTTTGTTTTGCATGAATGATTGATTGAGGATTGCTTCGGTTCGCAGATGCTATGCCGGCAGGTGGCGATTAGCCCCGCCGGTGGCTGTTTTGCCGATGGCGTATCTGTCCATCGGTGCCCGCTATATATGGTGTCGTTTCTCGGCTATAGATCTCTTGGCACCACATCTGGTGTTGATCATATCTGCTGACGGCTGCCACTATAATGCCACCATCTATATATAGCCACCACATTGCCACCATCATATATAGGTATTCTGCCGGTTCAAAAGTTCGGCATATATTTGGTGGGCACTGTCGCGATGCCGTCAGTAATGCTTTAAGCCGGAACCTGCGGCTTCATATAGCTACCCGGATCTGGCACCATATAGCTACCGGGGTCTGGCACCATATCGCCACCACGGTTCTGGCACCATATAGCCACCAGGGTCTGGCACCATATAGCCACCGGGGTCTGGCACCATATAGCCACCAGGGTCTGGCACCATATAGCCACCAGGGTTTTGGCACCATATAGCCACCACGGTCTGGGGCACCATATAGCCACCACGGTCTGGGGCACCACATAACTAACGCCAGATAGCAGCCTTAGCTAAAGCCTTACCTGACCGGGGAACGGATTTAGGCTCAGCCGACTATCCGTATCTTGCCTGTGTCTCTTGGACCTACTGAGCGAAAGCGATATCTGATCCAGGTGATTTTTGCAGCAGTGAAGTGGTTCGATAGCGGCCGACGAATTGCCCATCAATATATTGATCGACGTAGCTTTTGGCCGTTATGGATTGTCTGCTGTTCTGGGTGAACTGATCTCGTGAACGTGCAGCCCAGGACTGGTCCAGATCCTTGGAGACAAAATAGTTGGTCCTGTCTACCCGTGCTTCAGTGCTGCTGAAAGCCGTCACCGACGACGTGCTCTCTGTCCAACCTGGCTGAGTCCACGCGGCTGTGATTCGACCGTCAGCCTGTCGGGCGAAGGTGACGTCGCTGAGCATGACCTGACCGGTTGGAATGGCTGGCACTCCGGAGTCGACGACCGTGGTGACGCAATGCCATGACCCTTGATAACCGGGTGGATAGCTTTCCGGTATAAGTGCTTCGACTGCACCAGATATAGAGTCAGTAGATGGTGCCGGATTTGGTGCAGGGCTGGATGCCTGATTTGGTGTCGCGGCTGGTGCAGTTTGCTCGGCTTTGTGCTCGAGGTAGCCGTGAAGAACATTTGATTGAGCCGGCAGAAGCGTGATGCTGGCCATCAAAGCGGCACTTAAAACAGCAATCTTCTTGTGACTTAGGGTTTCCATATCAATACCGTCGCTCTCTCTGCTACTAATGTTCCCTTGAAATCAAAGGAATTATCCGCGCTGGAAACTAGATCACAATTCTTAATTATTCCTGTTGGCAACCGGCGCAGAGTCAATCGGTGAAGTGCTTCCTATATATGATTCGGCAGAGAGAGGAGTCCCTTATGCTTCTGCCCCTTGCCGCTGGCTTTTCCGCTCGGATAGATAAGATCGTCTCTGTTTTGAACCTTTGCTGTTGTGTCTCAGCAATTGCGACCGGTGCGCGTTTCAGCAAATTATTAGTGTTTCTGTACCGGTTTTGGCCAGGCTGGTTAGTCATGAGATAATGTTGCCAGCACTGAGGAGCGCTGCGATCTTTGAGACCAGGCTCGGTGCGGGGAGATATCCCAAGTTAACGGCGCTCGTGAGGATTCGGCTCACGGGCGCATTTTGCGTTTGAGCTAAGGAGGTACGAATGACAGTGAAGAATCCACCTAAAGTGGACTATGCAGTCGCCGATATCAAATTGGCGCCATGGGGACACCGGGAAATCGCCATCGCTGAGACAGAGATGCCCGGTTTGATGTCTATCCGCAAAGAACATGCCGGCAGCCGTCCGCTCAAAGGCGCTCGCATCGCTGGTTCTTTGCACATGACCATTCAGACCGCAGTGCTCATCCAAACCCTGGTTGAACTCGGCGCCGAAGTGCGTTGGGCCAGCTGCAATATCTTTTCGACACAAGATCACGCCGCGGCTGCGATTGCTGACAGCGGCACCCCGGTTTTTGCAGTTAAGGGCGAATCGCTCGAAGACTACTGGGAATTCACGCACCGCATCATGGAATGGCATGACGGTGGAACGCCCAACATGATTCTCGATGACGGTGGCGATGCCACGTTGCTGGTTCTTCTCGGCAGCAAAGCTGAAAAAGATCAATCGGTTTTGGCCAAGCCCACGAGCGAAGAAGAGGAAGTTCTCTATGCTTCGATCAAGAAGAAATTGGCTACCGATCCAACCTTTTACAGCCGCATTCGCGCCAATATCAAAGGCGTGAGCGAAGAAACCACAACAGGCGTGCACCGCTTGTACGAGATGCAGAAGAAAGGCGATCTGCCGTTCCCCTGCTTCAATGTCAATGATTCCGTCACCAAGTCGAAGTTCGACAACTTGTACGGTTGCCGCGAAAGCCTCGTCGATGGTATCAAGCGTGCCACCGACGTTATGATCGCCGGCAAAATCGCCGTCGTTTGCGGTTATGGTGATGTAGGCAAAGGCAGTGCCCAGGCTCTTCGTGCTTTGAGCGCCAATGTTTGGGTTACCGAAATCGATCCGATTTGCGCATTGCAAGCCGCCATGGAAGGCTACAAAGTTGTCACCATGGACTACGCTGCAGACAAGGCCGACATCTTTGTTACCTGCACCGGCAACTTTGGTGTCATCAAGCATGATCACATGTTCAAAATGAAGAACAATGCCATCGTCTGCAACATCGGTCACTTCGACAGTGAAATAGATGTTGCCTCGCTCTCCCAGTACAAATGGGAAGAGATCAAGCCGCAAGTCGATCACATCATCTTCCCGGATGGTCGCCGCATCATCTTGTTGGCTAAGGGCAGGCTCGTGAACCTCGGCTGCGGAACTGGTCACCCCTCATTTGTTATGTCGAGCAGTTTTGCCAACCAGGTTCTCGCCCAGATTGAATTGTTCACCAAGCAAGGTGAATACGCACCTGGCGTTTACGTACTGCCTAAGCACCTCGACGAAAGAGTGGCCAGGCTGCAACTTGCCAAACTCGATGCTGAGCTGACCAAGCTAAGCGACGACCAGGCGAAATACATTGGCGTGCCTGTCGAAGGACCGTACAAGCCGGAGCACTATCGCTACTAGGTAGAACCACCTCTGGTATCACGCTCTTGAAAATAAAGGATGCGGTTTTGAACCGCATCCTTTTGTTATCTGTCAGTTTGATTTCGTCATTAAGATTTCTTTCGAATAATCTGCCGACTAGATCATTTGATTCTTAGTTGATTTTCTGGAACATGTAGCCGATGCCACGGGCAGTCAAAATCAAGTCTGGGTTGGATGAATCCTCTTCCAGCTTCGATCTCAAGCGGCTGATGTGAACATCAACGACTCGGGTATCGATTCTGTGATCCGGCGGGTAAGCCCAAACTTGCTGCAAAATTTCTCCGCGCGAGTAAGGTTTGCCAGAATTGGTGACAAGCAGTTCGAGCAAGCTGAACTCCATTCCCGTCAGGCGAATGCGCTCGTTTTTACGCGTTACTTGCCGCTTATTTAAATCAATTTTCAGATTGCCGATCGTAATAACGTTAGTACTTTTACTTTGTCCGGCTTCTTGATGTCGTTCAACCGTACGTCGCAAGACTGCTTTGATTCTGGCTTCCAGTTCGCTCGGGCTGAAGGGCTTGACTACGTAGTCATCGGCACCTATTTCCAACCCTTGAATGCGGTTTGATACGTCTGCAACTGCTGTCAGCATGATGATGGGCGTATCGGAAGTCTTTCTGATCTCTCGGCAGACCTCGTACCCGTCCATTCTGGGCAACATGACGTCTAGGATTACCAGATCGGGTTGGAATGCGTTGAATTGCTCCAGCGCTTCCTGCCCATCAGCTGCGGTGGCCACGTTGTAGCCAGCCAACTTCAATCGCGTTTCGAGAATTCTTCTGATCGAAGCTTCATCGTCAACAACAAGAACTTTCTCTTGCTCGTTACTGTTTTCAACCACTATTTGTGTCTCTCGCTTGGTAATGGATGCCGTTCGGCTGAGCCCTGGCTCAAGTAGATTTGACTGATTTTATTTGTCAATTAGATTCGCCCAGCACTGACGCACGTGTGTTTACGTCGTAGCAGAACTGAGTATATACCATTCTTATTAATGGCACCCAGAGTGCAAGGATGAATTGACTTCCGGATTTGCACCTGACATTTAGAATTCCTCGATTATTGCTTCTGATAACTGCCAGAGAACCGCAATTGAAACTTTGAAGACTCCCTTGACATGCTTGTTAATTTCATCTGGCACCAAATGCGGTTGTCAATTGTTTGACTTGTAAGGCTTCTGTAAGTATTGTGGCAGGGCTGAATGCCTCTTCCCATGCGCCTTTGTAGAAGTGGAGAAAATTAGTGTCTGAAAAAATAATGAGGAACTTTAAGTTGCCGTCTGGCAATGAAAAAAGATTCGTGCAGACAGCGGAAAGTCATGTTAAGCTTCTGGACGAGCCGGTAAGATCGGCTAACACGGATGTGGCTCTCAACGTACTATGGTGGCAAGAATGAGAGCTAGAAGAGGGAGAGTTGAATGAATAAGCCCCAACTGTGCTTGTCCTTGAGCGTTTCGCTAACGCTGATGCAGGCAAATTTACTAGCGGCACACTCCGCACCTGATGCCAGCATCTGGCAGAAGATGTCTGGGGTCAATGCTCCACAAGCGAATGGCGTGAAGGCCAAGAAGTCAACTGGTCCAGTGCGACCTGCTCACTCTGCTCCTTCGACCTCTGCGGGTCACGCGATGCTCTTCCTCGGCAGCAAAGCCAAGGATGCTGCATCGATCGGTGCAGCGCCTGCAGCCGCCCTGACCATACATCCTGCGATGGCTAACCTTCTTCCAGAAGCTGCACCAGCTCCTGCAACCAAAGAAGTAGCACCAGCTGTAGTGACTGAGGCGGAAGCACCGTCGGCAGCACCAGTAGCAGCAGAATCGAACGAACCAGCACCAGTGCTGTCAGCCACTTCGACCGGAAGCTCGAAGCAGTTGTTGGCGCAGCTGGCACCGGACCA